>NZ_PJJU01000022.1:0-23538 GCF_002929635.1 Cryobacterium sp. M25 | reverse complement strand
ACCGGTGTGTGACACCGCCACGGTGACCCTCAACGTCACTGCAGTTCCGGTGGTTCAGTCTTCGCCGGTGGCTGTTGATGACAGCTCGCCGGCCGTCTCCGGTGTCACCTTATTGATTGATGTCGCGGACAACGATTCGGACGTCGACGGAAATCTCGATGTCACGACCGTGTCGGTGACTGTGGCGCCATCACACGGTGTCTTCTCGGTCGACCCTGTTTCTGGTGAGATCAGATACACCGCGGACTCGTTGTACACGGGGACCGATACGTTTACGTATGAGATCTGCGACACCACAGACCGTTGCGACACCGCAATCGTCACAGTCAGGGCTACGGCTCCTCCGGCAACCAGTACGCCACCAGTTGCTGCAGACAACGACGTGACCACGACTACCGGCAAACCAGTAGTCATCGATGTCCTCGGCAATGACACTGACCGTGATGGTGATCTTGACCCGACTTCGGTCTCGATCGTTGCCGGACCCAGCCACGGCACCGTCGATGTTGACCCTGATGCCGGAGAGGTAACTTATTCGCCCGACTCCAGCTACACCGGCACCGACTCCTTCACCTACAAAGTTTGTGACGTTGACGGCAATTGCGACACCGCCACTGCCACAGTGAAGGTCGGCGTGGTAGTCGGCCCGCCAGTCGATGCTGGTCGATCTCTCGCAGCCACGGGCGCCGACCCTGGCCAACCGATAATTCTCGCGACTCTGCTCTTCCTGACGGGACTTCTTCTCGTCCGCAAACGCCGCCGGTCTATCTCAGGAAACCTTCTTCGAGTAGATCGGTTCACCACCACCTAGGCGATGGCCCAAGATGAGTGCTGTTTGTGAAGACAGATCCAACACGCTCTCGACCACTTTTGACGATTCCATGCGTCCGTTGACGGTGCAAAGTTCACTCGGTTCTCGGCTCCCTCTTCCCCCTTGGTTTTTCTTTGAGCGCGAGCTGGCAGAAATTCGAAGTAGGGCAGGATGGTCTGATGAAGATATACAACCCTCCACGTACGGATCTGCAGGCATCCAATGTCATTCTCGGGATGATGAGGATCTCGGACATGGACGATGAGGAGATCCGCGCTCTCGTCGGCACCGCGCGGGATGCCGGCATCAATTTCTTTGATCACGCCGATATCTACGGTGGCGCGCACGGCTGCGAAAAGCGGTTCGGTGACGCGGTCACGTTAACGGACGCAGAGCGTGAGGCGGTCATCATTCAGTCAAAGGTCGGCATCCGTCAGGGCTTTTTCGATTTCTCCAAGGAGCACATCCTCCGCTCGGTCGACGAGTCTCTCGCGGCGCTGAACATCGACTACCTGGATATCTTGCTGCTGCACCGTCCGGACACTCTGGTCGAGCCCGAGGATGTTGCTGCGGCGTTCGACGCGCTGCACGCCGCGGGAAAGGTGCGCAACTTCGGTGTCTCCAACCAGACGCCCGGGGTGATCGAACTGCTGAAGCGTTCGGTCAACCAGCCGCTGGCCTTCAACCAGGTGCAACTGAGCATCACCCACGCACCGTTGATCGCGCAGGGAGTTGCTGCCAACATGGCGGGGCTGGACCAGTCGATTGACCGCGACAACGGGCTCCTCGAGTACAGCAGACTGAACGACATCACCCTGCAGGCCTGGTCGCCGTTCCAGAGCGGCATCTTCGACGGCGTGTTCGTGGGCGACCGGGAGAATTACGGCCCGCTCAATGACGCCCTCGATGACATCGCCGCCGCCCACGGGGCCACGCCGACGGGGATCGCGGTCGCCTGGATCACCAGGCACCCGGCCAACATTCAGGTGGTCCTGGGGACGACCAAGCCCGCGCGAGTTGTGGAGTCTGCCGCAGGGTCCGAAATTCCGCTCAGCCGTGAGGAGTGGTACCGCCTCTTCACGACCGCTGGGCATGTCCTCCCATAAACAGGAGCGCTCCACATCGTCTTCCTGACCCCAGATGCAGGTAACCCCGGCGGCCAGCGACGCGATGAATTGCACGAGGGGGTCGTGCAGCTTGTCGGCCGTGCCGCCGGGAATCACCCGCCTACGCTACGTCGACAATGATGACCCGAGAAGGGCGTGCCGTCGGCAAGGTGGACATCACGCCAATGAGGTCGTCGGCGAGTTCAGATGGTGAGCGCACCAACCTGAGTTCTGTGGGGTGTTGTTGATGGCTCGACCGTTGTCGCCTTTGAGCGTTCGTTTGTCGCTTTGGGAGGGGGTGGACGCGGGGCTGTCGGTGGCCGTCGCGACGCAGGCTGCGCCGTTCGACGACCTGGGATCAGGGAGCGGAGATATCCCGACACCAGGAAATCACCGTCGCGACCGGGATGTTCGTCTCGGTCTGAAACTGCAGATACTCAGCCATTTCCGAACCCTGGTCCCAGGTCAATGATTTTCGTAGGTGCGCCGGCAGCCCTGACATGGCCTGACCGACGCGTTCACGGACGGTGGTGGCGTCGCGTTTGCCGTTCAGGTGCACGAGCAGAGCATGCCAGTGGTGCGTTCCACGAGGGTCGCAATGGCTGAACGGTTAAAGGTTCCGCAGACGAGGTCGCCTTCCCAATGGCCGGGAACCAGTCTGTTGTCGACCTCAGCGGGGCGCTCGCCCAGCAGCGGGCCGGAGAACCTCGAACGCCGTTTCGTCGTGTGACGGTGGGTCAGACGCCCGCGGCGCCCGGTTCGGAGGTGACGGGCCATTCCCCGGGACAGCCCGTTTGCGTGCGGCGAATACAGAGCCCGATAGATACTTTCGTGCACGACGTTCATCTCGGGCTGTCCCGGAAAATCGATCCGCAGCTGGTGACTGATCTGCCTGGGTCTCCACTGTTGAACGCGGGCAGCAGTTGCGCCTGTGGAGATTCCTTCAGCTAGTCGCCATTCACACGGTTTCCGGGGAGATCATCCGCAGGGATGGTCTCCCCATCGCGTTTACTCCACGGGAATTCGGTTCTCCTGACTGGAAATGCAGGTGGTTTGGGTGCTCCTCAGCGTGCCGCGTAGTGTTGACGATTCTGGCGGTCAAGGTGGGGAAATATTTGGAGTGGAACGGACTCACTTGGCGCGACGACAGCCGCCAAGAGATCGAACGCCTCCTGGCCACCAACAACTTCCCCGAATTCACCGGTCGGCTCTGTCGGTTATGCGCGGCTGAAACGCACCCGCCAGAGCTCCGGGCCTCGTTCGATGTAGCTCACGTCGAAAGTGTTTGGCTGGCTCTGCTGAAGTTCCGCCAGCATCCGTTGGGGGTCGTGCGGTTCGATCACGTCCAGGGCGAACCCCGGCACAACGGCGTCGAGCGCGCCGAAGACGGCCGCGTGCCGGATGGCGTGCGGGATGGTGCGGGCGTCGAGCACGATGGTTTCCGTCCCCTTGGTCGTCCCGTCACGGCCCCCATCTGCCGTCGGCTTGCCGAGTGCAATCGGCGGAGGACGCCGCGCCGGAGCGATGAGCTTGGCCACGGTGAGCAGGATGACCGCGTCTTCGACAGCCTCCAGCGAGTTGCGGCCCGGCGGCATCGTGATCAGGTCCCCGCGCCATCCAGACCACGATGCGCCACCCGAGGTGAGAACGACCCGCCCCTCGAGGACCTGCACGGTTGCTTCAGCCAGGTTGTCGTGTTCTCCAAGGCGTCGCCCGGCACGGAGCGCGATCAGCGTTTGCCGGAGGACGTGCACGTGGCCGCCGTAAACGGTCTCCGCGCTGCGACCGCTGGATGCGTCCCGTGCGTGATTGAGATGGTGGCGCACGAGTGCGGTGAGCGACTTCTTTTGCATGTCGTTCTCAACTTCCATTTCCCTCATGCTGCGCTACCGCTGTGCGCGTGTCAACGGTGCTGTGATTGCCGCGCGTGGCTGGTCGGTGCCGCCCGTTCTCAGTTCGGAGTCGGCCACGCTGCCAGCGCGTGGAGTCTGCTGATTTTCGAGGATCTCATGCTTGTAGATCTCCGTTTTCCGCGCGGTCTAGGCGCATAGTGCCGCGGTTGGGTTGAAGGTCAATTAGATGGTGAAGGGGTGGTCCGTTGGCTTGGGGAGGGCAGCTGCGTCTCACCTTCAAGAAACGATCGACGGCTGCTGCTGCGGCGCGACCTTCAGCGAAGGCCCAGACGATGAGCGACTTCCCCGGCCGGCATCACCGGCGACGGACACACCCTCGTGGCTGGTCTGGTACTCACCGTGACATGCGACATTGAGATCGGTCGGGCACTGGGGGCGGTTACCGTCACAGAATGAAAATTTGCCGCAAAATGAAACTGCGCGGGCCTATTTGGTTTCCTCAGGAACGGCGGCTCCGCGCGCGCTCCGGGTGCGCAGCCACGGGATGAGGCCACCGACGAGGAGCATCTCGATCTGCCGGGTCGAGAGTTCGTGGCGCACGGAGTAGACCTCATCACGGGTTGTGTTGCGCACGAGGATCTCCGTTCCGTTCGAGAGAGCCTCACGAATCCCGTCGAGCACGAGCACGTCATCCTGCGCGATGCGATCGTGATCGGCCGCATCGGCGAACTGGAGCGCCAGCGCGCCGAAGTTGGCCAGGTTCTGCCAGTGGATGCGTGCGAACGAGACCGCCAGCACCACCCTTAATCCTAGGAAGCGCGGGGTGATCGCGGCGTGCTCCCTAGAGGAGCCCTGCCCATAGTTGGCACCGGCGACGATCATGTGGCCGGTCGTATCTCGGGTTTGGGCAGCGCGAGTCGGGTAGGTCGGGTCGACTTGGTCGAAGGTGAATTCGGCGAGCTTGGGGACGTTGCTGCGGAAAGGGAGCACGCGCGCACCCGCCGGCAGGATCTCATCCGTCGAAATGTCATCGCCCACGATCAGGGCGACAGGTGCCTCGATGTGCTCGGAGAGCGGTCCGAAGACCGGCAACGAGGAGATGTTTTCGCCCTTGACCAGGTGCACCGCTATGGATTCCTCCGGCGGCAAGGGCTTCTCGAGCATCGCCAGGTTCACGCTCGACACCGCCGGAAGTGTGATCTGGGGATATTCCAAGCCGAAGAGCCCGGGCAGGTCCCGCGGATCGGTGATCTGTCCCGTCAGCGCGGCGGCGGCCCCCGTCTCCGGCGAACATAGGTAGACCGAGTCTTCCTGGGTGCCCGAGCGGCCGGGAAAGTTGCGCGGCATCGTGCGCAGGCTGATGCTGCCATTCGCCGGGGCCTGGCCCATGCCGATGCAGCCCATACAGCCGGACTGATGCAGCCGAGCGCCCGCCCCGATCAGATCCAGGGTGGCCCCCATGATGGTCATGTCCTGCAGAATCTGCCGGGAGCTGGGATTCACGTCGAGGGACAGGCCGGGGAATGACTGCCGCCCCTTCGTGATCGCGGCCACGATCGCGAAATCGCGCAGGCCCGGATTCGCGGACGACCCGATCACGACCTGTCCCACCGGGCGCCCCGCCACTTCGCGCACCGGCACGACGTTGCCGGGCGAGCTGGGAAGCGCGATCAACGGCACGATCGAAGCCAAATCGATCTCCCCGGTCACGTCGTAGGTCGCATCCTCGTCCGCGAGCAGTTCGGTGAAATCCTGCTCGCGCTGTTCGGCGCGCAGGAAGGTTTGCACCTGATCGTCGGCCGGGAAAACGGTGGTGGTCGCGCCCAGTTCGGCGCCCATATTGGCGATCACGTGCCGATCCATCGCGGTCAGGGTGGCGAGGCCGGGGCCGTAGTACTCGACGATCCGGTTGACGCCGCCTTTGACGCCGTGCCGGCGCAGCATTTCGAGGATGACGTCTTTGGCGCTGGTCCACGGCGGCAGTTGCCCGGTGAGCTTCACGCCCCAGATTTCGGGCATCCTGATGTACAAGGGCTCGCCGGCTATGGCCAGGGCCACCTCGGTGCCGCCGACGCCGATGGCCAGCATCCCCAGCGAGCCGGCGGCCGGGGTGTGGCTGTCGGAGCCAACCATCGTCTTGCCGGGGATGCCGAACCGCTGCATATGCGTGGGGTGCGACACCCCGTTCCCGGCCTTCGAGAACCACAGGCCGAACCGCTGGCAGGCGGAGCGGAGAAAGTCATGGTCCTCCGCGTTCTTGCTGTCGGCCTGCAACAGGTTGTGGTCGACGTACTGCACGGAAACCTCCGTGCGCGCGCGGTCCAGTCCCAGCGCCTCCAACTCCAGCATGACCAGGGTCCCGGTCGCGTCCTGGGTGAGGGTCTGGTCGATGTGCAGGCCGATTTCGGTCCCCGGCACCATCTCCCCGGAGACCAGGTGCGACGCGATGAGTTTCTGGGCGACGTTGTATGCCACGGTGAGCTTCCTTACTCGATAGCGGTGCCCGCCGACATACGGCGGTAGCGAATTGGCCTCCGGGGCATTCCGCTCGTCCCCAAGGTAGGCCACTCGTGGCGCTGGGGCTAGCTTTTCCAGGGAGAATGGACGTCCTCTGTACTGGAAAGATGGACCGGGAAGACGGGGCTTTGGGAGGGGGTGGACGCGGGGCTGTCGGTGGCCGTCGCGGCGCAGGCCGCGGGGGTGTCGCGTCCTACTGAGTATCGGTGGTTAAGCGAGCATTAGAAGGTGCTGCCATCACCGGTTCAGGATTTCAGTGTCGCCAGTGTCGGACTTTGATCGTTGCGAGATCGAGAAGAGATCGGATTCCAGCTCGCCCGGGGTCACGGGGTGTGTCGCATCGCAGCGGCGCTGGGCCGGGCACCGTCGACGATCAGTCGGGAGGTGACCAGAAACCGAATCACTGGCCGGTATGTGCCCTCGCTCGCGCAGGAGCAGACCTGGGCAAGGGCTCGCCGGCCAAGAGCCCGGAAGCTGGACGGGTTAGCGTTACGGGAACAGGTCACCGTGATGCTCACCGATCGGTTCAGCCCGGAACAGGTTGCGGGTCGACTGAAAGTCGAGCATCCGGAGAATCTGGAGATGCAGGTGTCACACGAGACGATCTACCAGGCCCTCTACGTTCAAGGTCGTGGATCGTTGCGCTTGGAAGTTGCCGCCGCGTTGCGGTAAGGGCGGGCAACACAGCGACCGCAGAGGTCGGAGGGTGCCACCAGAGGCCGGAGAGTCCGGGATCCTCGAGAACGTTGCCGCCGAGCTCAACCGCCGGCCCCGCACATGCCACGGCTACCGAACGCCCGCAGAAGTCCTCGCCACACTAATCTCGAATCGAACAAATCAAACCGGTGTTGCACACACCACCTGAATTCGCCGCCCGGGTGAACCGAGACCACGCGGATGCTCGCCGAGCCGATACGGTCACGCGCAGGGGAACCATTCCGAGATTGCGTTGGCGGAACGGCGATGCGCGATGAATCGGCGGGTCACTTCAGCGATCGCATCTGCAAGCGGGAAGATGTTTCCCGTTACGAATTGGTCGTCGTGGTCGGCGGCAACGGGATGCCAGTAAACGCCGTCGGCGGTGATCGTCACCTCGGGTATGAGCGAGTCAACGGTCAGTTCTATGCCGGACTCAGCGACTCCGCGGTGGGCGAGTGCGCGGATTACCTGGTCGTCCCGCAGGATACCGAGAGTATCGAGAAAGGCGTGAAACGGCGCAAGTTCGTGCATCTGGTCGGCCGGCAAGGTGGCTGCGACCTTGACTCGAAATCCCTCGTCGTGTGCGATTTGGATGCCCGCGACGGCCCTGGCCCAGGACCCGGAGCCGCGGTGGCTGTCATGGATCTCGGATGTGGCAGAGTCGAGACTGATCTGCAGCACGAGCTGGGAGCGGTCCATTCGACGCAGGCGCTCGCGCCGCCTGCCGTGAAAAAGCATGCCGTTGGTGAGCAACGTCGTGGGCAGTTTGTTCGTGCAGGCATTGACCAACTCGTCGAGGTCATTCAGCAAGAACGGCTCTCCGCCGGTGAGGATGAGCTCTTTGACGTCGGCATCTGCAGCCTCGTGCGCGATCTGCCGGACTCGATCTATTCCGATGGCTCTCCGCTCTGCCTTCGGAGACGACCGAACGCAGCAATAGTCGCAAGCCAGATTGCAATCGAAATTGGTATATACCCAGACCCGGGATCCTGGGAGCTGACCGGGATCGAGCCCGGCGAGCGGGTCGGGCGAGCGGCCGTGGAGCACGGTGATGGCCGACCCCACCATGCTGACGATCTCATTCCCACTCGAAAGGCACCACGCTGAGATGAGTTCCAGGGCGGCGTCCCGATCGCATGTCCCGAAGTCGACAGAAGCCGTACGGCCTGTTGCCACCCGGCTCACGTTCTCGACCAGGTCGAGGAGCAGGCCCGCGCCTACCGGAGGGCTCGCGGTCACCATCGGTCCGATACTTTCTGTTCCCGCACGGCCGCGATGAGCGAGGCATACCCGTCAAGTTTCGGCGACACCCACGCCCGCAGGCCTTCCATCTCGAGGATTCGCTGATGTTCGAGGTTCTCCCAGTCCATCGCGAATAGGTTTGCCACCCACTCGTCCGACCGGTCGATTGTCAGCGACGGCATGGCGGTAAAGGTGCAGTGGCTGTACTCGGGGGAGATCCAGAAGGACTCGAACGCGCCGGGGAGGAGCTCACCGCGACCGATCGCTTGCCACGTGTTGATGCCGATCGCCGCAGCATCCGCCCGATCCTCGAGCACCGTGCGAAGGGCGTCGAGTTCGCTCCTGCCCGTATCACCGTGTTTCCCGACGTCGCTATTGATGCGAGTGAGATCGACATCCGTCTCGCCGATCCCCGCCTCACGCAGAAAATGCACGGGAAGGATGGCGGCTTGCGCTGAATCGCGTGACCCCAGGGCAAGTCGACGTCCACGAAGACTCTCCAGCCCGGTGAAACCGCTGCCTGCTCGGGCGACGAACACCGTCTGGAACACAAGGTCCGTATCCCGGGACGCGAGTGCACGGCATGCTCCATCCGTCTGGGCGACGGTGCGCACCCAGGCCAGGTTGGTATTCCACGCGAGATCGATTGTTCCCGTGATGAGGGAGTCCACCAGACTCGCATAATTTGAGAACAGCATGAAGTCGATCGGCGTTGAGGTCTCGGCGAAGTAGTCTCGCATCCCTTCCCAGATGGGTACGACATTGGGAGAGTACGCAACGGAGCCGATGATCAGGGGCGCACTCATGCTGCAGCACCCGCAGAGGCAGTGTCACGAGTTTGGGCGGCGGGTGCCGCGGCGGTTTCCGGGGCGTCGAAAAGTGGGCGGCCAGTGATTGCCCTGCCGTAGAACTCATAGAGCACATCGGATGTCGGAGCCATCACGTGGCCCGCGCGGGCATCGCGAAAGTACCGATCTATTTGCAGGTGCTCCGAGAACGCCGCACCGCCGCAGACGCGCATCGCGGCATCCGTAATTCGCAGTGCGGCATCGTTCGATGATGCCTTGCTGCCGAGCACGAATAGGGGGGTATCCTCCTGCGGGTCAGCCACGCGACCAGCGGCCCGATCAAGGTACGCGCTCGCATTCGCGAGATCGATTGACATCTTCGCCAACTGCGCCCGAATTGTCGGTAGCGCTGACAGGCTTTGGTCGAGATGCTCCAGCCGGGTTCCCACCGTATGCCTCACCGCTGCTTCGACGGCCGCACGGCTGAGCCCGATAGACACAGCCGAGTTGCCGAGATTGAACCACGGCAAAACAGAACTCATCATGAGCCCGAATCCGCTACCGGCCGTCCCGAGACGGAATCCCTCGGAAGAATCCATGTCGATGGTCATCGGGCTCGAGGAGTTCCCACGCAATCCCATACCGCTCCACGGCCGGTCAACGCTGAGCCCCGGGCTATCTGCCGGGACCGCGAACAGGTCGACGGTCTCGGCATCCGCAGTCCCGGTAGAGATGATGTAGACATCCGCGTGGCCTGCGGAGGTCACCCAACTCTTTTTCGCAGAAATATGCATTCCGTCTGACGTCGAGGTCGCGCGCGACACCGGAGTCCAGAAGTGTGAGCGGGAACCCGCTTCAGAGAACGCGAGGGAGGCAAGAGAGCGACCGCTGGCGAGATCCTCGAGGAGTGCGGGCATCCCCGCTGGCGGTGCGGCTGCGACGGGCATGGAAGCGCTCACATGCATCAGATAGATCATGGAGGTCGACCCGCACGCTCCCGCAAGCTGGCTGATGACCTCAACGAGCTCGCGTGGCCCCGCACCAAGACCACCAACCTCAGTGGGCAGAGTGAGTCCGAGCAAACCGGACTCGCGCAGGGCCGCCACGGCCTCATGTGGAAAACGCCCATCCGCATCTACTGCGTGGGCGTGAGTTCGTGCAACGTCGAGCACGGGCTGAACGCGTGAATTCAGGTCCATTGAGGCTTACCTTTCGTCGGAATCGTGGGTGCGAATGAGCGAACGGACAGCGCGGGCGAGCATGAGAAGCCCGATGCCGAGACCACCGGTGACCGCCATGGTAGAGGCGTCGCCCCCCAGCGGCCTGAAAGACGCTGCGAGCCCTGCGAGTTGCACGAGCGCGGCGACGGTCAGCAGAACACCGGCGGCAGCGTAGAGCGCGGGGCGCCGAGTGGTACCGCCGGCGATGGCGAGTGCGCCACTCACAAGTAGAACGACAGCACCAGTTGCCCCGATGTGCACGAAGTCGAATTCGGTCGGAAGCTGGGCGCCGAACACAAAGCCCGCAAACACAAGTGAGGCCAGGCCGAGAAGAACGCTAGCGCGGTCGAAGACGCTCGAGCCGGCTGGTGATCGCCTCATGACAGCCTCATCATCAGTCGGGCTGCGCGCCCTGAGGATTGCACCCACTGCTGGCGAAGGACACCGTCGATTCCATAGCTTCGCCCAGCTGCGGTCGCGAAGATCGCGAGGTGAGCGAGCGCCATGAGATAGTACGACCAGTGCCATTCGTTCGGGGCGAAAAGTACTGAAAGCGTGATTGCCAGGGTCTGGCCGATGCCGACGACAGCCCAGAAACGCGTGGCGAGGCCGATGAGCAGAAAAGCCCCGAGTCCGCCTTCGACGAGGAGGGTGAACCACCCGAAGACCTCGATATTGGGCAGGATGACGGCTTCGACGAGTGAGGAGTAGGGCGGTAGAACAGGATGGGCGATCGCCT
Source organism: Cryobacterium sp. M25 (assembly GCF_002929635.1). Lineage (NCBI taxonomy): Bacteria > Bacillati > Actinomycetota > Actinomycetes > Micrococcales > Microbacteriaceae > Cryobacterium > Cryobacterium sp. M25. The sequence goes on along the minus strand of NZ_PJJU01000022.1, from coordinate 12,563 downwards.
CGCTCGCCCAGGAGTAAAGTCCGTTCTCCTGTGCTCGGCCGAAGTCCGGAGGGATCTTCCAGGCGACATTCTGGATCCACATCAGTGCAACACCGACGCGGAGCACCGCGACCATAACCCCTGTCGCGCGGGAGACGGGAACCGCGACAACCGGCGCATCATTGACTCGGGACATGAGAACCATTCATCTCCAGCATCCAAGCGGCACGGACAGCAAACCGCAATACCGAGAAGATGGAAAATCCCAAAAAAAACTTCCCATCGAAATCCCATCATTTGCCCGACCGTGTTGTGCCATCCTTTCGGAAACGGCCTCTGACGCGCAGGCCGAGACAAAGCGACTGAAGCAGCAAATCGTCAAGTTGGACTATTCAGTCCCGGTAGGCGCTTGCTTCGGACGGCCGCTATTTCTGCGTTGGCGGAGCAGTGCCCACGCTTCTGGGGGTCGCGACGATCGGCGTTGCGCTTGGCCTGCTGACCGGGCGCCGGATGGGTGTCCCTGCCCTCAGACAGGGACCGGTTCACTTCATGCCCGCCGCCGAGCTGTCTGTCGCCGGCGACCTCCGCATCCGAGTCGGTCGCACCTTCACGCTCGACCAGGTGCCGCAGGCACTCGCCTACGTGGGCCAAGGGCGTGCGCTCGGCAAGGTGGTCGTCACTCCGCAGGGATCAAAACCGGCGACCTGACGCTCACACGTTCAGGACTTGCCCAACCGTCGCACCGCCGTCGGCGATGAATTCGGTGCCCGTGGAGTAGGTTGCGTCGGCGACCAGGTACAGAATCAGCTTCGCCACCTCCTCAGGCTCGCCAATGCGCGGGATCGGCTGCCCGGCGTACATCTCCAAACTTTCCATACCGGCGGTCATCGGTGTACGGATGCCGCCCGGGTGCACCGAGACTACGCGGATGTTGTCAGCGCCGAGATCCAGGGCCGCGGCTTTTGTAAGTCCGCGCACTCCCCACTTGCTGGCAACGTAGGCGCTCAGGTTGGAGTAGCCCATGATTCCCGCGGTGGACGACACGTTGACGATGACGCCTCCGCCGGCAGCTTTCATTGATTCAGCGACCGAGCGGATGCCCAAAAAGACTCCGGTCAGATTGATGCCGATGACGCGGTTCCACTCCTCCAACTCTGTAGTGGCAACAGGCGTGAACGCGACGATTCCGGCGTTGTTGATGAGGATGTCAATGTGACCGACGGTGGAGTCGACGTCGGCCACCACCTGCTTCCACTGCGCCTCGTCTGCCACGTCGAGGTGTCGGTAGACGCCGCCAATCGAATCCGCCAGCGCCTGGCCGGCGTCATCGGCTATGTCGGCCACGATGACCCGGGCTCCCTCTGCTGCCAGCAGCGTCGAATCCGCCGCGCCCATGCCCACGGAACCGCCTGTCACCAGCGCGATCCTGCCGTCGAGTTTTCCCATGATCGGTCTCGATTCTGTTTTTCTCGCCCCGCTCGGGTCGCAAGACGAACGTCTCGCCACATTAGCCACGTTCATTGGCAGCGGGCTACCTTGGCGCCATGCGAAAACTCTTCGTCTCGACACGAGATCAAGAAATAGAAGCAGAAGTATGCTCCCCTGACGATGAGCGTCAGGACGAGCGGGGGTGTGGAGCGGAGTGCCAGTGTTGCTCTGGCCCGCATGATAAATTCGAGTGTTCCGGTACCGGAGCATGACAGCACGCAGAACATCGTCGAGAGGCTCAAGCATGAGCGAGAAACTGAGCTTCCGAGTCCGACGCCTCAATAAGAAGCATCGAACCGCTTTCGTCGCGTTGTTCGCTGAACACCCGCAGGCCGAAGTCGATGACGCGCCTGAGATCTATTTCGACGACACCATCGAACTCCAAATTGAGTCCATGGCTCTGGCCCTCGTCGCCGAAACCGATGACGGCCGGCTTCTCGGCGCTCTTGTCACCGAACCGGACAGCTACGTTGACGAAAATCAGCTCGACGAAGACTCCACCGACGATGACATCGACGATGCAATCGTCAGCGACCACGGCACCGCCGTCTTCGAGTTGCTGATCACCGGTGGATCCGCGCAGGTGTGCCGGGAACTCCTCAACACTCTCGCACCGGCCCTCACCACCCGCGGTTTCGCTCAGGTGCATGCCAGCGTCCCACCAGATCTCGCCGAGGTGTTCCGCGGTCAAGGCTGGGTTGTCCTGCCAGAAAACACGGGCATCGCATGGATGGGCATGGACCAGTCAGACGAGCAGGTGCGCGACTATGAAGCGATCCCGAGCAGCTCGCTGGCCGCGTTCCTCGTGATCGACCCCAACGTGTACATGTCTTGGCCGTATGACGCTCCTGACAACCCCGAAGATGACGACTCGCGACAAGAGAACATCGCCACAGGCATGGAGGAGTTCGCAGCCCGGGTAGAGGCAGAAGCATCCTCAGATTCTTAGTGAATGACGGCGAGCAGCACGCCGACGCCCACGAGGCTCTCGTCAGGCCGCTACGCGGTCTGTCCGATTCCGTTCCAGAAAGTGCGACACTCCGGAAAAGATCGCGACAATGCTCAGGCCCAGAATGAGCCCGAACACGGCCGACATCGCAGTGTCGGCTACCCAGACGACGACAGGACCGGCAGATTCGATCGAGCGCGTGACGGCATGCACCACGTCGTAGGGGCCGTGCCAGAAGGTGTCGGCCAGTTTTGCGATCACCAGGAGGCCGCTGACCCACAACATCGCGACCGATCCGATGACGCCGATCACCCGGAACACGGCCGGCATTGACCGCACGATGCGCGCGCCGAGGCCGATCACGGCCAGGGCGCCGAGCGTCAAACCGGTCCCGAAATCGGGATCGAGACCCGCCAGTGCGATGAGCATGATCTCCGTGCTGAGGATCAGGTCGGTGCGAGTAGGGCCGAAGAGGAGTTTTCGCTCATCCCGCGGTTCAGTCTCGTCAGTCTCATGGTGGGCGCCGAACCATTCGGTGACTTTCTCCGCACCCTCGAAGCAGAGATCGGTTCCGCCGATGATCAGCAGCCACGGCAACACTCATGGTGCGAATGCGGAAAGGAGCAGTGCGAGCGGGATGATGATGAACTCGTTGAACAGGCTGCCGAGTGCGATCTGCCTGACAACGTGGAGTTCGCGTGCCGGTGTGAAAACTCGAACGTACTGTGGGATGACGGCCGCGTCGTCGATGACGATTCCTGCGGTCTTAGCACTCGCCATGGGGGCGGCGGTAAGTACGTCATCGACTACGGCGAGCAAGCCGACCGAGATCTGGACCACCTCGAATGGGGGCATCACCCTGGTGGGCGACGCAGTGCTGACCACAGTTCCGCTCGGCACGGGCAGGAGATGTCAAAGCAGAACCGCACCAGCTGCTCGTCGCTGACGAATTTCGTAGGTCACCACCATCATGTGCGGCACGGTGAGCCCTGCCAGACCGATGAACACCAGCTGCAGGATCTGCTCGCTGAGAACGCCGCCGGGGCCGAACGCGACGAGGAAGACCGCTACCGCAAGGAGGGGGACCACGGTGTAGACCACGACCAGGAGGGCCGTTTGCCGTCCGCCGCCCCGCTCCTCCTGGAATCCTCCCTTCAAGTGCCGAAAACTGTGCAGTGCGCAGAAATACAGCACGAAGAAGACCAGCGGTTCTGTGGCCAGGCCGAGCACTGTGGCGAGCACGATCTCAACGCTCTCGCTCGGCCGGTGTCGCAGGGCGACCAGGGCAGCGATCATCAGACCTGCCACGGCGATCGGCCCGAGCCACTCCTGCACGCTGGCCACCACTGCGCCTCCGTCACCGGACAGCACCACGTAGATTGCGCTGACCTGGTCAGGATGCGACAGCGCCGGCACGGTGAGCAGCCCGAATCCGGCGAGAAAACGCAGCCCGACCGACCGGTCCGCATTCCAATCGGAGCCGAAGTGCAGCGCCGACACGAGCAAAAACGCGACCAGGCTCAGCACGGGCGCGACCAGCCAGAGCAGCACCACGCCGACCACGACCAGAATGTAGACCGCGTTGAACCCGGCGAAGCCCAGCGGAGTGCGCCACAGCCCAGCCCGGCGCGCGATCAGTGGATCGAGAGCGCCGTGGGGCAGGCCCAGCACACCGGCGAGGATGCCCAGCAGCACGATTTGAACCGTGGGCGAGGGCATGGGAATGCCCAGTCCGACCACGGCCAGAATGACCAGGGCCAGGCTGGAGAACACCACCGTCTCGGCGGGCACGCGCCGCCGCCGCGGCGTGACGCGGGCGGCCTCGCTACGGGGAGGAGCGGTCTGATCGGTCATCGCTGCACGCTGGTTTCTGTGGTCGGCGTCGGTCTGGTGGCCGGCAGGGTCTGTGCCGGGCTGAACGCCGCAGGCGCGGCCACCTGGGCAAGAAAAGGGGTCCACGGCAGGCTCGCGATGATGCGTGCGTAGTCCGTGGGTCGGGCGCCGTCGCTGAGAAAACGCACCAGCGCGGCGGGGGCAACGCCGCGGGCGAGGGCGAAAAAATACTTCGCGGTGCGTTCCGGATGCGCCCGAACGGCCTGCAGAAAGATGCGATCGAAGGCGCGCCTCGCCCGAGGTTCGTCTGGGTGGCCCACCGCCCCCTGGCCAGCGAGCAGGCTCTCCGTGCAGAGTTGAGCCCAGCGCTGAATGCGCAGGAACCCGTAGCCCGAGGCAGCCCGCAGCGCCCCGCCGGCATTGCCGGCGTGCACGACCCCGGGGATCGGCGACGCCGTCTGCCGGCCCAGACCCATGGCCAGCACGCCACCCTCGGTGCGCACCCGGCGGGCGTCGGCCAGGCCGAGCCCGGTGAGTACCTCGTCGAGCTCGCCGACCAGGCGCTCCCGCTCTATCGGCGCCGTGCCGAAGCGGGTCCACTCCACGATCGCGCGGTTCCGGCCGAGCGGCAGGGCGTACACAAAGCTCAAACCCTCGGCGTCGGCGTCGAGCGACCCCATCAGCGTGACCTCGCCGAGCTCGAACGGCAACGGATGCTCGCGCTCCAGTTCGAAGCCCACGAAGCTCTGGTAGAGCATCGACTCGGCGGCCCGTGGTCGGGTGTCAACCACCTGACGGGCCAGTAGGGGGCCCGCGCTCGTCTCAACCCGAACGCCGCCGGGGACTGCGTCGACCGTCTCGGCGTGCACGCCGAGACGCAGGTCGACGTTCGCAGACTCGGCGATGTCGGCCTGCGCGCTCGCGTAGAAATCACTGCCCCGAATGTACTGGTAGGCCAGCCCGGGTACCCGATGCCGAACGGTGAGGCCCGCCGCATCCGAAAAGGTCCAGGTCTTCCAGCTTCGTGAGACCAGGTGTGACAGGTCGTGCTGTTCCGGTCGCCAGAAGCACCAGCTGCGGTCGTCCTGATAGGCCGTGCGGGGTTCCAGCACCACGACGCGCAAACCGGAACGTACTCGGGCCAGCCGGGCGGCCAGCGTGAGACCGGCGAGTCCACCACCTAGTATCACGAGGTCGGCGTCCACGGCAGGCGTCATCTGTGCTCCTTGCTCTCGATCACGTCCGAGGTGCCAATGGGACGATCTTCGAACATCCTAGTGGTCTTGGTATGTGATTTTTCGGCTGCTCACCCGGCTGCGAAAAACACGTTCAACCGGTGGTTTGGACTCCTCAGTGGAGGACCGCGAGCAGCACGCCGACAGCCACGAAGAGCACACCGAAGACGCGGTTCAACACGCGCTGGCCGTGATCGTCGCGGGTGAATCGCGCGAATGAATGCGCTGTTCCGGCGAAGAAGAACCACATCACCAGAATGTCGATCGCAACGACGGTGGCCGCGACGATCAGATACTGGGTCGGCATCGGCCTGTCCACCCGGATGAACTGGGGCAGGAACGCGAGGAAGAACACGATCGCTTTGGGGTTGAGCATGTTCACCCACAGCCCGCGTCGGAACATCGACCAGCGGGGCTCATCGCTCAGGGCCCGGGTGCGCTCGCCATCGAGTTCCGGCTTGGCCAGAAACTGACGGATGCCCAGGTAGACGAGGTAGGCGGCACCCGCGTAGCGAATGACGTTGAAGGCGATCGGAGAACCGGCCACGAGCAGACCGACACCGAGTGCCACGATCACGATGTGGATGAGAAGCGCGGCCTGCTGGCCGAGGATTCCCCAGATGGAGCGGCGAAAGCCCGCGTTGAGAGCGTTGCTCATGGTGTTGATCGCCCCCGCACCGGGCGTGAAGCTGATCAGGGTGCCCGCGCCGACAAGGGCCACCCACAGGGAGAACTGCACCGGGACATCCTCGTTTCATGCTGATTGCGGCTTGCCAGCCGGCGACGGGGTCAGGCCGTTACGCGGTGGGACCGATTCTGCTTGCGAAGGCGCGAGATCCCGGACAGGGCCGCGACAATGATCAGGCCGAGAATGAGCCCGAAAACGAGCGACATCGCGGTGTCGGTGACCCAGGCAATGATGGGTCCGGCACGTTCGACCGCCTGCGTCACGGCGTGCAGAACGTCGTAGGGAACGCTCCAGATCGTGTCGTTCAGGTTCACGATCACCAGGTGGCCTCCTACCCACAACATTGCGACCGTGCCGATGACGCTGATCACTCGGAACACGGCCGGCATCGATCGAACAATGCGCGCGCCGGTGCGTCTGACCCGTCGTACCGGGTGCTTCATCAGCGTCAGCCCGATGTCGTCGATCTTGACCAGCAGGGCGACCGCGCCGTAGACGAGCGCCGTCATCCCCAGGCCGATCACGACCAAGGCGCCGAGCGTCATCCAGATCCCAAAATCGGGATCGAGACCCGCCAGTGCGATGAGCATGATCTCCGTGCTGAGGATGAGGTCGGTGCGAATAGCACCGAAGACGAGCTTTCGCTCATCCCTCATCTCAGTGTCGTCAGTGCCGTGATGAACTCCGAACCACTCGGTGACTTTCTCCGCACCCTCGAAACACAGATAGGTACCGCCGATGATCAGCAGCCACGGCAACACCCACGGCGCAAAGGCGGAGAGGAGTAGTGCGAGCGGGATGATGATGACGAATTTGTTGAACAGGCTACCGAGAGCGATCCGCCACACGATGGGAAGCTCGCGCGCCGGTGACAGTCCCTGAACGTACTGAGGCGTGACGGCCGCATCGTCGATCACGACGCCTGCGGTCTTCGCGCTAGCTTTGAGAGCGGCGGTGAGTATGTCATCGACAACGGCGAGCAGGCCGACGGACATCTGGTTCTCCTCGGATTCAGGGGCGTCGTCCTGGTGCAGGGCGACGGCAATGGGGTCAACATTACCGCGCGGCAGAGTGGGCACAGGCGCCTCCCAGACGGTGGAAAGAAGATTGACCCTGGTTTCGCCATCACGTCGCGAACGATATATCGTTAACTATCGTCGAGCCGGATGGCTTCGGCGCTGAGGAGGACATCATGAGTGGTTCATTTATGGGTGACGGGTTCGGGGCACGCCGGGGCGGTGCTGGTGAGGGCTGGCCCAGCGGGATGTGGGATGCCATGGAGCAGCTGCGCGGACAGTTCGACCGCAAGGCCGGTCCGAGAATGGCACGCGGGGACGTGCGTGCGGCGGTGCTTGCGCTGCTCGCCGAGAAGCCGATGCACGGCTACCAGATCATTCATGAGATCGAGGAACGCAGCAATGGCGCCTGGAAGCCGAGCCCCGGCTCGGTGTACCCCACGCTTCAGCTGCTTGCGGACGAGGGCCTCATCAACGCCGAGGAGTCCAACGGTCGCAAGACCTACTCGCTCACGGAGGAAGGTCGCGGGGTAGCGGATGCCATGGCCGACCAGCCGGCCCCGTGGGAGGCCCAGAGCGGTCGGGACACCGGGCGGGCGACCGCGCTGCCCAAGGCCGGCATCGACCTGGCTCAGGCCGCCGCGCAGGTCGGGCGATCCGGCAACCCGGAGCAGGTGAAGCAGGCTGTCGCCATCCTGGATGAGGCGCGTCGCAAGCTGTACGCCATCCTCGCCCAGGACTGACCGAGTGCCCTCAGCACGTCGGCATCACGGAGATCAGATGACCGACGTCGCGGACTTGCGCGCCCGCTCCCGCCGGATTTTGCGGTTCGCCGCCCTGTATTTGGCGCAGACGTGGTGTTACGAGGTCCTTCTCCCGCGGGTCGGGCTCGCGCGGGTCGCGGCACGAAGCAGATCGGCGCGACTGCAGCACATCGCGCAGCGCTTCCACGTGCTCGCGGTCGACCTGGGTGGCCTCATGATCAAGGTCGGCCAGTTCATGTCGTCGCGCCTCGACGTGCTGCCGCCGGAGATCACGAAAGAGCTCGAAGGTCTGCAAGACGAGGTTCCGCCGGTGCCCTTTCCGGCGATCCAGGCCGTCGCCGAAGCCGAGCTGGGTGTGACGCTCGAGCGTGCGTTCTCTTACATCGATCCCTCGCCGCTGGCCGCAGCATCCCTCGGTCAGGTGCACCGCGCTCGGCTGTCGGAACTGGATGCCGCCGAGACCGGCCTGCTCGACGTCGTCGTCAAGATTCAGCGGCCGGGCATCAGCGAGATCGTCGAGGTCGACCTCGGCGCTCTCCGACGTGTTGCCCGCTGGCTCAGCCACGTGCGTCTCGTTTCGGATCGCGTCGACATGCCCGCCCTGGTCGAGGAGTTCGCGTTCACGAGTCTTGAGGAGATCGACTACCTGCACGAGGCGGCAAGCGCCGAACGGTTCGAGCAGAACTTCGCAGACGACCCCCGGGTCAGCGTTCCCGAATTGGTGTGGGAGCGCACCACGCGGCGCGTGCTGACCCTCCAAGACGTGACCGCGATCAAGATCAACGACGTCGACGGGCTGAGGGCAGCCGGAATCGACCCGTCAGAAGTTGCCGAGGACTTCGCGGCGGTCATGTTCGACCAGCTCTTCGTCAATGGCTTCTTTCACGCCGACCCGCACCCCGGAAACATCTTCGTCACGCCGCTCGCCGCAGGTGTACCCGGAGCGGACCACGGCCGGGCCTGGAAGTTCACCTTCATCGACTTCGGGATGATGGGCGACGTGCCCGATGTCCTGCGTCGGGGCCTGGTGAATCTGCTCATCGCCGCCGCGTCACGGGACGGAAAAGGGATGGTGGACGGCATCCGCGAAGTGGGTGTGCTCCTGCCGTCCGCTGACACCGCCGAACTCGAGCGCGCGATGACGAAGCTGTTCGCCCGTTTCGGCGGGATGGGTTTCGCCGAGTTGCAGGATGTCGACCCGCGCGAGTTCCGCGCCTTCGCCATCGAGTTCGGTGATGTGGTGCGCTCGCTGCCGTTTCAGCTTCCGGAGAACTTTCTGCTCATCGTGCGCGCGATGTCGCTGACCTCGGGAATGTGCAGTTCGCTCGACCCCGCCTTCAATATCTGGAATTCCATCGAGCCATATTCCGCCCAATTGATCCGCGCCGAGGGCGGGAACGTGGTGCAGGCGACCGCAAAGCAAGTGGCGTCGGTTGCGGCCATCATCGCGCGGCTTCCCCAGCGGCTCGACAGCCTCACGACGCGATTCGACGACGGTACCGTCTCGGTGCAGACTCCCCGGATCGAGCGTCGCTTGGTCATCATCGAGCGAACCGCACGTCAGATCGTCTCGGCAATCCTCTTCGCCGCTCTGCTGATCGGCGGCATTCTGCTTCGTGCCGAAGATGTCGTGCTCGGAACGGTGCTCGTAGCCGTGTCCGCGCTCCCGCTGTTGCACGCCCTCTTCGCCGGGCTATCGGCGCGGCGCGGACCGCTGCTCTAGTCCCGACTGCGAGGAACGCCATTTCGGTTACTGAAATGCCTATGTCTGGTCAGAACGAATAGCGGGATGCGGGGTTGCCGTCGGCCTCGAGGTCACGACGCGCGCCCGGTCGCCCAATTCACCGCGGCGGCGTCAGAAGTGCCCCGCGAGGCGAAAGCCGCGGTCCAGAGCGGCGGGAGCACCTGTGGGACAGCCGACTTTCCATCAGGTGGGTGATGCGACCTCGCTCGCCACGGTAGGGCTGGCTGTCGCATTTCACACGGCGCTATGGCTGGCGGTGGGCTTCTTGATTGGCTTTCCTTCCTAGTGGAACAACGTGCCCTACAGCGTGACGTCCTCGATCACCCTCGTCATGGTGTTCGTTATCCAGCACACCCAGGCTCGACAGCAGGCAGAAACCGAAGCCCAGCCATAAATGTGAGCGTGACCCCGCTGAGGCAACGACCCGCTGTTCATCCGGCGGTGATGAGCGGCGGGTGGCTGAACAACTGGCAAACTCCGGCGGGTTACGTCGGGTCCCGGATAGCATTCGGGTATCCATTTGGGATGAGCACCATTCCTGACACCGCACCCAACCGCGTGGGGCGGGTCGTGTGTCTGGCAGACCTGGCTACCAGCGTCCAACAGGTGACGGCCACGACGCCGGTCAGCGAAATCGACCGCATATTCCTTGCGAACCGACAACTTCGTTCCCTCGTCGTGCGGGAAGCCGGCAGTTTCTTCCTGTTGACACGGGAACAGGTGGAAATCACTCTGACCGGACGGTTGGGCTACGGTCGCGGCCTGCACGCCCGGTCGACGGCCATCCAGATGGTGCCGGAAAATTCCTTCGCCCTGCCCGGTGCGATGAGCCTGGCGAATGCGGCGCAGCGCATCCTGGAGCTGCCGGAGGGCAACCGGTACCGTGACGTGCTCGTGCTGACCGACGAGGGGCCACGGGTCGTGTCGGTGTCACAAATCTTCGAACGGTTGTCGACAGAATTTCGTTACGCCGCACTCCACGATTCCCTGACCCGACTGCCCAACCGCAGGCAATTGGAGGAGAGCGGAGCCGCGTCGATTGAGGGAACCGTGGACATGACCCGCATCGCGGTTCTCTACATCGACCTTGACGGTTTCAAAGCGATCAACGACACCTTCGGTCACCAGGCCGGGGATGAGATCCTGGTCGGCTTCGCAGACCGGCTGCGCGACATCGTTCGCCCCGCCGATGTGCTCGCCCGCATCGGCGGCGACGAGTTTGCGGTGTTGCTGGTCGACGTGGATGACGTGCAGCTTCTCGCCATCGCGGATCAGGTCGTACTCGGCGCGTCGGTGCCCTTCGTCTGTGACGGCCATCTGCTGCATGTTTCGGCATCCGTCGGCATCGCGATGGCCGGTGATGTTGGATCAGAACGGGAACTGAGCTGGCTTGACGCGTTGCTCCGCCACTCCGACGGGGCCATGCTCAAGGCCAAGCAGGCCGGAAAACGCCAGGTTGCCCGTCTCGATGGGCACGGCGAGGCCGGGCCCATCGTGCGGAATGCGCTCATCCGGCGGCGCCTGCCGCAGGCCTTCGCGACCCGCGCTTTCAACTTGCACTATCAGCCGCAGATGGACCTGGCCAGCGGCGACCTCTCGGCGGTGGAGGCGCTGCTGCGCTGGGCCGACCCGATTCTGGGCCCCGTCTCGCCCGCCGAATTCATTCCGATCATGGAGTTGTCCGGCGACATCCACCGCATCGGGCAAGGGGTCCTCAACGAGGTCTGCGCCCAAGCCAGACTCTGGTTGGATGCGGGAACCCCGCGCCGAGTCGCAGTAAATGTGTCTCCACTCCAACTGGCGGCCCGCACCATCGTTCCCGAGCTCGTTGAGGCACTTCACCGGCATCGCATTCCCGCGCACCTCATCGAGGTTGAAATCACCGAGGGCGCCGCGATCACCGATCTGCCCCGGGCGATCGGACAGCTTCAACAGCTCCGGGAGGCGGGGATCAGCATCGCCCTGGACGATTATGGCACCGGCTTCTCTTCGCTTGCCCTGCTGCGTAGCCTGCCTCTGACCACGGTCAAGATCGACAAATCCTTCGTCGACAACATCGATTCTTCACCTTCGGACGCCCTGCTCGTGGGCGGGATCATCGACACCGCCCATGCCATCGGGCTCTCGGTCACAGCCGAAGGCGTCGAACGTCAGGACCAACTCCAGCTCCTGCGTGATTTGCGCTGTGACACCGTGCAGGGCTACCTCATTTCGCGGCCCGTCGCCCCAGGGGACCTTCCGCAAGGGTGCTCCATTTGACGTGCTGAACCGAACATGGCTGGGCAAGTGAGCAGAGAAGACGCACTCAGGGCCGTCGCAGAGGTGGTCGATCGTCTCGCCGAGAGATTCCCGCATGTTTCGCGCACGAGTATCGAGAGGGCGGTCCTCGACGAACGCCGGGCCTTGGACGGACCGCCGATCGAGACTATGTGCCGTACTGGTTGAACACGGTGCCAAGGGCCGCCTGCTCGGGCGCGGCAAGACAATAACCTCCTGGTGTGGGGCCCGGCAGCACCTCGTCCTGNTCTCCTGTCGTAACCGTGGGTTAATCCCGGCCGGGGAGTGCGGGTTTGTGGCCGCCGAGGCTGAGCATGGCGAGGGCGATGAGGGCGTCGGGTGATTTGAAGCCGAAGGCGATTCGGGTGAGCAGTCGGATCTTGGTATTGACGGATTCGATGCGGCCGTTGGAGAGGCCGTGCTCGATCGATGCAAGGATCGCGGCCCGGTGCTTGACGATGGAGCGTTGCAGTTTCACGAACGATGGGATCCGGCTGCGGCGGGCCCATCCGACCCACTTGTCCAGGGCCTCGGCGGCTTCGTCGTGGGGCAGTTTGAAGACCAGCCGGAGGCCTTCCTTGAGGTAGTAG
>NZ_PJJU01000039.1:0-58736 GCF_002929635.1 Cryobacterium sp. M25 | reverse complement strand
CGGGCAGGCCGCGCAGACCGGGCAGGCCGGGCCGGCCGGCCGGCCCCCCGCCGTCCCGGAGGCGTAGGCGGCGATGTACCTCGAGGGGGTCGGGCCGCGCGTTTTCGCCCATCGCGGCCTCTCCCTTGATGCACCGGAGAACACCCTGCTGGCGTTCCGGCACGCGCTCGCGGCCGGCGCGACCCACATCGAGACGGATGTCCACGCCACGGACGACGGAATCGCCGTGCTCAGCCACGACGCTGAACACGATGTGGCCGGAACCCGCATCCGCCTCGACCAGCTCACCATGGGCGAGCTGCGCCGGGTCGGACTCGGTCAGGGGCAATCCTTCGCTTCCCTTCGCGAGGGACTTGACGTCTTCCCGGAGGCCCGGTTCAACATCGACGTCAAATCATTGGCCGCCGTCGAGGCCACGGCCGCGGCGATCCGGGACGCCGGCGCCATCGACCGGGTGCTGATCACCTCTTTCTCCGAGAACCGCCGTCGCCGCACGGCTGCGCTGCTCCCCGGGGTGGCCACATCGGCATCCGCGTCGGTCTTGATGCGCGCCGTTTTGGCTGCCGAACTGGGCCTTGCCGCTCCGGTGCGGCACTCCCTGAGGAGCTTTGCCGCCGTGCAGGTGCCGGAGTCGGTTCGTTTCCTTCGCATCCTCACTCCCCGCTTCATTCGCGGCATGCACGCGGCCGAGGTGGAGGTGCATGTCTGGACCATCAACGATGCGGAGTCCATGATCCGGCTCCTGGACCTCGGTGTCGACGGGATCGTCACCGACCGGTGCGACCTGGCCGTGGCGATCATCGCGGCGCGAGCCTGAGAGTTCGCTCCGAGAAGTCACATAACGGAAAGATAACGTCCAGCTTGATGGTTTATACCTAGAAGTCGTATCGCGAGAGGAGACCACACGATGGCGGATCGCAGTTTGCGTGGCATGAGGTTAGGCGCACAAAGCCTGCAAAGCGAAGAGGGCGTAACCTTTTCACCACGAGTTAGTCACACGTATCTGTGTGCGACGTGCGCACGGGAGACGGTCATGATCTTCTCGGCAGAGGCGGAAGCCCCTGACGAATGGGAATGTCGCTTCTGTTCACAGACAGCAACCCGGCTGGTTGACTCCAAACCGGTGATAGTGGACCATTCCGACGAGAAAGTACCGCGTACGCATTGGGACATGCTCCTAGAGCGGCGCACCCGCGCCGAGCTCGAGGAACTCCTTGAGGAACGGCTGACGTTCCTGCGGGAGCGTCGCGGACAGCAGAAGATCGGCGCCTGATCGGCCCTTTCTCTCGCCGCCTGAACTGATCAGGATTACATGCTACGCGCCCGATTCCGTCGGGCGCGTAGCGCGTTAATGGAGCACAGTACAAACCCGGCGAGGCCGAGGCCGCACACCAGCCACTCGATTACCCGTCCCGCAGCCATCGCCGGGGTGACCGTGTCGCTCAGGGGAACTGACTGCACCATCGCTCCGGGCAGCCAGGTCGGCAGACTGTCGAGCGTGGCACCATCCGGCGTGATGATGGCGCTGGTGCCCACGGTGGAGATATTCACGACCGTGCGCCCGGCCTCGATGGCTCGGAGTCGCGCGATGGCCAACTGCTGCACGCTCTCGTCGGTGCGGCCGAAGTCGGCGTTGTTCGTCTGGGCAAGGATGATCTCGGCTTTGTCGTCGACCATTTCCTGAACGAGCTGGTCGTCGGCGATATCGAAGCAGATGGCGAGTCCCGCCACGATCCCGTTGATGTCGAAAACGTTGTCCCGGGTGCCGATGGAGTAGTCGCGCGCGACCAGGTCGATCAGCTCGGGAGCAAATGGCCGCCAGAACGCACGGTCCGGCATGTACTCCGCGAAGGGCACCGGATGCACCTTGTCGTAGATGTCGACGGCGCCCTCCCCCTCCTGCCACAGCAAAGAACTGTTGTAGATCTTGTTGTTCCGCTGCGTTATCGCTCCCGCGATGATCGGGACGCCCATCCGGCGGCTGAGGAAGTCCAGGTTCTTGGCGGCATCCGCTGAACGAAGGGGGTCGATGTCGCTGGCGTTCTCCGGCCATACGACGAAGTCGACCTCCTCGTCGATGACGGCCAAGGTCGCCGAAGTGTGGTCCGCCAGGATCTGCCCCGGTGAGTAGCGCGCGAACAGACCGGCATCCGATGCACCCTGGATGGCAGCCAGACGCACCTCCCCCGTCTGTACCGTCGGCCAGGCCGGTACGACCAATACGACCGCGATCGCCCCTGCGGCGATGCCTGAGCGCACGGTGAGTCGCACCGGGGTTTCGCGGAGCAACTGCAGAGCCAGGGCGCAGAGCCAGACCAGGACGAAGCTGAGCCCCGACATGCCGACCCAGGCCACCAGTGAATTGAACGGGCTCTCGGACTGGGAGATGGCCACCCTGCCCCAAGCGAATCCGCCATACGGCCATACCGAGGCGAGTGCTTCCCGCACCATCCACAGCCCAGCCACGACCACCGGCACCACGCCGAGGCGGCCCAGGCTGGTCGGCCACACCCGCGGCCCCGTTTCGAGCACGACACCGATCAGCGCCAGGCTGATGCAGAAGAATATGGTTTGCAAGCCGGCCAGTGCCAGCCAGGGCACAGGTCCGAGATAGAGCGTCAGCCAGCTGATGTGGATCAACCAGAACGCTGATCCGGCCACCAACCCGATGAGCAGGCCGGACCAGAAACCACGCCCCAGCAGGGCAAAGAGCATCAGGAAGATTCCGACCAGGGCCAGAATCCACCACGACCGATCGGGAAACCCGGCGTCCAGGATCGCGCCGGCCGCCGCGGCGAGCAGAATAGCGGCCGGCAACGGGAGGGCCAATGGCCGAAGGGTCCCCGAGATCACGTCATCAGCCTAGGCGACTGACGAGTAGGCCACGATCCCACGGCGGATCGCATCCATGGCCTTGCGAGCGGTGCGGCCGACGGGGTCGTCGGCCACGACCGAGAGCTGATCCAGAAGGTCGATGGTCTGCTTCGTCCAGCGCACGAAATCGCCCGCCGCCATCTCGGCCTCATCCAGGACGTCGATGAGCGAACCCGCTCGCGCCCACTTCCATATCGCCAGGCTGAGTCCCACCGCGAGGGGGTTGCTGCCGGGAAGCTTGTGATCGCGTTCGAGATCATCGAGGCGGCTCCACAACTCCTGGGTCTCGTGCAGGGCCTCGCGGAAGGCGCCCTTGGGCAGGTAGCGTTCGTCGATCAAACCCTCCTCGCGGCGGGGTTCGAAAACGAGAGCGCAGGCCATGGCGGCGAGACCCGCTGGGTCGAGGTCGTTCCACAGGCCCCGGCGCAGCGATTCCGCCACCAGGAGGTCACGGTCCGCGTAGATGCGCCGCAGGATCAGGCCGCTCGGGCTGAGCGTGACCGTGGCGTCGGGGTTCTCGAGGAGATAGCCGTAGCCCACGAGAACTTCGGTCACCCGGTCGAAGACGCGTGCGACGGCGCCGGTGCGTGTCGTAATCTGCTGGGTGAGGGTATCCGTGTCTCGCCTCAGCGTCCACCAGCGCTGTGCCCACCGTGCGTGCTGCTCGCGCTCAGGGCAGCTGTGGCACGGATGCTCGCGCATGCGCTTACGCAGGCTGCCGAGTTCGCGCTGGCGGCGCTCGCGCGCCGCACGGGCGCCGGTCTCCCCGGCCGCATTTTGGCGCTCGACGTCGGTGAGATTGCGACGGATGGCGGAGTATTCGGTGAAGTCGCCCAGGTGGCAGACCATGGACTGTGCGAACCCGGTCAGTGACTCCTCCTGTTGGCGCACTTTGCGTGCCAGGTCGACGACCGCCCGATCGGCCTGGAACTGGGCAAACGAGGACTCGAGGACCTCACGCGTGCGTTCCCGACCGAACTGGTCGATCAGGTTGACGGCCATGTTGTAGGTCGGTTTAAAGCTGGAATTGAGCGGGTAGGTGCGTCGAGACGCGAGTGACGCCACCGTCTGAGGGTCGAGTCCGGAAGCCCACTGGATCACCGAGTGGCCCTCGATGTCGATGCCGCGCCGCCCGGCCCGACCGGTCAGCTGGGTGTACTCCCCCGGGGTGACCGGCACTCTCGCCTCGCCGTTGAACTTCTCGAGCTTGTCGAGCACCACCGTACGGGCCGGCATGTTGATGCCGAGCGCCAGGGTTTCCGTGGCGAAGACGGCCTTCAGGAGCTTCTTCTGGAACAGCTCCTCAACGACCTCCTTGAACGCCGGAAGCAGCCCGGCGTGGTGGGCGGCGACACCCCGCTCGAGGCCGTCGAGCCACTCGAAGTAGCCGAGCACGCCGAGGTCTTCGTCGAGCAGCGTACGGCAGCGCTCGTCGACGATCTGCCGGATCTCCTCGCGCTCCTGAGCGTCGGTCAAGCGCACGCCGGCCCGCAGTACCTGGCGGACCGCCTGGTCGCAGCCGACTCGGCTGAAGATGAAGAAGATCGCCGGGAGCAGGTGTTTGCCCTCGAGCAGCCGCACGATCTCGGAGCGGTCCATCCGCCCCGGTTCGAAACCGCCACGCGGCTGGGTCCCCCGGCCGCGGTCGCGGTCGCCGCCCCGGCGTCCGTTCGCCGAGCGGACGCCGGGTGCGCGCCCGCCCGCCTGGGCCAGCCGCACCAGCTCCGGGTTCACCCGGTGGGTCCCGGCCAGGCCGGCCGCGTCAAAGAGGTCGAGCATTTTGCTCTTGACCAGCACATGTTGTTCGAGCGGAACCGGTCGCTCTTCGGAGACGATGACATCCGTTTCGCCGCGGACGGCCTGCAGCCAGTCGCCGAATTCTTCGGCGTTTGAGACCGTGGCGCTGAGCGAGACCAGACGTACGTCCTGGGGCAGATGGATGATGACCTCTTCCCAGACGGCACCGCGGAACCGGTCGGCCAGGAAGTGGACCTCGTCCAACACGACGAAGGCAAGGTTTGTGAGGAGGTCCGAATCGGCATAGAGCATGTTGCGCAGCACTTCGGTCGTCATGACCACGATGCGGGCCTGGGGGTTCACGTTCGTGTCGCCGGTGAGCAGGCCCACGGCATCCGCCCCGTATTCCGCGACGAGTTCCTGAAACTTTTGATTGCTCAGCGCCTTCATCGGGGCGGTGTAGAAGACCTTCTTCCGAGAGCTCTGCATTGCTAGGTAGATCGCGAACTCGGCGATCAGGGTTTTGCCGGCACCCGTGGGCGCGGCGACGAGCACGCTGTTACCGTCCTCGAGAGACGCGCAAGCGGCCAGCTGGAAGGGATCCAGTCCGAAGCGGAGCCCGGCGCGGAATGACTCCAGGCGGGGCCGGCCGGCGCGGGCTCGGGAGGCGGCATAACGTTCCGCGGGCGATTCAAGGTTGGTCATCGGATGCGCTCAGAGCGCTAACTCCTGTTCGAGGGAACGGGCGCGGCGGGCGTGACGTCGATCGTGGAGGAACGCGATTCCATAGGCGGCGAAGTAAAGCACGACCATAGGGATGGCAAGAAGGAACATCGAGATCACGTCGGCAGCGGGGGTGGCGATCGCGGTAAACAGCGTGATCAGCAGCACGGCGATCCGCCAGGATTTGATGATCGACTGAGCACTGATCACTCCGGCCAGGTTGAGCAGAACGATGAAGACGGGGAGCACGAAAGCCACACCGATCGCGATCATGAGCTTCAACACGAAGTCGAGGTAACTTTGCGCGACGATGAGAGCGGCGTCTTCCTTGGGTGCGAAACTCGTCATCAGTCCGACGATGTTCGGCAGAACGAACCATCCCGCGGCGCAGCCCGCCAGGAACAGCGGAATGGCGGTGAAGAGGAAGCCGAAGGTGTACTGCTTTTCGATGCGGGTGAGGCCGGGAACCAGGAACGCGAAGATCTGGAAGAGCCAGACCGGGCTGGACACGACGAGCCCCACGTAGAAGGCGATCTTCAACTTCAGGTCAAAGGCACTAGTGATGTCTGGGTAGTTCAGCTGAGCCGTGCGGTCCTGCGCCTCGATGATGGCGTAGATCGGCTCGCGCAGGGCGTCCCACACGAAATCGGACAGGAACCAGCCGACGATCGCACCAACCAGGATTCCTGCCGCAGCGAGGAAGAGACGCTTGCGCAGCTCGAGCAGATGTTGCCCCAGCGACATTTTTCCATCAGTGGCCGTGCGCCGAGGGATTCGCCCCGCCACGGGACTTACGATTTCGTCGTCGGGTCGGCTGTGCCGGCGGCCTTCGAAGAGTCGTCAGCGCTGCCGGTGGTTTCGGCGTCTTCTTTATCGCTCTTGATCTCGTTCTTGAAAATCTTCATGGACTGCCCGAGGCTGCGGGCGAGGCCGGGAAGCTTGGGCGCACCGAACAGAAGCAGAACGATGACGAGGATGATCAGGAAGTGCCATCCGGTCAGGTTGTTAAGCATCAGTATCTGTCCTTTGGGTCAATGGTCGAGTTATAAACAGTTTACCTCTGGCGATCAAGGAATCCCGCCGCCGCTGTCGACGTTGCGCCCGGTCACGCTGAACCAGTTCGAGAGCGCGGTAGAGGTCGGCGGGCTTTGTGAAGACGGCCGGTTGGAACCGGACCTGCGGCGGCATCTCCTGCCTCCGGGTGACGTCAGCGACAAGATCGCCGAGTTCTTGAAGGGCCTCCAGTGTGGCCATGACCTTCTTGAACAGGGCGAACCCGAACCAGGCCAGCATCGCGAGCAGGCCGAGCACCAGGCCGATCCAGATCAGTGCCCACGACCACCACGGCATCGTCTACTCCCCCACGTCTGTCGGTTCGGACTCGTCGTAGCGGGCCACGCCGGCGGCCGCCCACTCGCGCACGACCGCGCGCGCCTCGGCCGGGTCAACCACTTCCACGACTCCGGCGAGGCCGGTGACGAGGCGTTTGAGGCCGTGATAGTGAGCCACTTTGAGTGTCCTCCGCACGCGGTCCCCGTGTGCGCCGGGGGCGCCGTATGGTGCGTAGTCTGCGAGCAGCGGAACGGCAGACGTCGGGAGTTCAACCGTCACATCCTGGTCGGACGCGGAGCCCTCGAAGAGGGTCTCGGTCGGCACAGCATCGGCGGACCGGGGGTTGGTCGGCACGTCGGTCACGTGCAGATCGCTCATTCGGTCGAGGCGAAAGGTGCGGGCCGCTTCGCGGAGGTGGCACCAGCCGCGCAGGTACCAGTCCCGGTCCACAGACTGGATGCGCCACGGGTCGACCCGGCGCAGTTCATTCTCGCCGCGGGCATTCAGGTAGTCGAACTCGATCTGTACTCCGCCGCGGACCGCGGCTTGCACGACCGCGATGCTGCTGCGGGCATCCGTGCCGGAGACGGCAACTTGGCTGGGAGCCGCTGAGGCGCTGCGGGTGAGTTTCGCCATCAGCGACGCGATCGCGTCGACGTCGGCATTCTCCGGTAGCGACGACAGGTATTGCAGGCCGGCGATCAGCGCGGCGGCTTCTCGGGCGGAGAAGCGCGGCGAGTCGTCGATGGCCACGAGGTGGGTGAGCACGATGAGGTCGTTCGTTTCGAACTCTTCCCAATGGATATCGAACAGGTCGCCGTGCAGGTACTGGCGGGTTTCCCCGGGGATGCCGGAAACCGCGATGAGGTTGACCGCGTCGCGCACCCGGTCAGGCGACACCCCGAAGTGCTCGGCGACGTCGGTCACGCTGATGCGGTCATGGTCCATCAGGAAGGGAACCAGCGCCAGGAGGAAGGTCAGCTTGTCGGATGCTCCGAGTGCCGGACCGCTGTTCATTCGTCTGCCGCCGTCGTGGTGTCCGGGTGCGCATTCAGATCGGAATCGGTGTGGGCATCCCGCACGGTGATCAGGCGGGACCGGACCGCCGTGCGCAGGGCCGCGGGCGAGTGCACCAGAACCTCCGGGCCGTAGCCGGCGAGCTCGTCGGCGAACACGTTGAGATCGGTGAAGTTCAGGTGGAGAGCGGATGCGTCCGCGTTCGTTCGAATCTCTCCCGGGGCGTCTCGCTTCGACAGTCTCACCGCGGCATCGCTGCCCGGCCGGGCGGCGATCACGGCGATGTTGGCGGTCCACAGCGCCTCGAGCTCGCTGAGCGCTTCCTGCCCCTGACCGTCACCGTGCGCCACGAACGAGGCTCCGGGGACCGTCACCACCGGGCCCACGATCCGGGAGAGCAGGTACGTGCGGGTTGCCACAGCATCCTGGTCGGTACCGAACAGGTGCCATCGTCCGTCGTGCAATACCACGGCGCGGGGCTCGACCTGACGGCGGCGCGCCGCCGCCTCGCCGGGCTTCAGATAGAGGAATGCGACAACCTGACCGCGATCCATTGCCTTGCTGAGCGGTTCGAAGGACGCCTCCCGCACGCGCAGGGACGGCGAGTAACCGAGCACGGGATCGCTCGAGTCGATGCCCAGCGCATGCAGTTTCGTCATCGCACGCCTGGACTCCGAAGACAGGGAGCCCTCCCGCCAGACCGTCGCGGCAAGCTTGAGCAGCATGAGCTCGTCCGGGCTGAAAGTCACGTCCACCGGAAGCTCGTAGAGTCCCTTGGGGATGCGGTAGCGCAAATGGTGGTTGCTCCCGGGATCGTCCGGCGGCTCAACCACCTCGAGCGGAATGCCCAGTTCGCGGATGTCGTCTTTGTCTCGCTCGAACTGCCGCTCCAGGCTCGCGTTGTCGCCGCCGGGGAGGTAGCGCTGGCGGTACCCCTGCACGGTGGACAGAATATCGGCCTTGGTCAACCCGACTTCCGTTGCGATGAGCGCAAGTACCAGGCTGAACAGGCGTTCTTCTACCGAAACACGGCTGTTCTTTTCAATGGTGGACGGCACCCTGCGAGTCTATCCGCCGCTTGCAGGCCGAGACTTAGTTCACGCCGAGGACATCGACGACGAACACGAGCGTTGAGCCTGCGGGGATCTTCTGCGAGGCCTCATCACCGTAAGCCTGATCCGCCGGGATGACGGCGATGACCTGCGAACCAACGGTCTGCCCGATGATGGCCTGGGCGAACCCGGGGATCAGCCCGCCCTCGGTCTTGGAACCGTCCACGATCAGGAACTCGGCCGGTTTCCCGGTCTGCCAGCTGGAATCGAAGACCGTGTTCTCGTTCCAGAGCACGCCCGTGTAGTGCAGGGTCGCGGTGTCGCCTTCCGCGACCTGCTCGCCATCGCCTTTCTTGAGGACGCCGATCTGCAGCTCGGTCGGCGGCTCACTCGACGGAATGGTCAGGCCGGGGGTTCCATCAGTCGCAAGGACAACGGACGGAAGCCCGCTCGCGACCGGCTGGTTGGCGCCGTTGGCCCGGAGCAGGTTGGCGCGCACGACGTCGATCACGAAGACCAGCGAGTCGTCGGCGCCGATGCCACTGTTGGGGTCTCCGCCGGCCGGGCCGAGCCCGTCGTCCGGGGAGACGATGAGAGCCAGCCGGGATCCGACCTGGGCGCACTCAAGGCCCGTCGCCAGGCCCGGGAGCGATTGCTCGTCGTCCAGGACGATGCTGGCCTGGTTGACCCCGTCGTACTCGCCCGCGCTGATCAACGCACCCGTCGTACCGTTGTAGAGGCTGAGGTCGAGCTTGACCAGCTGATCCGGGACGAGACCGTCACCCGTGCCGGCGATGATCTCACTGGCCTGGGTGGTGTCCGTCTTCAGCGGGGTCGGGAAGTCCACCGTCGGCGCGGAGCCGAATTCGCCCGACACCGACACGAGCTTCGACGCTGCCCCCTTCGTGGCCGGCGCCTGGCAGTCTGCGGCGTCGACGGGGGTGCTGCAGCCGGTGAGGACCGCGACCAGCAGGCCAGCGGAAGCGATGAGTGCAGGAGCTCTACGCACGGGATCTCATTTCAGTGTGGGGCAGGTGATTGTGCGGGACAGGGGCAAATTCGGGGCCGGATGGCAGGCCGAACCAATTCTAACGGGCGTTGGGTGCGAGGTCGTCGGGTTCGCCCGCGTCGAGCCCGCGAGCCTTAGAGATGGCCGCGCCTGTCTCGGCCATCCGCACGCGCTTGCGCATGACCTTCGAGCTGACACTGCGTTCGCCGAGGGCGCCCGGCGTCCAGGCCTCCACATCGGCATCGGAGAAGTCGGTCTTCGACGGACGGCGCTTCAATTCGGGAAGAATCGTGTCCGGGGCGAGACGGCGGGCCGTGATCAGGAAACCCGTGTGCCCGATCATCCGGTGATCGGGCCGCACGGCGAGACCCTCGACGTGCCACCCGCGAACCATGGTCTCGTTCGAGTCCGGGTTCGTGTAGAAACCGGTCGCACGGATGGCCTCGGCCACTCGCGAGAGCTGGGTCACCGTGGCCACGTAGCAGAGCAGCACTCCGCCTGGCTTGAGCGCGTCCGAAACAGAGCCCAGGCACTCCCAGGGCGCGAGCATGTCGAGCACGACCCGGTCCACGCTCTGGGCCGGCATCGTGTCGGGCAGGGTATCGGCGAGGTCGCCGAGCGTGATGCTCCAGTTGGCGGGATCAGACCCGAGAAAGGTCGCGATATTGTCACGGGCTACATCCGCGAACTCGCTGCGGCGTTCGAATGAGGCCAGCCTCCCGGCGGGGCCGATGGCGCGCAGTAGCCAGAGCGACAGGGCGCCGGAACCGACGCCGGCCTCCACCACAGTCGCCCCCGGGAAGATATCGGCCTGCGCGATGATCTGGGCGGCGTCCTTGGGATAGATGATGGCAGCACCGCGCGGCATCGACATCACGAAGTCGTTCAGCAACGGCCGCAAAGCGAGGTGCTCCACGCCGACGTTGTTCGTGACGACCGAGCCGTCCGGGACACCGATGACGTCATCGTGCGCCAGGATTCCCCGGTGGGTGTGGAAGACCTTGCCTGGTTCCAGGGTGATCGTGTTCAGTTTGTTCTTGGGTCCGGTTAGCTGTACCCGGTCGCCGATCCGGAAGGGTCCGCTGTTTTGGATGACCTGGTTGTCGCTCATGCGTGGGTTACGTCCTTGCTCTCGGGTCAGTGTGGGTCGGTCGGGGCCGGCTTGCGGCCGAGGGATCCGCGACGGGCGGTGTACAGCGAGGTGAAACCGTGCAGAGTGCGACCGGCGAGGGTCGGCCAGAGCTCGTAGTGCGCGCTCTCAGGCAGGGAGACCATGTGCGGGACGCCGACGACGACGGCACCGGATGCCACGGCGGCCGCGATGCCCGGAATGGAATCCTCGACCGCGATGCAGTGCTCGGGGTCGACGCCGAGCAGCCCGGCGGCCGTCAGGTACGCCTCTGGATGCGGCTTGCTGTTCGTGACCATGTCGCCGGCGATAATGGTGTCGAAGGCGGTGAATCCGACAAGTTCAACGATCTGTCGTGCCATCCGCTGCTGTGACATGGTGACCAGCGCCATGGGGACGCCGGCGGTCTTGAGATCGGCGAGCAGTTCGAGCGCGCCGGGCCGCCACGGGGCACCGTAGGTTCTCAGGAGTTCCTGGACACGGCTGGTGAGCCGGTGCACGATGGCGTCGCCGTCCAGGTCGACGCCCCGATCCTGCAGGATGACCGCGGAACCCTCGAGGCCGGAGCCGACCAGCAGCATGGCGTCGCTGTGGGACCAGACGCCGCCGAAGGACTCGACCAGTTCCGTCTCGGCCCGCATCCAGTACGGCTCGGAGTCCACGATGGTGCCGTCCATGTCCCAGAGCACGGCCGCAGGCAGGGAGGAATTGATTCGGATCGCGTTCACGGAGTTCAAGTGTAGGGGGCACCGCCTATCCTTGATGGATGGTGCGCCGTGCGGGGCACCCCGTCGAAAGAGGTTTCGGACAGTGACAGAGGCTAATGGGTTCCTCAACGGTCGCCTCCTGGTGGTGGCGTTCGAGGGTTGGAACGACGCCGGCGAGGCGGCGACCGGCGCCGTAGGCACCCTGAAGGATCTGCTGGATGTCTCCCCGGTCGCGGAGATCGACCCAGAGATCTACTTCGACTATCAGTTCAACCGGCCCACCATTTCGGCCGGCGGCGAAGACGGCCGGCGCAAACTGGAGTGGCCGGGTGCGGTACTCTACGGACCGACGACCCCCGCCGAGGCCGGGGCTCCCCTGGCCGACGACGCGCAGCTGCGCGTCAGCGGCACGAACGCCGGAAACATCTATCTGCTCCTTGGAACGGAACCGTCTCGCAGCTGGAAGGGATTCGCCGCAGAGATCCTCGACGCCGCCCTCGCCGCGGATGTCGGCGGCATCGTCTTCCTCGGGGCGATGCTGGCCGATGTTCCCCACACCCGGCCTATCTCCATCTTCGTCTCCAGCGACAACCCGCAGGTACGGGCCGAACTTCAGGTTGAGCGCAGCACCTACGAAGGCCCCGTCGGCATCCTGAGCGTGCTCGCGATCGCCGCGGAGGAGGTCGGCATTCCGACCCTGTCGATCTGGGCGTCCGTCCCCCACTACGTGCACAATGCGCCGTCGCCGAAGGCGATGCTGGCACTGATCGACAAGCTTGAGGAGATCATCGATGTCGTCATCCCGCGCGGCGACCTGGTGCGCGAGGCCGATGAATGGCAGAGCGGCATCGACACGCTGGCGGCCGAGGACGACGAGATGGCGGCCTATATCGGGCAGCTCGAACAGGCTCGCGACACGGTCGATTCCCCGGAGGCCAGCGGCGAAGCGATCGCCCAGGAATTCGAGAAATATCTGCGCAAGCGCGGCGATGGCCGGGACGGCCCCGGCGAGGGGCGCCCGCCGCTCGACTCGCCCCGCCAGCCCTAAAGAGCCACGCCGAGCAGCGCGTCGACCGCGCGGGCCAGCAGTGCCGGCTCGTCAACTCTGTCGGAGTCGGCTGCGGCGGCGTCCACGACCGCCAGCGCGCCAGGGGTGTCGAGGTCGGCGGCGAGGGCGGCCCGCAGCCGTTCAATGACCGCGTGCGTGTCGAGGGTTCCGGCCGTGCCCGCTGTCCCGAAGGCCGCGGTCCAGGCCGTGAGGCGGGCCTCCGCTGCCCGAAGGTGCGCGTTCGTCCACTCCCAATCGGCGCGGTAGTGCTGGTCGAGCAGGGCCAGGCGGATTGCTCGCGGGTCGGTTCCCGCGGTGCGCAGTTTGGACACGAGCACCAGATTTCCGAGCGACTTGCTCATTTTCTCGCCCTGATAGGCCACCATGCCGGTGTGGCTGTAGACGCCGGCCAGCGGATGCCCGGATAGGGCTGCCGCGTGCCCCGCACTCATATCGTGGTGCGGGAAGATCAGATCGCTGCCGCCGCCCTGCACCGTGAAGTCCGTGCCGAGTTCCTTCAGTGCGATGACCGAACACTCAATGTGCCAGCCCGGACGGCCGGCGCCGACGCGCGACGCCCAGGACGGTTCCCCGGGGCGGGCCGAGCGCCAGAGCAGCGGGTCGAGGACGTCCCGTTTGCCGGGACGGGCCGGGTCTCCCCCGCGTTCGGAGAACAGGGTGAGCATGGCCTCGGAGTCGAGATTGCTCTCGTCGCCGAGCGTCCACGAGGTCGCGCGCTGCGCGGCCTCAATGTCGAAGTAAATGTCGGAACCGGCGGCCTCCGTCGGCTCGGGCGCGCCTGCGGCGGCCGCGTCCACGGGGACCGGGTACGCGAGGCCGGCATCCCAGAGCTGGGCCACGGCATCCGCGATCTCGTCGATGACCTCGGTGACGGCGACATAGTCGTTCGGCGGGATGATCCCCAGTGCCTCCATGTCGGTGCGGAAGAGGTTCACCTGCGACTCGGCGAGAACCTCCCAGTCGACGCCGGTGGCGGCCGCTCGCTCGAGGAGCGGGTCGTCGACATCCGTCACGTTCTGGGCGTAGTGCACCCGGTAGCCGCCGTCCAGCCAGACCCGCTGCAGAGTGTCGAAAGCCAGGTAGGTGGCCGCATGGCCGAGGTGCGTGGCGTCGTAGGGGGTGATCCCACACACGTACAGCCGGGCGACGTCATTGGGTTTGGCCTCGATCAGGGACGCGGTGGCGGTATCGTGCAGCCAGGGTGCGCCGGACTGACCGGGGAGTTGCGGAATTTCGGGTCGTCGCCAGGCATGCATTTTCCCAGCCTAACTAGGCGGAGATGGTGTTCGTCACCAGCAGACCGATCAGCACGAGGCCGAGCACGATGCGGTAGATCACGAACGGCAGGAAGCTACGTCTGGAGATGTAGCTCATGAAGAACTTGATCACGAACAGGGCGACGACGAAGCCGATGACCGTGGCCGCCAGGGTGTCCCACGGGCCGAAAATCTCCGGGGTGCAGTTTGTCGCACCCTCCAGGCAAGGCTTGACGATCGATTTGTACACCTGGAACAGCCCGCTGCCGAGAACGGCCGGGATGGCGAGCAGGAAAGCGTAGCGGGCGGCGGCGGCGCGCTCGTACCCCATGAACAGGCCGGCGGTGATCGTGCCTCCCGACCGGGATACGCCGGGGATCAACGCGAGGGCTTGGGCGAAGCCGTAGACGATGCCATGGGGCACGGTGAGGTCGCCCAGCCGGCGGCGCTTGGCCCCGACGTAATCGGCGATTCCGAGCAGGACGCCGAAGCCGATCAGCACGCTGGCGGTAATCCACAGGTTGCGAAGCGAGGACTCGATCTGGTCCTGGAAGAGCAGGCCGAGCGCCACGATGGGCAGCGATCCGAGGATGATCAGCCAGCCCATCCGCGCGTCCGGGTCGGCGCGCGGAACCTTGCCGACGAGGGACTTGGACCACTGCCCGATGATGCGCACGATATCGCGCCAGAAGTAGATCGCCACGGCAGCCTCGGTACCGATCTGGATGATCGCGGTGAAGCGGGCTCCCGGGTCACCTCCGGTTCCCAGGAATTCCCCGACGATACGGATGTGGGCGCTGGAGGAGACCGGGAGGAATTCGGTCAGTCCCTGCACGAGTCCCAGGATGAGTGCGTCGATGAAGTTCACGAAATGCCCTTTTGCTGTTCAGTAGTTCGAGAGCAGGTCGGTCAGGACCTGCTTGCCAAACACTAACGCGTCGAGAGGCACCCGTTCGTCGACCCCGTGGAACATCGCCGGGAAATCGAGGTCGGCGGGGAGCTTGAGCGGGGCAAAACCGTAACCCTTGATCCCGAGGGTGCTGAGGGCCTTGTTGTCCGTGCCGGCGGAGAGCAGGTAGGGCAGCACCGGAGCGCCCGGATCGTGTCGGCCGAGGGTCTCGATGACCGCATCGACGAGGGGCCCGCCGAATTCTGTTTCGAGACCGATGTCGCGGTGCATGATCACGATCTCGATGTCGGGGCCGACCAGCGCGGCCACTTCGGCGAGTACGGAATCCTCGTCGCCGGGCAGGGTGCGGATGTCGATGAGCGCCTCGGCCCGGTCCGGGATGACGTTGTGCTTGTACCCGGCGTGCAGAACGGTGGGATTGGTCGTGGTGCGCAGACTCGCTTGGATGAAGCCCGAAGCCGTGCCAGTGGCGAGGGCCAGCTCGTCGGGACCGACACGTTGGGGGTCGACGTCGAGCACCCGTGCCAGCTCCGCCAACAGCTGGGTGGTGGTCTCGGTCAGACGGATCGGCCACTCACGCCGGCCGACCTTGGCGACAGCCTCGGCGAGCCGGGTCACGGCGTTGCTACGGATCAGCCGGGACCCGTGGGCCGCCTCGCCCCGCGCCACAAGCTTGATCCAGATCAGCGCCTTCTCGCCCGTCTGGAGCAGGTAGGCACGCTGACCGCCGAGCGTGATCGAGTAGCCCCCGACCTCGCTGATGGCCTCGGTGGCGCCCTGGAAGAGCTCCGGACGGGTGTCGACGAGGTAGTGCGAGCCGAGCACTCCCCCGGCCTCCTCGTCGGCGAAGAACGCCACGATCAGTTCACGGGCCGGTTCCTGGCCGGAGCCGAGGATGTTTTGGAGCGACGCGAGCATCATGGCGTCCATGTTCTTCATGTCAACGGCTCCGCGGCCCCACAGGAGGCGGTCCTTGATCACGCCGGCGAACGGGTCCACCGACCAGGCCTCCGGGTCAGCGGGAACGACGTCGAGGTGGCCGTGGACCACCAGCGCCCCGCGGCTGCTGTCGCGACCCGGAACGCGCACGACGACACTCGTGCGGCCCGGTTCTGAATCGAACAGCTGCGGGGCGAGGCCGAGAGACCGCAGGTTCGCCTCGACGTACTCGGCGGCATCCGTTTCGCCGTTCGAACGGCCCTCGCCATAGTTGGTCGTGTCGAAACGGATGAGGTCGCGAGCGATCGTGGCCGTGAGGTCCAGTGCAGCGTCGGCCGGTGTGTTGTCAGCAGAGGAAAGCATGCGTGTCACGCTACCGGGCCTCGCCGCCGGCCGGCGACGGTGGGCGCGGCTGGAGGGCCTCGAAATCCGTGCTAGATTAATTATTCGGCGGCCGGGAACGGCCGCTGAAACACTCGGCCCGGGTGGCGGAATGGCAGACGCGCTAGCTTGAGGTGCTAGTGCCCTTATGGGCGTGGGGGTTCAAGTCCCCCCTCGGGCACAGAAATTAGATTCGGATCATTCCGAGTCCATGTGGAAATAGGTCGCGACAATCGATACCGGTTGCGCGGCCTATTTTTTTCCATGGTCGAACGTGCCTCCGGCTGGAACGCAGTCTCCTCGCCATCACCCCGTATCGGAGGTCCGCCGGCGGCAGCTTCACCGCCGACATGCTCGGCGCCGCCCGCTTTTCCCGCAGGCGGTCGCCAATGAAGAACTGATTCATGCCACCATCTGTCAACCATTCATCGGCCCCTCTCCCGTGCGCGCCTACATCGCACACCTCATGCCGGCGATCCTCGACGGGACCGTCAATCCCGGTAGAATCTTCGACCGCTCGGTGAACCTCGACGCAGTCCCCGTCGCCAAGCGTGACAGGGGCAACCGCGAAGCCCTCACGATCATGATCGCCCTCTGACCGGCCGCGTCGCGGCCAGAGGTCAGCGACCGAGGGAGGATCGCAGGTGCTGTGCTCGAGGTTGCCCGAGGTCGCGGGCTTGGCAGCCTATTCCTCAAACGTCACGTTGCCGCGGCACGCTTCGCCCGGGCTGGGCACCAGATCCTTGAAGCCGTGGCTGACGAACCGCCCGTAGCTCTGCACGCGCCCGTCCGTGACGAAGTCGTCGTTGAATTGGGGCGGCTGGTTTTCCTCAGCATCGGGGAGGTCCCGGCCCGAATAGGCGCACGCCGAACTCGCGTTCGTTGCGCCCGGGACCGGACTGCCATTGCCACTGGTCTCGCCAGCCTGAGCCGAAGTGGCGCCGACGAAAACAAGTCCGAGTGCGACAACGCACCCCAGTACCATGCGTTTCATGAGTATTCCTCTCAACGAGGGACGACCCGCCTGGCATCGGGTGAGCCAGCGTCCCGCCCCACCTTTGCGGACGATACTCCTCGGTGGCTATCTGGACAACGGTCGGAAGACACATTCGGAGAGCCATCCATGACCGCGCGAACCGCTCATTCCTCCCAGGCAGGCCATGATCAGCAGCCGCATCTGCATTCGATGTCGAGGAGTCGGTCGCCGGGCTTCGGCCGCAATTTCTCGACCACGAGCCGGTATTTGTTCTCCTGCGCCTCGTCCAGGGATGTATCGGGGCGCGGATAGCACGGGCGGGGGTAGGTCATCGACGGCCCGAGCACCCACTCGTGGAAGGCATCCGACACGTCGTCGTGGCGGTGGATCGCTTGGGCGTTGAACCGCCGCGCGGGGCTAGACCGCTTCGGTGAGGGCCCCGGAGAGAACCTCGTCCAAAGCCAGGACGGTGTCTTCCGGCGATGTGCCGAGCGCCAGCGCCAGCTCAGACTCCAGGAGTTGACGGGACTTGGCGAGCATCCGCTTCTCACCGGCGGACACGCCGCCGTCCTGTTCGCGGCGCCACAGATCCCGGACGACTTCGGCGACGCGCGTCACGCTGTCACTCGCCATCTTCTCTTGATTCGCTTTGAACCGGCGGCTCCAGTTCGTTGCTTCCTCCGTGAACGGCTCGCGCAGAACCTTGTAGACCTCTTCCAGCCCAGCGGCATCGATGACGTCACGCACTCCAACAAGCCCGGCATTCGCGATGGGAAGTTGGATTGTGAGCTGCGACGAATGCACGCGCAGCGTCATCGCCGGCTGGGCGACGCCCTTCAGGGTTATGGTGGAGAGCTCGGTAAGGGTGACCGCACCGTGGTGCGGATAGACGAGGGTTTCCCCAACGATGAACTTCAAACTGACTCGATTCAGATCGTGCTGCATGCGGCGTCCCGGTGGCGCCGACTAGCCGAATTCCCGGTGGCCAACCTGTCAATCGTGCCACAGTCCCCTGAACGTTCACCTTGCGGCAGCAAGCGTGGCGCGGCGACTACCCGGCCGATGGCTGCTGCTGGGTGATGCAGTGGATGCCGCCGCCGCGCGCGAACAACGGCCGCGCCTCGACCGACACGACCGTTCGGCCCGGATACGCCGCGGCCAGGATCTCCCGGGCGACCTGGTCGGCCCGTTCCTCGCCGAAGCCGCAGGCGATCACGCCGCCGTTGACGACGAGGTGGTTGACGTAGTTGTAGTCCACGAAGCCGTCCTCGTCCGTGAGTGCGGCCGGTGCCGGCAGGTCGACGATGGTGAACGGCCGGCCCGCCGCATCCGTCTCCTCGGCGAGAACGGCGCGGAGCTGCCTGGTCACGGCATAGTCCGGGTGGGCCGGGTCGTTCTGCGCGTGCATCAACACCGTTCCGGGCGACGGGAGGGCGGCCACCATATCGACGTGGCCGCGGGTTCCGTAGCGCTGCTGGTCCCGGCTCAGGCCGCGCGGCAGCCAGACCAGGCGGGTGGCGCCGAGGGTACGGGCGAACTCGGCCTCGATCCTCGCCCGGTCGACGTAGGGGTTCCGGCCCGGATCCAGTTGAACGGTCTGCGTGGCCAGCACCGTTCCCGCGCCGTCGACGTGAATGCCGCCGCCCTCGTTCACGAGCACCGAGGAGATCGCACTCGCGCCAGAGGCGGCGGTGACGAGCCTGCCTACCTCCATGTCTTTGCCCCAGCGCGCCCAATCCTGGGCACCCCAACCGTTGAATGCCCAGTCCACCGCCCCCAGCTGCCCGTCATCACCCAGCACGAAGGACGGGCCGATGTCGCGCATCCAGGCGTCGTCAAGTGGTGCCTCGATGATTTCGATCTCCGCGGAGAGGTACCGCCGAGCGGTCGCCACCTCGGCCGGGTCGACGACCATGGTGACGGGTTCGAATTCGAGGACCGCGTGGGCAACCGCGGTCCAGGTGCCGCGCGCCTCGTCGGCGGAATACGCATCCGTGCCGAGCGTGTAGCCGTCCACCGGGAATGCCATCCAGACCCGGTCCTGCGGCGCGGTCTCCGCCGGCATCAGCCAGGTCACGACTCCCCCGACGTCACCATCGCACCGAACGGAAGAGCCGGGTCGACCGGCGTGGTCAGCCCCGCATAGCTGTCCGGCCGTCGGGTGGCCAGGAAGGGAAACAGTGTGAGCCACTCCTCCCGTTGTGCTAGGTCGAGGTCGGTAACCAGCACCGCGGACTCATCACGGGGAGCCTGCACGAGCACACGACCGTAGGGGTCAGAGATGAAAGAGGAGCCGTAAAAGGTCAGGTCGCCCTCGTCGCCGTGACGATTGGGCACCACCATGAAGAGGCCGCTGGTGATCCCGTTGGCCACGATCACCTGCCGCCAGAGCGGTTGGGTGTCGAACGTCGGGAAGCCGGGCTCCGAGCCGATCGCCGTGGGGTAGACCAGCAGCTGGGCGCCGCCGAGGCCGTACAGCCGCGACACCTCGGGGAACCATTCGTCCCAGCAGGTGGGCAGCCCGATCCGCGCACCGCCCAGTTCCTCCGGCGCATAGACGGGATACGCGTCCTCGGCTGGGCCCGGTCGGAACCAGGTGTCCTCGTAGTAGCCCTCGGTGACCGGGATGTGCAGTTTGCGCGTGCGACCGAGTAGCCGACCGGTCGGCGAGACCAGGATGGCCGTGTTGTAACCGCGCGGGTCCTCCGGTGCATCCTCTGCGTCCGGTTTCTCGTAGAGGGAGGCGTGCACGACGATGCCGTGCAATTTGGCCTGCTCAGCCGCGAAGGCGAAGGTCGGTCCAGTCAGCAGGTCCTCGGCCGTCAGCTTCGGCACACCCTGTGCCCGTGCGTTGCCGGGGTATTTGCGCAGCGTCAGCTCGGGCAGGAAGGCTACGCGGGCACCCTGGTCGGAGGCCAGACGGATGCCCTCGGCCAGCTCCGCGCGCAGCGCGTTTTCGTCGACGTGCCAGCGGTGCTGCACAAGCCCGACCCGGAGCGGCGGCCGGGCCTCGCTCGACGTTCGGGTCAGCGGTTCGGCGATGCCGGGCGCGTTGATCACGAGCATGACGAGACCTCCCTGCGGAATAATTGATCACTTGATCAATAACCGTTGGCTAAAGATATATAGACTCAGGTTTCATGTCAACCGATCCGAGCGCATCGCGGCGCAAAGCACCGATCGAGCGGGCGGCGGAAATCGCCCGCGCCGCCCGGGAGATCGCCCTTGACGAGGGCTTGTCGGCCCTCACACTGCGTGCGGTCGCCTCCCGGATCGGGGTGACCCCGGCCCTGGTCAGTCACTACCAGCCGAGCATGGACTCCCTGGTGGCTTACACTTTCGGGGCGATCGTGGCCGCCGAGATCGGCGAGGTGGCGGAGGAGCTGGCGCCCTGCGAAACAGCCGTGGCGGCCCTGCAAACGCTGATCGACACTCTGCTCGGACCCGAACGCAGCACCGTGACCGCGGTCTGGCTCGACGCCTGGAGCCTCGGCCGACGCCACCCTGCGCTCGCCGTGGAGGTGGGCGTTCAGATGGACGCCTGGCAGGCGTTCCTGGCCGTCCTGCTCAACACCGGCTGCGCGCGCGGCGAATTCCGGGCGATCGACCCGGACGCCGTCGCCTGGCAGCTTTTGGCGATCATCGACGGGCTGAACGCGCACGCCATCGTGCGCTACGGCCATGCACAGCGGCTGCGCGGTCTCGTGCGCACCGTCGCCGAACACGAGCTGGGGCTGCGCTCCGGGGCCCTCGGGCCCGGGGACGACTCCGGCCGCCGACCCGAACCTGACCATCCCCCGGCACCGATTACCGTGCCTGTATGCTAAGTGCATACTTCCGGTCATGGTTCTGCTGTGAACGGACGAGCGCTGGTTGAGACAGTGCATGAGGCCCCGGCGATTAGTCGCCGGGGCCTTTCCCGTTGCGGAGCCGTCACTGAGCCCTCGACGTACTCCGCTGCGGGACGGTCGCTCCCAGCGGCCGACTCCCCGGAGCCGTCCCGATTCGCGTTGCCAATCCGGCGGCCCCGGAGCACTATGTGACACGATTCCGTGCCTGTCGCTGCCGCCGGGCACCTTTTCGAGGTGGAGGCCCCTGTGCAGATTCCAGCTTCCCTCGACTATGTGCGCGCCAGCACGGTCGACGATGCGATCACCCTACTCGAGCGCCACGGTCCGGAGTCCCGGGTCATCGCGGGCGGGCACAGTCTTCTGCCGATGATGAAGCTCCGGCTGGCCAGACCCGAGTGGCTGATCGACATCAACGAGCTCTTCGAACTGGACTTTGTGCTGCGCGATCGCGGCGGACCAGGCGCCGCTGCCCCAGCCGCCGGTCCTGGCTCCGGGCGGGGACGATTCCGCGGACACAGACACGGATGCGCCGGAGCGGGAAACGATCCTGGTGACGGCGGCGGACGAGGAGCGCCTGCACCAGATGTCTTTCACCGACCTGGCTCCGGACGAGGTCGCCCAGATGCGTCGCCTGGTGCGCCGGATCGCCCTCGCCACGCCGGAACGCGTCAGCAGCCGCAGCCGGAAGAGCTCCCGGAGCGCCCCGAGGCTAGACCTGCGCCGCACGGTCAGGGCGGCGCAGCACAGCGGCGGGGAACCGGTGCGCCTGGTCTACCGGCGCCGGCGCACGCGACTGCGCCGTTTGATCCTGCTGTGCGATGTGTCCGGGTCGATGGAGCCGTACACGCGGGTTTCCCTGTCGCTCCTGCAGGTCGCGGTCGCGGGGGCCGAGGCCGAAGCCTTCATCTTTTCGACCGGATCAACCCGGCTGACCCGTCAGCTCGCGGTGCGCGACCCGGACCAGGCTCTGGCACGGGCTGCCGCCAGCACCCAGGACCGGGCAGACGGCACCAGGCTGGCAGAAAGCGTCCGCCATTTCACGGATGCCTGGGGTCGACGTGGCCTCGCCCGCGGGGCCGTCGTCGTGATCATCTCGGATGGGTGGGCGCTGGACGACCCGGAATCGGTGCACACCCAGATGGCCCGCCTGCGGCGCCTGGCCTACCGCATCATCTGGGTCAACCCCAGGAAGATCGCTTTGGACTACCAGCCGGTGGTGGGCGGCATGGCGGCCGCGTTGCCCTTTGTCGACGCGTTCGTCAGCGGGCACAGCTATGGGGCCCTGGCAGAAGTGGCGGCGGCGATTCGCGCCGACCGTTCGGACCAACACGAGAATACGAGGACCCGTTGATGGACATCAACAGCACGTTCTCCGTCGTCGCACCGATCGACGAGGTGTGGAAGACTCTGATGGACTTCGAACGTGTCGCCGGCTGCGTTCCGGGGGCACAGGTGCTAAACAGGTCTTCGGATGACGCCTATCAGGTCGGAATGAAAGTGAAACTGGGTCCGGTGACCATTCAGTACAGAGGTCAGATGACCGTTCTCGAACGCGATGCGACCGCGCACCGCGCCGTGTTCGAGGGGCGCGCTCAGGAGGCCCGCGGTCAGGGCACGGCGCAGGGTACGGCCACCCTCACCCTCGTCGAGGCGGAGGGCGAGACCCAGGGCACGGTCAGTGCCGAGGTGGCGCTTTCCGGCAAGGTGGCCGCGATGGGGTGCAGCATCATCGGCAGCGTCACGGACCAGATGATGGCCCTCTTCGCCGAGAACCTGCAGGCCATGGTCACGGGTCCGGCTCCGGAACCGGCGGTGCCTGCTGCCGGGGCAACGACCGGGCAGACCGCCGAGACGGTCAGTGGGACGGGAACCGCGACGGCTCCGCCCGCCGCGCCGACGGCCCGGCCCCTCACGACGGCGCCTACCTCCCGGGCGCCGCAGCCGCCCGCCGAGACCAACCTGAACGCCCTCGATCTGGCCAAGGGCATCGTGATGGATCAGCTCAGCAGCCTGCCCAGGCTACTCGGCGTGATCGCAGCGGTGGCGTTTGTCGCCTATTGGATCGGCCGCCGCGCCGGCGGTCGGTAGACCCGGATGAGCGAAACCGGAAGGGTCACCACCTGTGCGTGAGGTTCTGAACCCGCTGCTGACGGGATGGCAGGCCGGCGGCATTGCCGGCCTGGCCACCGTCGTGCGCACCTTCCAGTCCGCCCCCCGGCCGGCCGGCGCGTCGATGCTGGTCACCGCCGACGGGGAGGTGGTCGGCTCGGTCTCCGGCGGCTGTGTCGAAAGTGCCGTCTACGACCTCGCGACCCAGGTGATCGAGGATGGGCGGCCGGTGCTGGTGCGCTACGGCATCAGCGACGACGACGCCTTCTCCGTTGGTCTGACTTGCGGCGGCATCCTCGACGTCTTCGTCGAGCCAGTCAGCCGGGTGAGCTTCCCGGAGCTGGCCGCTGTGGAGCAGGACATCACCGGATCGGCTCCGGTAGGGGTCGCGACCGTGATCGCGCACCCCGATCCCAGCCGTCTGGGCCGACACCTGATCATCCGGCCGCACGGCTTCGACGGCGATCTGGGCTCCGAACGGGCGAACCGGGCCATCGGCGACGATGCTCGCGGGCTGCTGGCCGCCGGACGCAACAGCACCCTCACCTACGGTCCCGACGGTGAACGACGCGGTGAGGGCATGCGGGTCTTCGTCAACAGCTACGCCCCGCGCCCACGGATGCTGGTGTTCGGCGCCATCGATTTCGCGGCCGCCCTGGCCCGGCTGGCTTCCTTCCTCGGCTACCGTGTCACCGTCTGCGATGCCCGCGAGGTCTTCGCCACGCCGGCCCGGTTCCCGGAGGCCGACGAGGTCATCGTCGGCTGGCCGCACCGCTACCTGGCCGAGCAGGTCGCGGCCGGGCTCGTGGATGAGCGCACCGTCGTCTGCGTGCTCACCCACGACCCGAAATTCGACGTGCCGCTCCTCAAGGTGGCCCTGACCCGCGGCCCGTTCGCCTACATCGGTGCGATGGGGTCTCGGCGCACTCACGAGGACCGACTGACCCGGCTCCGCGAGGCAGGTGTGGGCGAGGCGGAGCTGGCAAGGTTGCACAGCCCCATCGGGCTGGATCTCGGCTCCCGAACCCCGGAAGAGACAGCCGTGTCCATCGCCGCGGAGATCATCGCCGAGCAGTGGGGCGGCACCGGAGAGCCGCTGGGCAGCCTGGCCGACCGGATCCACCACGACGACCTGGACGAGCCGACCTCGGTGTAGCCGCCGCCCTACTCCCGCATCCCGAAGCGGGCGTAGATCGGATGCAACCACCTCGGCGCCCACCAGAGGCCCTTCTCGAGCGAGGTCATCACAGCGGGAACCACGATGGTGCGCACGAGGGTCGCGTCCAGCAGCACGGCCACGGCGAGAGCGACGCCGATCTGTTTCATCTGCAGCAGATTGCCGGTCGCGAACCCGGCGAACACGATCACGATGATCAGGGCCGCGGAGGAGATGATCCGGCCCGAGCTCTGCAGACCCGTCTCGATAGCGAGCCGCGTGGCCTCACCCGCCTCGTAGTGCTCCTTGATCCGGGCGAGCAGGAACATCTCGTAGTCCATGGCCAGGCCGAAGCCGAAGGTGAGCACGAGGGTCAGGACCAGAGGGTCCACCCCGGCGATCTTATCGGCATCGAAATCGAGCAGGCCTGCGAGATTTCCCTCCTGGAAACCCCAGACCAGGATGCCCACGGAGGCGCCGAGCGAGATGACGCTGATCACGAGGGCGGTGAGCGGGATGACCACGGAACCGGTCATCAGGAAGAGCAGCAAGAACGTGGCCCCGGCGATGATCAGGGCAGCCCAGGGCGCGCCGGCGACCAATGAGTCGACATAGTCGACCGACGCGGCATCCGTGCCGCCGACCCAGTGGTCGAAGTCGGGCCGGTCGTCCCGGATCTCCCGCACAACGGCCGGGCCCGCGTTCTGGTCGACGCCGACGCGCGACACCCAATGCCCGTTCACCAGGGCCGGTGGTGTCGTGCCGGTGACGTTCGGCAGCGTCGCCACCTCCTCGGCCCAGGCCGCGGCGGACGCCTCATCGGTGTCCGAGACGAGCTGCACCAGCGGGGCCGTGGCGAGGGGGAAGAGGTCGTTCAGCGCCGTGACAAACCCGTACTGGGTCGAGGCCTTCGGGATGGCGTCGGCGCCGCCGCTGGACACATTGATGTTTAGCGCGGGGCTGCCGAGCAGGAGGAGCACGGCGATGCCCCCGAGCGCCACGAGCACGGGCGCCCGTTGCACGCGGCGAGTCAGCCGGGAGAAGACGCCCTCCCGGGGGGCGACGTCGCCGAAACGGGTCAGGAGGGGACCGAGGCCGGGGATGCGGGTCAGCAGGCCCGGCTTCAGCAGCCGTTCGCCGAAGTACCCGAGCAGAGCCGGCACAAGAACGAGCGCCGTCAGGATGGCGATCAGCACCACGGAGACCGCGCCGATGGCGATGGCACGGATGATCGTCGGTTCGAAGACCAGCAGGCCCACCGTGGCGATGGCGAAGGTCAGACCGGAGTAGAGCACCGTGCGGCCGGCCGTGTCCGCCGTGATGCCCACCGCCTGCAGCATCAGCTCGTGACGTTCCGTACGCGTCTCGCTGTCGCCGGCCCGCTCCACGAGTGCCCGGAACTCCTCGCGGAACCGGCTGACGATCAGGAGCCCGTAGTCGATGGAGAGCCCCAGCCCGATCACGGTGATGACGTTGAGCACCGTGGTGTCGATCTCCATCAGGTAGCTGAAGCCGAAGAGTGCCCCGAGAGCGCCGGCGATCGACGCCAGCGCCCCGATCAGCGGGATGCCGGCCGCCAGGAATCCGCCGAAGATGATCAGCATCACAAGGAGGGCGATCGGCAACGCGATCAGCTCGCCCTTCTGCAGGTCGGCCTCGGCGACCGCCACCAGGGATTCCACCAGGAGCGGGGTTCCGCCGACTTCCACGGTGGCGTCCGGCTCAAGCTGCCGGACCTCGTCGGCCGCCACGCCGAGCCGTTCTTCCACCTCGCCCAGCAGGTCATCACTGAGGTCACCGTCTGGTGCCACCATCTGGGCGTTCAGCAACAGTCCGGTGCCGTCGGGCACCAGGAGAGGCATCGCAGCCGGGTTCGGCGAGCCGTCAGGGAGCGGTGGGATGACGAGCGGGTTGATGACCTCAGTTACCCCGTCGACTTCCAACAGGGCGGTCGTGGCCGCGGTGAGGATCAGGCCCAGGTCCGGGGAGGACAGGTCGACGTCGTGGATCAGCAGAGAGAGAGATTCCATGTCTGCGCCCTCGGTGCCCTGCAGCAGATTGGCGGCCTGGCTGGCCTCGCCTTCAACGGTGGGTCCGGCGCTGGAGAGCCGCTGGAAGAGGTTCTCCCCCGTCACCCCGATCAGTGCCGTCGCCACGCACGCGGCGATCGTGAGCGCCCAGACCAGCAGTGAGGTGAACCGGTGACGGGCGATGAAAACGCCCAGTGTGCGCAGCATGGCAGAAGTCCTCCGGTCTCAGGCGGCTACCGCCAAATTACTCCACCCGGCGCCGACGGACCGACACCTGTCGGGTGCCGGGGCACACCGCGCGAGGTGTACGCTCGGAGTCATGCCCCGTATACCCATGGGGGTATCCTCCGGGTTGGCCTGTTCGCTGCCACTTGGGACGAACGTGCGCCGCAAGATCCTTGTCGGTCGAGTCCGGGGCTCTGCGACAACTTCATCCCGAACGAATTCGACGGAGATTCTGCTCTAAACAGCGCCTGTGGGCTAAAAAATGGGAGTTTGACCCAAAATCTCCGTCGAATTGGTTCGAGACCGGAGACGACTAGGACTCACACTCACCTAGGGTGCCTCATCGACGATGCCGATGAATGCGTTGCCGATGCCGTCGACCTCGGTGCGACTGAGGCCGGTGGCGGCATCTGGGAGTTCCTCGAATCCGTGGTAGTCACAGGTCAGATAGGTGAAGGCGGGCCACCACTTCTTGGGACGCGCGGCTTCGGAGAACCCGCAGACATCACAACGTAGTTCCACCCAGACCGGCTTCTTGCCGGTGCGGTTGGCCCGAGACTGCACGAGCCACGCCGGCGGATTGCGCTCGATCTCGGCCAGTTCAGCCTCCGACATCCGGGAGGGCAGTTCGTGGCGCTGCGCCATTTCGATCGGGATATCCAGGCGCAGGGCGGCGATTCGTCGGGTAATCATCTTGATCAAGGATAGGCGTTCCCGGGCGGGGTAGCCTCGTCGGCT
Source organism: Cryobacterium sp. M25 (assembly GCF_002929635.1). Classification (NCBI taxonomy): domain Bacteria; kingdom Bacillati; phylum Actinomycetota; class Actinomycetes; order Micrococcales; family Microbacteriaceae; genus Cryobacterium; species Cryobacterium sp. M25. The sequence continues at coordinate 31,516 of NZ_PJJU01000039.1, read as the reverse complement.
ACGGCACTCCCTGCGTCAAACTCGACTTTCTCGACCCGCCGACGTCGGCCGAGGCCCGGAGCACCAACGGTGCGATCACGGTGCGGCTGCCACCGGACGGGGTGACCTACCGGGTGGACGCCCGCACGACCAACCGCGAGAGTGACAGCGGGTCGGTCCCGAGCGACCCCTCCCCCACCGTTTCATCACCGCGGCGACCACCAACGGGAAGGTGACGGTGGAAGCCCGCTGACCGTTCAAGGGGCACGCCCATGAAACACTGGGGTATGCGCGATACCCTCTCCCCCCTCGGCCTGCTGCTCGACGTGGACGGGCCGATCGCCAGTCCGGTGTCCCGGACCATCGCCATACCGAGCATCATCACGGATCTGATCAGCCTGGCCGGAGCCAACGTTCCGATCGCATTCATCACCGGGCGGTCGTCGACATTCATCCGCGAGAAGGTTGTCGCGCCCCTCCGCGCAGCCGCACTGCCCGAGTCGATGCGCATGTACGGGGTCTGCGAGAAGGGAGCCGTCTGGTTCCCGATCACTGCCGCGGGGATGGGCGAGATCGTCGTCGATGACAGCGTGGCCCTGCCGGCCGCCGCCGTAGATATGCTGCGCAACCTCGTCGCCGACGGGTTCAGCGACACGATGTTCTTCGACGAGACCAAGCAGGCCATGGTCTCGGTCGAGCAGCGCACGGATGCCGACCACGGCCGGTACCAGGCCGCCGCGGTGAGGTTCAACGAGGCCGCATTCGGGGTGATGGTTGAACTCGGGCTGGGCATCCGTTTCGGTGATCGAGTCGTTCCGGACCAGGCCGGCACCGTGGGATTCCGGATCGACCCGACGATCATCTCGACCGACATCGAGTCGGTCACCCTGGACAAGGACCGCGGCGCGGAGCGGGCGCTGGCCTTTTTCTCCGAATCGGGAACACTCCCCCGGGTCTGGCGCTCGGTCGGCGACTCGCGCAGCGACTACCTGATGGCCGACCACCTGCATGCCGCCGGCTATGACGTCTCGCATGTGGATGTGCGGCCGTCCGACGGCATCCTCGAGCGCCCCTACCCCGTGATCGTAGAGGGGTCCCTGATCCACGACGCGGCCGGCGCAGAATTCCTCCGGTACTGGGCCGACAAGCTGGGCCTGCGCGAAGCGGCTACTCCGAACTGAAGCGGATGCCGTCCTGCAGGCGGCTCCGCAACTCGAACACCTTCTCGAAGCTGCCGCGGTCCATTCCGGGCAGCCCGCTGCGCAGCACCCCCATCAGCCGTGACCTCGGCAGCGTGATCACGGTCGGGCGCCGGCCACGTCCGGGGACCGTCAGAGGGTCAGTCAGGGCCTCGTCGGGCAGCACGACCAGCACAGCGGTGAACCTCACCCGCAGCGACTTCGCCAGAGCCCGCACGACACCCTCGACGTCTTCGATCGGACGAACATCGGGGCCGAGGGCGTCACCGACGAGCTCCCCGCGCCGAAGCTGCACCGGCCCGCCCCAGTCCTCGGACAGGACCGCGAACAGTCCCGCCGGGCCGAGCACGACGTGATCGACCTTGCCGCCCCGCGTGCCGGCAGCCACATCATGCCAGGCCGTGAAGCCGATCCCGAGGGCGGAGACGAGTTGTGCCGTTGATTCCTCGGCCAGAGCCTTCGCCAGCCAATGCCGGATCTCCCGCGGCGCCGAACGGATCAGCGTCGGGGCATACGGGTCATCGATAGAGGTTCCGCGCCCGGCCCATTCCCGGAGCAGTTCGAGGTAACGCTGGCGCGCCTCGCCACCCGGATGGCCGTACATGCGCGCGCGCGGCCCAGCCTGCGTGGCCTGCCCACGGCCGGCTCCGGAGGCGTAGGCGGGGCGCTCCGGCTCGGGGAACGCGTCCGGGTATCGGCGGCGGTCATAGTCGGCGCGCCCCTCCGGGGTTCCCACCCGCTCCCACGCGATCTGAACGAGGTGGAAGGCGGCGGCGTCTCCGCCGACGTCCGGATGCGTGTGGCGCAGCAGGCGACGGTAGGCACGACGAAGTTCGTCGTCACTTGCCGACGGGCTGACGCCAAGTACCTCGTAGGGCGACGCCGCGGCCGGGCTATCTGACATCCAGCGTTCTCTTTCAGCGTTAGTGCGGCCGGCAATGGAACAGCCAGCCAATCGTTCCCTCACACTACCGACCCTGGCTGGCATAACACCGGATGCGCCCCGGGCCTCGGCCCGCAGAGACCCGATTTCATGGCACGATCAGCATATGACGACGCACGGCCAACGCCTCCACCGCTCGAGTACCCGACTTATCGGCATGTTCGCGGTGGGTGTCGTCGTCGCTGTTCTGGCCGGGGTGTGCGGGAGCTGGACCCTGGCTCCGATCGCGGGCTGGGCGGCCGCCTGCGTGACGTATGTCACCTGGGTGTGGATCACCATCGGCCCCATGGACATCCAGAACACGGCCAGCCATGCCACCCGGGAGGATTCGTCCCGAGGTGCCGCCGACATCCTGATTCTTTTCAGCAGCCTCGGCAGCCTCGGCGCTCTGGTGTTCCTGCTGGTGGGGACCGACACCAGCTCGGTCACCGCACGGGGAATCCTGGCGGCGGCGGCGGTGCTCAGCGTCGGACTCTCCTGGATTCTGGTGCACACCCTGTTCACGCTCCGCTATGCCTCGCTCTACTACTCCGGGCCCGACGGCGGGGTGGATTTCAACCAGGCGGTGCCACCGAGTTACGGGGATTTCGCCTACCTGGCCTTCACGATCGGGATGACTTTCCAAGTGTCAGACACCAGTCTGCAAACGCACGCAATTCGGATGACGGCGCTGCGTCACAGTCTGCTCTCGTACCTGTTCGGCTCGTTCATCTTGGCTACCCTGATCAACCTGGTGGCCGGCCTGTTGCGCTGACGAGGCCCGTCAGCCGGCGAACTCCCGGACCGGGCGCACGGCGCTCCCGCCGTAGACGGCCACCCACACGCCACCGTCGCTATCCACGGTCAGCCCGTCGGGGTAGCCGGCCGCGGCCGGAAAGCCGGCAAAGAGAAATAGGCCAGGGAACCGGCCATCCGAGTCGCAACCGCCCTCGTTCATCCCCAGGCCGGGAACATTCCAGAGCACGTCCAGCTTGGTGACCGTTCCCGCGGCATCCTCGAGCGCGAGGACGGCTCCGCCGACACTTCGGGGCCGGAGGGCCGCCGCGATCGAGCCGACATGGTGCCGGGGGCTGCTACCTAGTCGCGGAGGATCTGCACCGGGATGGCCACGGCCAGGGAAACGCAGAGGATGCCGCTGAGGAAGATCGGCAACTGCCAGGCCGTCACCTCGAACGCGAACCCGAACAGCCAGAGACCGAAGACGAAGATGGCCATTGCGACGGTGAAGGCGACGGCGTTCATGGTGCGATCCTTTCGAGCGATGCCCGCACTGAACGCCGGGCCGATGAGTCGAGCGTACCCGGTCGAGCGTCAGACCGGTGACGGCGCCCCGACGGGCTCGATGAGTTCCGGACCGTCACCGCGCACCGGGGCGACCTCGTGATAGCTCAGGCTCTCGACGGTCTCCCGGGAGGCGGCCACCGCGGCGTCGACCAGCGCCTGGTCACCCAGAGTATGGGGGTCGAGCCACTGGTCCCACCATTCTTCCGCCAGGATCACGGGCATCCGGTCGTGGAGGGCGGCCAGGGGACCCTCGGCATCCTGGGTGAGAATCGTCGCGGACAATACCCACCGGGCCGGGTCGTCGTCGGCCAGGGCCGGATTGCGCCACCAGGAGTAGAGGCCGGCGAAGGCCAGTGGAAGACCGTCGTCTGAGTGGATGAAGTACGGAGTCTTCACGGTGCCGTCCGTGTGCCACTCGTAGTAGCCCGTGGCCGGGACCAGCGCGCGCCGGGAGGCGACCGAACTCTTGAAGGTGGGCTTCTCCGCCGCCGTTTCGGCACGGGCGTTGAAGGTGGCGAAGGACGACTGCAGCTCGGTCGCGAATGAGGGGACCAGGGACCAACGCGCGCCCTCGAGCCGGCGCACGACCGGCCCGGCCTTGGCTGACTCGAGCACGATCGGGATCTTTTCGGTGGGTTTGATGTTCCACGACGGTTCCGGCAGGTTCTCGCCCTCGTGCTCGACGTCGAACATCGCGGCGAGATCGGACGCCGTGTCCGTGATGATGAATCGACCGCACATGGGGACAGGTTACTACCGGACGCCGACACCCCGGCCTGAGAGCGCAGACCGTGCGGGCCATCCGCTAGCGTCGATTCCGGCGTCGGCAAGGCGCAGGAGCGAGGAAGACCGTCAATGGACGAGCGGAACATGCAGGATCGGTACAGTGCGGATGTACTTTCCCCCGGCTGGCGGGACGCTGGCCGGAAGGTCATTCCGACGCAGGAAGCCATGCCCGACCTGGTCGTCGAAGAGGTCGCGACCGGTTTTTGCGGTGCCGTGGTGCGGATCGAGAAGAAGATCGTCACCCTGGAGGACCGCCACGGTCAACTGCGCCTGTTTCCGCTCGGCGGCGGATTCTTGATTGACGGCGAGCCGGTGGTGCTCGTCGTCCCGGTTAGGGCGGCGCCGCAGGGCCGCGCCCGCACCGCCTCGGGATCGATGGCCGTGCGAGATGCCCCGGCACGGGTGGCCCGAGCCAGCCGCATCTTCGTCGAGGGCCGGCACGACGCCGAGCTTGTGGAGAAGGTCTGGGGAGCCGATCTACGGATCGAGGGGGTCGTCGTCGAGTACATCGAGGGCGTCGACAACCTCGAGGAGCTCCTGCAGGAGTTCCGCCCGGGACCCACCCGGCGGGTCGGGGTGCTGGTCGACCACCTGGTGCCCGGATCGAAGGAAAGCCGGATCGCCGACGCCGTGGCGCGCGGACCGCACGGCCGGAATGTGCTCGTGGTCGGGCATCCATATATCGACGTATGGCAGTCCGTGAAGCCGAACCGCCTGGGAATCACGACGTGGCCCGCGATTCCGCGCAGCATCGAATGGAAGCACGGGATCTGCGAGGCCCTCGGCTGGCCCCACGAGGACCAGGCCGATATCGCCCGGGCCTGGCAGCGGATCCTGGGTCGGGTGCGCACATTCGCCGATCTGGAGCCGCAACTGCTGGGCCGGGTGGAGCAGCTGATCGACTTCGTCACCACCGAGTAGTGCAGGGTGCGCCCTGATCGGGTCATAACCTGCAATCAACGTAACGCTTTGGAACCGAATTGGCACGGAATCTGGATGCACCGCGGCGATGTGGGCTAGGGTTATCTCAGTAGTTGTAGTGCTTGCACGTCTTAAAACGCGGTGACCCCGGTCGCCGCGGCGTATTCCTTTCGGAAGCGGACGACGAATACCGCGACGAACGGCCTCGAAAGTCGGGGCCTTTCTAACACTCCTGGAGGAGTCATAATGGCAACAGGTACCGTGAAATGGTTCAACGCTGAAAAGGGCTTCGGCTTCATCGCTCCCGACGACGGAAGCGCCGACGTGTTCGCGCACTACTCCGCGATCGCATCGAACGGCTACAAGTCGCTCGACGAGAACCAGAAGGTCGAGTTCGAGGTAACCCAGGGCCCGAAGGGTCCTCAGGCCGAGAACATCCGCGCCCTCTAAAGTGCGCAACTGCTCAACTAGCGAGGCGGCTTTCCGAGTCGCATAGCTCACGAGCTTCGACAACGCCCCTGCTTCGGCAGGGGCGTTGTCTGCGTTGAGCGAACTATTTGACGAGGTCCTGCCAGCCGTCACCGTCGACGTACTCGAAGATAAGGTTGGTCTCGGTGTGCGCAACCGCCGGATGCTCCGCCAGATGCTGCAGGACGAAGTCACGCAGGTCCGACGCGTCCGCCGCGGCCACGTGCAGCAGATAGTCGTCGGCGCCGGCGGTGTGGAACAGGCCGATCACCCCGGGCCAGTGCGGCGCCGCCGCCCGGAACGCGTCGATCTGCACGCGGGCGTGCTTGACCAGACGAACCGAGATCAACGCCTGTAGGGACGCGCCCAGCGCGGCCAGATCGATATTCGCGCGGTAGCCTCGGATGTGGCCCAGCTGCTGCAGCCGGCGCAGGCGCAGCGACACGGTCGACTCGGCGACGCCGATCTCCGCGGCCAGCGCCGCACCGGAGGCACGGGCGTTGACGGACAGCGCACGCAGGAGCGCCCGGTCGACCCGGTCGATTTCGGCTTTCTTCGGTTCCATCGGCCTACTCTTTCTTCCGTGAGCAGTTTATGCGAAAGCTTCCGCTGATTCGCAAGAGTCTGCAAGGATGATTGCGCCGTGCGGCAGAATCTGTTTGTGTCTGTGCATGACGCCAACGCTTCCGCTGCCGCCCCTGCCTCCCCGCGGACCTGCCCTGCGGCCATCGGCCCCGCACCCGGACACGGTTGCCGTGCACGGCGGGATGGCCGGGCTGACAGCGGCCGGTTCGCATGTGCCCGTGATCGACCTCTCCACGACCAATCCGCTGGCGGGAGTCGAGTGCGGCGGGGACTCCTACGAGAACCTCGCCACCGGAGGTACGATCCGCGAGGGCGATTCCGCGGTGTACCAGCGACTCTGGCAGCCCGGAGTCGCCCGGTTCGAAACGGCGCTGTCGGCCCTGGAGGGCACCGAGGGCACCGTCGCCTTCGCGAGCGGAATGGCCGCGCTGGCGGCCGTGCTGATCGCATCCGTGGCCGGCGGCACGCCCCACGTGGTGGCCCTCCGGCCGATCTACGGCGGTACCGACCATGTACTCGCCACCGGGCTGCTCGGTACGACTGTGTCGTGGGTCGATCCCGACGGGGTTGCCCAGGCAATCCGGCCGGACACCGGGCTGGTCATCCTGGAGTCCCCAGCGAACCCGACGCTGGCGCTGACCGACATCCGTGCCGTGGTCGCGGCGGCCGGCAGCGTGCCGGTGCTGGTCGACAACACGTTCGCCACCCCGGTGCTCCAGCGCCCGGTCGATTCGGGCGCCACGCTGGTGCTGCACAGTGCGACCAAATTCCTGGGCGGCCACGGAGACGTGATGGGCGGCACGGTCTCCGGCCCCGAGCACTGGATGGTGCGCCTGCGCCAGGTGCGGGCCCTGACCGGCGGTGTGCTGCATCCGTTCGCCGCGTATCTGCTGCACCGGGGGCTGCGCACGCTGCCGGTGCGTGTGCGCGCCCAGCAAGCAACCGCCGGCGCCGTCGCGGAGCGCCTCGCGGGTCACCCCGCACTGGCCCGGGTACTGTACCCAGGGCTGCCCGGGCAGGACCCGCTGGGGCTTTTGGGCCATCAGGCGAACGGGGCCGGGTCTATCATCGCCCTCGACCTCGCGGGCGGCTTCGATGCGGCCGTGCGCTTCACCGAGGCTTGCACGCTGATCACGCACGCGGTCTCCCTCGGCGGCGTGGACTCGCTCGTGCAGCATCCGGCCTCCCTGACCCACCGCCCGGTCGAGGCCGGCGCCCGGCCCGGTGCCGGGATCGTGCGCCTTTCGATCGGCCTCGAGCACGTCGACGACCTGCTCGCCGACATCCTCGCCGCCTTGGACGTGGTGATGGACGTCACTCCCGACGTGGCGAAGGTCGTGGTGCCGAACTCCGCGGCCGCCGAACCCCAGGACGCCGTCGCCTGAGAGGCCGTTTCGGTCGAGAGTAGCCGTTCAGCGGGTCGCTCCCGCCCGGAACGGGCACCCGCGACGCTCAGATGCGGTTCCGCCGCGGGTCAGCTGCGGCCAAGGCGGCGGCGGAGCAGGTCGATCCGTTTTTGCAACTGGGTGACGCTGGCCTGTGCGACGGCGGGCCCGCCGCACTCGCGCCGGATTTCGGCGTGCACCATGCCGTGGGGTTCACCGGCGAGCTTCGACCACATGCCCACCAGGCTCGCCAGCAGCGTGCGCTGCTCCTTGAGCGTGCGATAGAGCGGTGGCGGGTCCACCGGGGCGACCTCGCCGGTGACGGGATCCTTGCGTCGGTCGGTGGAGCGCTTGGCTTGCCGGTGCTGGCGCTGGCGCAGCAGCTCGGAGACCTGCTCAGGCTCGAGCAGACCGGGGATGCCGATGAAGTCGAACTCCTCGTCGGTGCCCGGTTCCGCCAGCTCGCCGAACTCGTCGCCGTTGAACATCACCATGTCGAAGGTGGCCTGGGAATCGATGGCCTGCCAGGTGAATTCCTCGCCGAGGTCGTCGGAGGCCTTCTCCGACTTGTTGGCGTCGGCGACCATGGCGTCTTCGGGGTTGTACATGCCGTCGTCGCCGTCGCCGCGGTTGCTGCGGTCGAGGGCGTGGTCGCGCTCCAGCTCGAGCGCGTTGGCCAGGCTGAGCAGGCTGGGCACATTGGGCAGGAAGATGGACGCCGTCTCACCGCGGCGCCGGGCCCGCACGAACCGGCCGATGGCCTGCGCGAAGAAAAGCGGTGTGGAGGCGCTGGTCGCGTAGACGCCCACGGCCAGGCGCGGCACGTCGACCCCCTCCGACACCATCCGCACGGCCACCATCCAGCGCGAGGTGTTGTGCGCGAACTCGTCGATCCGATCGCTCGACTCCTTCTCATCGGAGAGTACGACGGTCACCGACTCCCCCGAGATCTCCTGCAGGATGGCCGCGTACGCGCGCGCCATGGTCTGGTCGGTGGCGATGACGAGGCCACCGGCATCCGGGATGCCGTGGCGCACCTGGGTGAGGCGCAAATCGGCGGCGCGCAGCACTGCGGGGATCCACTGCCCGGTGGGTTCCAGGGCGGTGCGCCAGGCCTGGGAGGTGATGTCCTTGGTGTTACCCTCGCCGAGTTTGGCTTCCATCTCGTCGCCGGCGCGGGTGCGCCACTTCATATGCCCGGCGTAGACCATGAACATGACCGGGCGCACGACGCCATCTTCGAGGGCCCGGCCATACCCGTAGTTGTAGTCGCTCTGGGACAGACGGATGCCGTGCTCGTCGGGCAGGTAACTCACGAACGGGATCGGCGAGGTGTCCGATCGGAACGGGGTGCCGGTGAGCGAGAGGCGGCGGGTGGCCGGCTCGAACGCCTCCCGGATTGCGTCACCCCAGCTCAGCGCGTCCCCGCCGTGGTGCACCTCGTCCAGGATTACAAGGGTGCGGTTGGACTGGGTCAGCTGCCGGTGCAGGGCCGCCCGGCTGGCCACCTGGGCGTAGGTGACGGCAATGCCGTGGTAGTGGTTGCCGTAGCGACCGTTGGCGTTCTTGAAGTTGGGGTCGAGCCGGATGCCCGCCCGCGCCGCGGCATCCGCCCACTGGCGCTTGAGGTGCTCGGTGGGCGCGACCACCGTGATGCTGTCGATCAGTCGGCGGGCCTTCAGCTCGGCGGCGAGCCGCAGGGCGAAGGTGGTCTTGCCGGCGCCCGGCGTCGCCGCGGCGAGGAAATCACGTGGCTGGTGCACGAAATACGCTTCCAGCGCTTCCGCCTGCCAGGCCCGCAATTTGCCGGCCGTGCCCCACGCGGCACGCTCCGGGAACGAAGGCGAGAGATGCTCGGCTGCACTCGTCCCCTGGGCAGGACCGAAAGGGGGTGGAGTATTCACGTCATACGAACTTACCCGGTGAACGGACCGCCGTGATGCGGGGGGAGAATGGAGCAATGACGACGCCGATGCATCCGTGGTCCCGCTATGTCGCCCTCGGCGACTCCTTCACCGAGGGGGTGGGTGATCCCGAGCCGACGAGTCCGGGTGGGAACCGGGGCTGGTCGGACCGGGTCGCCGAGGTGCTCAGCCAGGGCACACCGGACTTCGCCTACGCGAACCTCGCCGTGCGGGGCAAGCTGATCCGCCAGATCAGCGTGGAACAGGTGGAGACGGCGCTTGCGCTGCATCCGGATCTGATCACCTTCTCCGGGGGCGGCAACGACGTACTCCGGCCGGGATCCGACCCCGACCTCATCGCCGCCCGGGTCGAGGAGCAGGTGTGCCGGCTTAGTCGCGATAACGCCACCATCGTGCTGTTCACGGGCGCCGATGTGGGCTTCTCCCCCGTTTTCCGTGGTATTCGGGGCAAGATCGCGATCTATAACGAGAACCTGCGCGCGATCGCGACGAAGTATGACTGTGTCGTCGCCGACCTCTGGTCGCTGACCGAGATTCAAGATGCCGGCATGTGGTCTGCGGACCGGCTGCACCTGAACGCCCTCGGCCACCATACCGTCGCCCGGATGGTGCTTTCCGATCTCAACGTGCCCAATGCCCTCGAACCCCTGAAGCCCGAGCCAATGCCAGGGCGCACCTTCCGGGAGGCCCGCACGGAGGACATGCAGTGGGCGCGGGAGTACCTGTTGCCGTGGGTTCTGCGCCGTATCCGGCACCAGTCCTCCGGCGACCACGTGCTGCCCAAGCGCCCAGATGCCCGGCCGTTCAGCCAGCCCCGGCACTAGACCGGCTCGGCGGCGGCGAGCCCGCGCCGCCCGGCGTCCGGCGTCCGGCGTCCGGCGTCCGGCCGACGGTGTCCGGTCACCAGCGTCCGGTGTCGAACCATTTCGACGGAGATTCTGGGGAAAATACGGGTTTCCGGTTGATTACGGCCGGGTTTGGGAAAAAACTCCGTCGAATTCGTTCGGGCGGCGGGGCTACGGCGGAGCGCGAGAGGTGGGCCCGAACCCGACAGGCGCTGCTTCGGATCCGGCCGGAGTTGTGGCTAACTCAGGAGATCCGACCGGCTGGGGCGGGCATCCTTACCGGTTCGGCACTGGTCCGCAGTGGCCGGTGAGTGCGGGCGACGGATGTCCTGAGTTGGCCACACGCGCGGGCTCGGCCCGGCCTCACGTGCGACTAGCCCGCGGCCAGCTCGGCCGGGTGGGTGAAGCGCCAGGAGGCACCCGGGTCGGTCAGCTCGCGCTCGAGCACCAGCGGCACGCTCACCGTGGTCTCCCCCACCTGGAAGTCGATCGCACCGGCCGAGTCACCGACCTCCCCGAGGGTGACCGGGCGCGCCGCCGGAACGGCCGTGATGGGCGTGTCCGACCAGACAACGGCGAATGCCGACTCGGCGGCGACCGCCCGACTCTTCTGCCCCCACTGGGTGGCGTAAGTCGCGTAGGCGGCACCCTTGTCGGCCAGGCTTACCGCGCGGAAACCGGGTTCGACGCTGTCGAGCAGGTCCACGATCGACGCATTCAGCTCGGGATGAGTGTCGCCGCCGAGCATGACGCCGACCAGGGTGATGGTCTCGCCGCCGACCCTGAAGTCGGCCGAGTACAGGAGGCAGGCGCCTGCCTCGTCCGTGGTTCCGGTCTTCATCCCGGTGACACCGTTGGAGCCGAGGAGCTTGTTGGTGTTGGTGACCGTGCCGATGATCGGCAGGTCGGACGTCTCCATGGACACGATCTCGGCCAGGACGGAGTCGGCCAAAACAAGCTTGCCGATCTTGACCAGGTCGCCCGGGCTGCTCACGCTGGCCGGCGACAGCCCACTGGTGTCGGCCACCGCGGTGTCGGTCAGACCGTTCGCGGCCAGCCAGGTTTCGGCCTCCGCCAGGTAGGCATCCACGGAACCGAATGCCCAGATCGCCAGTGAAATGCTGTAGTTGTTCGCGGAGGGCAGGAGCATGGCCTCGAAGGCCTCACGCTGGCTGAGCACCATGCCGGCGGACACGGGCGCGACCGAGCCGTCCTCGGCCAGCACGTCGTAGTAGATGTCGACGTCGTCGTCGGTGAACCGGATGTCCGGGCCGGGCTCGTTCAGGCTCAGGGGTTTCTCCTCGAGCAGCACGAGTGCGGTGACCATCTTCGTGATGCTCGCGATCGGCATCGACTCCTGGTCGCCGGTGGAACCGAGCAGCCCCGGGTAGCCGACCGCACCGATGGCGCCCGCACCGGCATCCGGCCAGATCAGCTCGGCGGCCGGCTGGGTCAGCACGGCCGGTTCGATCAGTTCGACGGCCGCGGCCGGCACCGGGGCCAGCCCCGTGCCGGCCAGGTAGCCGACCCCGCCCAGGGTGAGAACCAGGGCCGCCGCAAAGGCAACCCGACGGCGAAGGAACGTTTGTCGTCGGGTCAGTGGCATCCGTCGACTCTACCAAGCGCCCGCGTTCAGACGCGCAGAGCGTACAGCGCGACGGCGCTGGCCGAGGCCACATTGAGCGAGTCGACGCCGTGGAGCATGGGGATCGTCACGACGGTGTCGGCGGCCGAGAGAGCCTGGGTGCTGAGCCCATCGCCCTCGGCGCCGAGAATCAGGGCCAGCCGTTCCGGCGCGTTCCCGGCGAACTGCGGGAGGCTGACGGCGTCGTCGGACAGTGCCAGGGCCGCGAGGTGAAAACCGGCCCCGTGCAGCATCGGGGCGGCCTCGCTCCATTCCGGCAGTCGGGTCCACGGCACCTGAAGCACCGTGCCCATGCTCACCCGCACACTGCGCCGGTAGAGCGGGTCTGCGCAGCGCGGCGTGATCAGGACGGCGTCCGCGCCGAGACCGGCGACCGAGCGGAAAATGGCGCCCACGTTGGTGTGGTCCACGATGTCCTCGAGGATCACAATGCGCCGCGCGTCCCGGATCACCTCGTGCACCGGCGCTAGATCCGGACGGTGCATCGCCGCCAGCGCACCGCGGTGCAGGTTGTAGCCGGTGAGCCGTTCGAGAACGGATGCCGCGCCGACGTACACGGGCACGTCCGGCCAGTCCGCGAGCAGCGGCAGCACGTCGGGCAGCCACTGCTGCTGCAGTAGCACGGACCGCGGGCGGTGGCCGGCCGCGAGGGCGCGGGTGATGACTTTGCTGGACTCGGCGATGTACAGCCCGCCGGCCGGTTCGGAGACACGGCGGAGCGCGACATCTGTCAAGCGCGAGTAGTCGGCGAGACCGGGCAGGTCAAGGTTTTCGATGGGGACGATCTGCACAGCGGGACGCCTTTCACGGGGATGATCCATCCAGCCTGCCAGTTCCCTCCCCCAGTCGAAAACCGGCGCGTTTAGACTCGGTGTACACAGGATGGAGCTCCATGACCACCGAAACGCTTCCGGTCGCCGTCGGCGCCGCTGCCGCCGCTCTGGACGCCGTGGCCGAGGTGCTCCGCGGTCGCCACATCGCGGTGCTGACCGGAGCCGGTCTGAGCACCGATTCCGGCATTCCCGATTACCGTGGGAAGGGTGCCCCCGTGCGCACCCCGATGAACTTTCAGACCTTCGTCGGCGACGAGCGGGCGCGCAAGCGTTATTGGGCCGGCAGCCACCTCGGCTGGCACCGGTTCCGCTCTGCGGAGCCCAACCTCGGGCACCGGTCCCTCGCCCGGCTGGAGCAGAGCGGACTGATCAGCGGGGTCATCACGCAGAACGTGGACGGCCTGCACACCCGCGCCGGGTCGCGGCACGTCGTGGACCTGCACGGGTCGTTGGACCTCGTCGTCTGCCTGGACTGCGGTCAGGCATTCGGCCGCGACAGTGTGGCCGCGCGCCTCGAAGCGGCCAACCCGACACTGATGACACCGGGCGACGTGCGCACAGCCCCCGACGGCGATGCGGAGGTGTCCGACATCGACGGTTTCACCATTCCCGACTGCACGGTCTGCGGCGGTATGCTCAAGCCCAACGTCGTCTTCTTCGGCGAGCTGGTGCCGACGGTGAAGTTCACCGAGGCCACGGCGCTCGTCACCGGTGCGGAGGCCCTGGTCATCGCCGGCTCGTCCCTGTTTGTGAACTCGGGCATCCGTCTGCTGGAACAGGCCCGGCGCCGCAAGCTGCCGATCGTCGTGATCAACCGCGGCGAGACCAAGGGCGACGGCCGGGCACTGCTCAAGCTGGAGGCGGGCACGTCGGAGTCGCTTGCGGGGCTGGCCGACCGCCTCGCCGGCGCACCGGCGTGAAACAGGCCCGGTCCACCACCACCCCCACCCCCGCGACAACGGAAACGGCAGGATGACCAGACTTGCGATCGTGCGGCACGGACAGACCGAGTGGAACCTGCACACGCGGATCCAGGGCAGCACAGACATCCCCCTCAACTCGACCGGCCGGGCGCAGGCCGCCGAGGCAGGCCTGAGGTTGCGATCCCGGCGCTGGGACACCATCGTGACGAGCCCGCTGGACCGTGCCCACGAGACGGCCCGGATCATCGCCGGCGAGCTCGGCTTGCCGAGCCCGGAGGTCATCCCGGAGCTCACCGAGCGCCATCACGGCCAGATCGAGGGACTCACATTCGCCGAACGACAGCGTCGCTTTCCCGACGGCGTGCCCGTTCCCGGCCTCGAGACGCGCCAGGAGGTGCTCGACCGGGTGCTGCCGGCCTTCGGGCTGCTGGCCGCCGCGCGCCCCGGACAGTCTGTGCTGGTCGTCTGTCACGGCGGGGTGATCGGAACCCTGCTGCGCCATAGCACGGCCGGGGAACGGCCGCGCCAGAACGAGATCATCGCCAACGGCTCGGTGCACGACTTCGTCTGGCGGGACGGTCGGCTGGGGCTGACGCATTTCGACGCCACCCTGCGCGGCCGAGCCGAGAACACGCACTACACAGGCTGAACCGGCTGCTCCGCGTCGATGCCGGGGCCCGTAGCCGTCTCGGTCCGCGTACCGGAGTCATCCGCGGTGTCGGTGCCGGTGAGCAGTTCCAGGAGCCGCCGGGCCGAATCGCGCCAGGTGAAGCGTTCCGCCTCGATGACGGAGGCTGTAGAGCGGGCCGCCCACTCCCCCGCGCCCAGCCGCCGCACGGCCAGAGCGAGCGCGTCGGTGCTGGTCGGGTCGAAGTAGAGCGCAGCGTCGCCGCCGATCTCGCGAAAGATCGGGATGTCGCTCACCACGACGGGGATGCCGAGGCTCATCGCCTCGACGAGCGGGATGCCGAAGCCCTCGTCCAGAGACGCCGTGACCAGCGCGGTCGCGGAGCCCAGCACCCGCAGGTACTCCTCGTCGGTGACGCCGTTGTGGAACACCAGCGTCGCCTGCGGCGCCAGGGCAGTCAGGCGTTCCCGTTCCTGGTCGCTCACCTGGCTCATCAGGTGGAGCTCATGGCCCGGTAGTTCCGCGGCTGCGCGCACCAGGGTGTCCACGTTCTTGTACGGCATGAACGAGCCCATGTAGACCAGGCGACCCGTTTCCGCAGCGGCACGTCCGGCGGGCGGCGTCGACCGCGTGTCGGCGGCGTTGTGGATGACCGTGACCGGCCGCCGCGTCAGACGGTTGTCCCGGATCAGGTCCCGGGTAGTCTCGGAGACGGTGACGACGCCGTCGGCCCGGTTCAGGAGCATCCGCTGCGGCCACCACGATAGGTGATACAGCCGCCAGATCAGGCGCAGCAAACCGGGCAGGTCCCGCGGCGGGGTGCGATTGCGGTAGTAGATCAGGTCGTGCACGGTGAGGAGCAGCCGGTACTTCCGGCCCCAGGAGCCCATCGTCTGCATCGGGGAGAACACGACGTCGGGCTTGAGCTGGTTGATCTGGATGGCGATGAACGGCTCCCGGATGCTGGTCGGGGCACTCACGAGCTGCCAGGGCAGATCCGGAAGCAGGTCGAGCTGTCGGTGGTCATTGATCAGCATGGTGACCGGGTGGAGCTTGCCCAGTTCCGTGACCAGCCCGGCCGTGTACCGGCTGACACCGTCGTGCCGGTCGAATCGGGTGTAACGGCAATCGAAGACGATTCTCACTTCGTCTCCGTTTCGCCGAGGAAGCGGCGCAGGGCGTCCGCCGCCTGCGCCGGCACCTCGTAGTGGATCAGGTGGCCGACGTCGGGGATCACCTGCAGGGTGGCATCGGGAAACAGCTTCTGCAGCCGGTACTGGGCTGCGACCGGCGTGATGTCGTCTTTCTCCGCCGCGATCAGCAGCGTGCGCTGCGGGATGCGACCGGCGAACTCGCTGACGTCGGAGCCGACCGATGCGGTGAAGGCTTCCAGCACAACCCGGCGATCCGCGAAGGCGGAGAAGTAGCGGTCGTGCTGGTTGTGGATCCAACGGCGCAGCCCGGGATCCCCCGTCTTCGCCATGGTCACGCTCATCACGCGGACGATGACGCGGTTGCGCAGCAGGGCAAAGCCGAGCCGTTCGGGCAGACGCGCGGCCACCCAGTAGTAGAACACCGCCAAGCGGGTGAGGATGCCGCGCGGCCCGGCCAGGGCAGGTGCGGCGATGGGGTTCACCAGAACCACGTCGTCGGCGTGCAGTCCCCCTGCGACGGATGCCGCGACGATGATCGACCCGAACGAGTGCCCGAGCACCACCCTGCGCCCGGTCAGACCCAGAGCTGCCACGAACTCGGCCAACCACCGGCCGTAGCCCGCGATGTCGTGCCGGCACCCCTGGAGCACGCCGGACTCGCCGAAACCGGGAAGGTCCGGTGAGATCATGCGGAATCCAGGAAGCTGGGCGACCACGGGCTCCAAGCCGTGGTGGTCGCCGCGGAAGCCGTGCACCATCACGATGGTGGTGTGCGCGGTTGGATCGCCGTACTCCCAATACCGCGTTTCGCTGCCCAGCACCGGGACGTCCCGGACCCTGACAGGGATCCGGACGAGCTGTGAATCGTAGGGCGAAGGAACATTCATCGTCCCAAGTTTAGGGCGGCCGACGGCTGTCGCCGGACGCCCTCGGGCGGGAGGGAATGCAATGAGCTTCACCGCCCCGGTCAAGCGTCACCCGGGACCCGCGCTGGTACCGCCGCGCCGTGTCCTCCGAGGTGATGGTGCGCTCCTTCGGAGACCGCGACGGCGACGGGACCGGTGACTACGCCGGACGCATCTCCACAGAGACACGGAGAACTCGAACTGGGCCCTCGACTCCGTGCAGCGCCGGTTCTACGACCACCGCTTCTTCTTGAACCAGCCGGACCTCAACTGCTTTTCCCACAACCCGATCGCCTTTCGGATCGAAGACTCGGTGCTGGCCGGCCTGCCAGCGGGCCGACGCCCGAGGCGCCCGGGGATGACGGTGGTCGGCCCTAGGCTTTCCCCATGAGCAACTGGAGTGACACCCTCGCCGTTTTCGACCTTGAGACGACCGGCATCGACGTGGAGACGAGCCGCATTGTGTCGGCCACCGTCGCGATCATCGATGTGACCGGGGAGGTGCTCGAACGCGTGGACTGGCTCCTGGATCCCGGAATCGAGATCCCGGCCCAGGCCACCACCGTGCACGGCATCACGACCGAGCATGCCGTCGCGAACGGCCGGGTCGCCGCCGACGGGGTGGCCGAGATCGTCGCGACGATCCGGGAGCACCTCGCCCGGGGTCTTCCTCTGGTGGCGTACAACGCGCCCTACGACCTCACCCTGCTCAACCGCGAGTCGATTCGCTACGGGGTTGCCCCGCTGGTCTCACCGTCGCCGGTGGTCGACCCGCTCGTCATCGACAAGGCCCTCGACCGGTACCGCAAGGGCAAGCGCACCCTTGCAGTGACCAGTGCGTTCTACGGTGTGCCCCTCGATGACGCGCACGACTCCGGGGCGGATGCGATCGCGGCCGGCCGGGTAGCCCAGGCCATCGCCCGGGCGCATGTGAAGACCCTGCCGGTCACAGTCGGCGAGCTGCACCTGCTCCAGGCACAGTGGTCCGTGCAGCAGGCGGAAAGCTTCCAGGCCTACATGCGCCGCGAACGCGACCCCGCGTTCGTCGCGGCGGGCGGCTGGCCCGAACGCTGACCCGGCAGCACCCGAGCGACAGCGACACCAGACCCAGAGCAGCAACATCGAAAGGGCGGCCAGCCGAAGCTGGTCGCCCTTTCGATGTGCCGGATGCTGCGGTATGGCGCGGTTTTACTTGCCGAAGCCCTTGTAACGCGAGTTGAACTTCTCGACGCGGCCGGCGGAGTCCATGATCCGCTGCTTGCCGGTGTAGAACGGGTGCGACTCCGACGAGATCTCAACGTCGATGACCGGGTACGTGGTTCCGTCGGTCCACTCGATGGTCTTGGAGCTGGAGACCGTCGAACGGGTAAGGAACGTCGCACCCGACGCGAGGTCGCGGAAAACCACGGGAGCGTACGTGGGGTGAATGTCAGACTTCATGAAGACTTCCTTATTGCTGTTCGATTGGTGAGTTGCGCTTCGATTAGCGAGTACAGACTCGCCAGGTGCGGCAGAAAAAACCGTGCGGCCCAAGGACCGACTGTCGAGTTTAGCAGAATCCACTGGCTGTGACCGCCATCCGGTGGCGGTCAGATCGCGCGGGCGCTGAAACGTCCGTCCGTCTCGTGCAACTCGATGGACAGACCGAACGCCTCGGTCAGTGACTCCGCGGTCAGCGCGTCGGCGATGGGCCCGGCGCTGACGATGCGGCCGTTGGACAGGAGCAGGACGTGCGTGAAGCCGAGGGGGATTTCCTCGACGTGGTGGGTGACCATGATGATCGCCGGCGACCCCGACTCGCTCGCGTAGCCGCCGAGGAGCTGCAGCAGTTCCTCGCGCGCGCCGAGGTCGAGGCTGGCGGCCGGCTCATCCAGAAGCAGAACCTCGGGGTCGGTCATGATGGACCGCGCGATCTGCACCCGCTTCTGCTCGCCGTCGCTCAGCGTGCCGAACTTACGGTCGGACAGAGTATCGAGCTTCCACTCGCCCAGCACCCGCTGGGCGCGGCGCTCATCGATGGCTTCGTACTCTTCGGTCCAGCGCCCGGTGACGGAGTACGCGGCCGTCATCACCACATCGAGGACTTTCTCGTTCGCGGGGACCCGGCGGGCCATCGCCGTCGAGGCGAACCCGATCCGCGGCCGCAGCTCGAAGAGGTCGGTGCGTCCGATCGGTTCGTCAAGAACCACGGCACTTCCGCTCGACGGGTGGATGAGGGCTGCGGCGATCTGCAGCAGCGTGGTCTTGCCGGCGCCGTTCGGGCCCAAGATCACCCAGCGCTGGTCGTCATCAACACTCCAGTTCACTGAGTCGAGGATGGGTGTGCCATCCCGGACGACGGAGACGTCGGTGAAGTGGAGAACGTTGACCATAAGGCCATGTTATCTGCCGCCGCCGATGCCCAGACACGCGAAACGGGTGCCGGGCACTCCTGCAGCACCCGTTTTAGCGGTTAGTCGGAGCCCGACTCAGAGTAGTGAGGCGTAGATCTCCCGGGTGCGGGTGGCGATTTGGGTCCAGCTGAACATCTGCTCGGCCCTGACCCGGCCGGCTCGGCCCATCGCGGCGGCGTTGGCCGGGTCGGCGAGGACCTCGATCAGGGTGCGCGACAGGTCTGAGACGAAAAGGTCGGCATCGATGGGAGTTCCGGTTCCGTCGGTGGCCTGGTCGATGGGCACGAGCCGGCCGGTCACGCCGTCGGCGACCACCTCGGGGATGCCCCCGGTGGCCGTTCCGACGACCGGCAGCCCGCAGGCCATGGCCTCCAGATTGACGATGCCGAGCGGTTCGTAGACCGACGGACAGACGAAGACGGTGCCGGCAGTGAGCACGGCGGCCAGGTCGTGCTGCGACAGGAGGCGATCGATCCAGACCACGCCGGAGCGTTCGCGCTGGAGGGCCTCGACCCCGGCCGTGACCTCGGCCAGGATGCCCGGGGTGTCGGGGGCGCCGGCGCAGAGCACCAGCTGCACCTCCGGTGGCAGCAGGGCTGCCGCGCGGAGCAGGTAGGGAAGCCCCTTCTGCCGGGTGATGCGGCCCACGAAGACCACGGCCGGTCGGTCCGGGTCGATGCCCAGTGCCCGCACGGTGTCCCGGTCGTCCGTGGGCTTCCACCGTTCGAGGTCGATGCCGTTGTAGACGACGTGCACCCGAGCAGCGTCAAGTGCTGGGTAGCTGCGCAGGATGTCGCGGCGCATCCCACCGCTGACTGCGATGACGGCATCCGCGGCTTCGAAGGCGGTGCGTTCGATCCAGCTGGAGACCCGGTAGCCTCCGCCGAGCTGCTCGGCCTTCCACGGGCGGAGCGGCTCGAGGCTGTGCGCGGTCACAACGTGCGGAATCCCGTGCAGGAGCTTCGCGAGGTGACCGGCGCCGTTGGCGTACCAGGTGTGGGAATGCACGATGTCGGCGCCCTGCACGTCCTGCGCCATCTGGAGGTCGACGCCGAGCGTGGCCAGCGTCGCATTCACGCCGGCCAGTTCCGCCGGCACCTCATACGCGTGGGTGTCGACGGCGTCGCGGGGCGCGCCGAAACATCGCACGGAGACGTCGATGTCGGTGCGAAGGGCCTTCACAAGCTCCGCCACATGCACGCCTGCTCCGCCGTAAATCTCCGGGGGGTATTCCTTGGTCAACAGATCCACTCGCATGAGGCAAAGCTAGCGCAGGCTGGCCGGAGGCACACCCACTCGTGCTGGATCGACGTGACGAATGGCCCTACTGTAAAGACATGCAGTCAAAGAAGATCTTTGGAATCGTGCTCGCCGGCGGAGAAGGAAAACGGCTCATGCCGTTGACGGAGGACCGTGCGAAACCGGCCGTTCCTTTCGGGGGTCACTACCGGCTGATCGACTTCGCGCTGTCGAATTTGATCAATTCGGGCCTCACCCAGATCGTGGTTCTCACCCAGTACAAGTCCCACAGCCTTGACCGTCACGTCTCCCAGACCTGGCACGTTTCTGGTGGCCTGTTCAACTCTTATATCGCATCGGTGCCGGCGCAGCAGCGCCTCGGCAAGCGCTGGTTCAGCGGATCCGCGGACGCGATCCTGCAGAGCCTCAACCTGATCCATGACGAGAAGCCCGACATCGTCGTCGTCGTCGGAGCCGACCACGTCTACCGGATGGACTTCAGCCAGATGATCGAGGCTCACATCGCCTCCGGAGCCGCCGCAACCGTCGCGGCCATCCGTCAGCCGATCGGTCTGGCCGACCAGTTCGGCGTCATCGAGGTCGACGCGGCGACGCCGGACCGCATCCGTGATTTCCGCGAGAAGCCGAAGGATGCCGTCGGCCTCGCCGATGCCCCGCACGAGGTCTTCGCGTCCATGGGCAACTACGTTTTCAACACGGAGGCGCTGATCGAGGCCGTCCTGCGCGACGGCGAACGCGCCGACTCGAGCCACGACATGGGTGGCGACATCATTCCCGACTTCGTGTCCCGCGGTGAGGCCGGCGTCTACGACCTCAAGCTCAATGACGTCCCCGGATCCACCGACCGCGACTGCGACTACTGGCGCGACGTGGGTACCATCGACTCCTTCTTCGAGGCGCACCAGGACCTGATCAGCGCACTGCCCGTTTTCAACCTCTACAACCAGAAGTGGCCCATCTTCAGCCAGCAGCTCAACTCTCCGCCGGCGAAGTTCGTCCGGGACGGACGCGGCTTCCTCGGCACCATGATCGACTCGATCGTTTCCCTCGGCTGCGTCATTTCGGGAGCGCACATCGAACGCAGCGTTCTCGGCCCCTGGGCCGCCATCGATTCCGGCGCCCAGGTGGTGGACTCGATCGTTTTCGACCGGGTGCAGATCAAACCGGGTGCGACCGTGCGTCGGGCGATTCTGGACAAGGACGTGGTGGTCGCCGCCGGAGCGGAAGTCGGCATTGATCGTGAGCGGGACCGCGCACGGGGCTTCAGCGTCACCGAGTCCGGCATCACCGTCGTCGGCAAGGGAGTCCACGTCCACCCGTGACCGAGTTCGTTCGTTTCCTCGTCGTCCTGGACGCCGATTCCACCCTGATCGAAGACGAGGTCATTGAGCTGCTCGCGGATGCGGCCGGCTCGCTGGCCCTCGTCGCCGAGGTGACCGAGCAGGCCATGCGCGGCGAGATCGATTTCGCGCAGAGTCTACGGCTCCGGGTCAAGACTCTGGCCGGACTGTCCACGGATGTTTTCGCGGAGGTCGGGCGGCTCGTCCGCCCGACTCCCGGGGTGCAGGAACTCATCGACGGCCTGCACGCCCAGGGCAGCAGAATCGGGGTGGTATCGGGCGGCTTCCACGAGGTGCTCGACCCGCTCGCTGCCGCCATCGGCCTCGATCACTGGCGGGCGAACCGGCTGGAGGTGGCCGACGGTCGCCTCACCGGCGGCCTGGTCGGACCCGTCATCGACGCCGCCGCCAAGGCCGCGGCCCTGCGGGAGTGGGCCGCCCTCGAGGGCGTAGCCCTGCCCCAGACCGTCGCCGTCGGCGACGGAGCAAACGACCTCACGATGATGCGGGCAGCCGGTCTGGGCATCGCTTTCAACGCGCAACCGATCGTGAGGGCGCAGGCGGACCTGGCCCTGGATACCCGCGACCTGAGCCAGGTCCTGCCGATACTCGGTCTGCGCGGTTAGTGCCCCATCCCCAGTCCGCCGTCGACGGGGATGACCGCGCCGGAGATGTACCCGGCGTCGTCCCCGGCAAGCCAGGTGACAACCCGAGCCACCTCGACCGGAGTCGCGAATCGTCCCGCCGGGATGCTGCGCTTGTAGTCGGCCTGCTGCGACTCGGAGAGTTTTGCGGTCATATCGGTTTCGATGAAACCCGGTGCGACGACGTTGGCCGTGATGCCCCTCCCGCCCAGTTCACGGGTCACCGAACGGGCGAGACCGATCAGACCGCTCTTCGAGGAGGAGTAGTTGACCTGTCCCGCGGAGCCGTACAGGCCGACCACGCTGGAAATCAGCACGATGCGGCCGAACCGGGCCTTGAGCATCCCCTTGGACGCACGCTTCACGACTCGGAAGGCGCCGCTCAGGTTGGTGTCGATGACCGAGGTGAAGTCGTCTTCGCTCATCCGCATCAGCAGCATGTCCCTGGTGATGCCCGCGTTGGCGACAACCACCTCGACGGGGCCGAGCGCCGCCTCGATCTCGGTGAACGCGGCGTCGATGGATGCGGCGTCCGTCACATCCGCGCGCACCGTCAGGCTGCCGCTGGGGCCGTCCCCGGAGCGGGCGGTGACCGCGACGCGGTGTCCCTGCCTGATGAACTCCTCCGCGATAGAGAATCCGATGCCGCGGTTTCCCCCGGTGACAAGGACAGTTCTGCCAGTCGTCATGCTGGGTCCAATCTCTTTTTCTCAGCGAACGAACAGCCGTACGCATGTATTTTCCAGTTTAGGGCGTCTACGTTTAAGCCCGACGAGACGTAGAATTTACAGGGAGAACTCCCCCGACTGACCGAATCGATGGCATCCATGAAGCAGCAGTCGATCACCTCGCTCCCCCCCTCACCCGAGGAACTGCGTCGTGCCCGGATGATCAAATACTCGATCGCCATGGGCATCCGGATGGTCTGCATCGTGCTGATGCTCTTCGTCCAGGGCTGGTGGCTGCTCGTCTGCGCCATCGGCGCGATCGCCCTTCCCTACTTCGCGGTCGTCTTTGCGAATGTTCAGGGCAGCGCCGTGGCGTCCACGGTCGTCCGACCGGGAGCCGTGCAGGTGTTCCGGGCGCCGCCTCGCGGACCGGACAATGACGAGAGCGGAACGTGATCGGCCTCGGCGCCGATCTCGAAACGACGAACTGCTCGCGCGCCGGCTGTCGTGAGAACGCCGACTGGCGGTTGGACTGGCGCAATCCCCGTATACACGCTCGAGACCGCGTGAAGACCTGGCTGGCCTGCGACCTGCACGTCGATCACCTCCGCGATTTCCTGGCCAGTCGAGACTTCCCATTAGCCGTCTCGCCTCTGCCGGTCTCCCTTGAGGCTGTAGAGCCGGAAGCCGGGCCGGCGTGATCGGCTGGAAGTTTGCGTTCACCCGGCGCTGGGCCGGATACCTCGCGCTGACCATCCTCTTTGCGGCCGTCTGCTCCGGGCTCGGTCTCTGGCAGCTCGCGCGCCGCTCCGACGCCCTCTCCGAAATGGACAAAGTGGAGACCAACTATGCGGCGGACCCGGTTCCCTTGGCCGAGGCTCTGCCTGGTCTGGACGCGTTCTCCGCGTCTCAGAAGTGGCTGCCCGTTGTCATGACCGGCACGTATTTGACGGACGACGAGCTGATCGTGCGCAACCGCCCGCTCAATATCAACCCAGGTTTCGAGGTTCTCACTCCCCTGCTACTCGCCGACGGCTCGGTCTTCATCGTGAACCGGGGCTGGTTACCGACCGGGCAGACCCCCGACGCCCCGGCATCCGTGCCAACCGCCCCCTCGGGGGTGGTCACCGTCATCGCCCGGCTCAAGGCCGGTGAGCCTTCGCTGGCCGGGCGGTCGGCCACGGGCGACCAGATCGCGACGATCAACCTCGACGAGGTGTCCACCCGGATGGACCTTCCGACGTACACCGGCGCGTACGGGCTGATGGCTTCCGAGGAACCGACGCCGGACGAACGTCCCGTGGCGATCACCCGCCCGGTCAAAGACGAGGGGCCTCACCTGTCCTACGCATTCCAATGGTTCGTGTTCGCCCTGATGGGCTTCGTCGGTCTGGGCTGGGCCATCCGGCAGGAGTACCGAGCCGTGAACTTCGACGACCCGGACGAGCGCGTTCGCGCCGCCGAGCGTGCCCGCCGTCAGGCTGCCAAACCGCGCAGCGACTCGGAGATCGAGGACGAGCTCATCGACGGCAGATGATCGGCAGGTCAGAGGGACACGGAGACACGAATGCCCGGGCCAGTAGGCCCGGGAAGTGTGCTGAGCGCAGGAAGGGTGATCAGGCGAGCATGATCAGATCAAGGTAGTCCTTGTTCCAGTGATCCTCAGTGCCATCGGGCATGATCAACACGCGCTCGGGGTTCAGCGCCTCGACAGCGCCCTCGTCGTGGCTCACGAGGACGACAGCCCCGGCATAGTGCGCCAGGGCGTCGAGGATTTCCTCGCGGCTGGCCGGGTCGAGGTTGTTAGTCGGTTCATCGAGCAGCAGAACATTCGCGCCCGACACCACGATCATGGCCAGGGCCAGCCGGGTCTTCTCGCCACCGGACAGAACCCCGGCCGGCTTGTGCGAGTCGTCGCCGGTGAAAAGGAACGAGCCCAGAACCCGGCGCGCCTCCATCTCAGTGATGTTGGGCGAGGAGGACACCATATTCTCTAGCACGCTGCGCTTGACGTCGATCGTCTCGTGCTCTTGCGCGTAGTAGCCGATCCGCAGGCCGTGGCCGGGCACGATCTCTCCGGTGTCCGGCTTATCCACGCCCGCGAGCATGCGCAGCAGTGTGGTCTTGCCCGCACCATTGAGGCCGAGGATGACCACTTTCGAGCCGCGGTCGATGGCCAGATCCACGGCCGCGAAGATCTCCAGCGAGCCGTAGCTCTTGGAGAGGTCGGTGGCCATCAGCGGGGTGCGCCCACACGGGGCGGGCTCGGGGAAGCGCAGTTTGGCGACGCGGTCGACTGCCCGCACGGCGTCCAGTCCGGACAGGAGCTTCTCGGCGCGCGCCACCATCTGGTGGGCGGCGGCAGCCTTGCTCGCCTTGGCGCCGAACTTCGCGGCCTGCAGCTGGAGGGTCGACGCCTTCTTCTCGGCGTTGGCGCGTTCCTTCTTACGACGGTCCGCGTCGGCCACGCGCTGCCGCTGGTAGTTCCTCCAGTTCATGTTGTAGATGTCGATGACCATGCGGTTGGCGTCGAGGTAGAACACCCGGTTCACCGTGTCGCCGACCAGCTCGATGTCGTGGCTGATGATGATGCATCCGCCGCGGTAGTTCTTGACGAACTCCCGCAGCCAGACCACGGAGTCGGCGTCGAGGTGGTTGGTGGGCTCGTCGAGGATCATCGTTTCCGCGGCCGAGAACAGGATACGGGCGAGTTCGATGCGGCGACGCTGTCCGCCGGACAGGGTTCGCAGCTGCTGGTCGAGAATGCGGTCGGGAAGGTTCAGGTTGCTGGCGATCGACGCGGCTTCCGCCTCGGCCGCATAGCCGCCGAGCGCGTTGAACTCATCCGTGAGGTTGCCGTAGGTGCGCATGGCCTTAGCGCTGGTCTTGGGGTCGTCGCTGCCCATGTCGATACCGGCCTGGGCAAGACCCAGGGAGATCGTGCCGAGGCCGCGGGCATCCAGGATTCGGGTCCGAGCGAGCATGTCCGGGTCGCCCGAGCGGGGGTCCTGGGGCAGATAGCCGATCTCACCGGTGCGGTCGATCGAGCCGTTGGTCGGAACTGTCTCACCCGCCAGAGTCTTCGTCAGTGTCGTCTTACCAGCCCCATTGCGGCCGACCAGGCCGATCTTGTCACCGGCGGAAACGCGGAAACTGACGTCTTCCATGAGCACGCGCGCCCCAACTCGGATTTCGAGATTTTGCACACTCAGCACAGCAACAGTCCGTTCAGGGGAGTCGTAGAATTTTCTGGCCGAAGCGGGCCAACTCTCCACTATATTTGATTGGTTGCGCCTCGGTGTGCGCCGGGAAGCGAAAGTGCCCCCTGGAGCGCCTTCGCCAGCCAGTCCCGGTAAGCGGCATCCGACCAGCCGAGGTCGAGGACCAGAGACCGGTAGGCCTGTGGATGCCCGAGCGCCCACACCGTTGCCGCCGCCTCGTGGTCGCTCACTCCCCCGCGCAGGCTGTGCCGTGAGCGCAGCGCGGTCGCGACCTCGCCGTACTGGAGAAGTCGCTGGGCGGAACGCCGCATCTCCAGCTCCGCGATGTCTGCATCGACTCCGGCCGCCTGGGCGATCACGCGGTGCACCCCGGACGTCTGGGCGTTCAGGTCGGCGATCCAGCCGGTCAGGATTCGGACGATCTCGGCGGCCGTGCGCGCTCCGGCGATCTGACTGCGCAGCGGTGGGGGGCCGGCTTCCGGTTCGTGTGCACGTGCGGCCGCGCGGTCGAGCACGGCGGAGAGAACGGCGGCTTTGCCACCGACCGAGTTGTAGATGGTCTGCACCGCGACGCCTGCCTCGGCGGCGATCGAGCCGAGAGTGGTGGAAATGTACCCTCGCTCAAGCATCAGTTGGAGCGCGGCCCGCACGATCAAGGTGCGGGTCTCGCTCGACTGGGCCTCCCGGCGGGATTTGATGCTCATCGGGACTTCACCCTTCTTCTTAGAATGTCATTCTACACACTGGAATAAGGTTCTAGCAGGGTGCATTTCGGCCCGGGAACCATGCGGCAGCGCTCGGCCATGACGTTGTGTGACCGGGCGGGGTGCCCGGGCCAAACTGGCCTCCTATGGTTAGGCATGACACTCGTGCAGACGCCCGCCGCGCTTTCCCCCCGTGCCGAAGATCGTGCTGGCCGCCTCATCGCCGCCGGAACCGCTTGGAGTGAGCGCATCAGCGCTGAGACGTCGAAAGCGAAACTGACCTACCGGGTCACGGCCGCCGGCGAAGGCTCGGTCGCCACCCGCATCACGGCCGGCAAGCATGTCTTCCTCGTCGACGAGCCCGGAGCCCTGGCCGGAGACGATGTGGCAGCCAGCCCCGTCGAGATTGCGCTCGGCGCCCTGCTCTCGTGCCAGGTGGTCGTCTACCGCCTCTACGCCCAGGTGCTGGGCATCCAGGTCGACGAGATCGAGATTGCCGCGGAGGGCGACCTCGACGTGCGGAGGCTGTTCGGCATAAGCGAGGACGTGCGGGCCGGCTTCTCAGCGATCCGCCTGCACATCACCATCACCGGTCCCGAATCCGATGAGCGCTACCAGGAGCTGCGGGTAACCGTCGACGCGCACTGCCCGGTTCTCGACCTGTTCGCGAACCCCACTCCCGTGTCCGTCATCGTCACGAAGGCGTACCGCATCCGATGCCGACCGGTGGTCAGGCCTGTCGCGTCCCGCGGCGCACCGTGTGGAAGCTGGCGCACGATAGGCCATCCGCCGGCTTCCACGGCGTGCGCCGTGAAGCAGTCACCCACTCGTCTAGCGGCGAACAGGACGAAGGCCTACCGTCGGCTGCAGCCGCAGCGGTTGCTGCACGAATGCGAGGACGTCGACGATGGGCCACGAATCAGCCGCACCACCCCCGCCGAACCCGGACGGGCCTCCCCCGTCCGGCTCAGATGGGGAACAGGAAACCATCAGCCCTGTGGGCGACATGTTCGAGGAGGGTGAGACCGACGTCTGGCCGCACCCGTCCCTGATCAATTTGGAGAATTGGGAGCCGTCTGAGTTGGCGTCGTCCGCTGAAACGGACGCTCGGGAAATGGGCACTGAGGAGAATACATCGGACGAGTGACCAGGATCGGATCACCGCTCAGGATACGTCGAAGGGGCGCCGGCCAGATGGCCGGTGCCCCTTCGACGTGAGTGGATCAGGAGTGGATCAGACGCGGATCAAATGCGGATCAAATGAAGAAGCCGAGGGCACGGATCGACCCCCCCGGGGGGTTAACCGGATTAATGCGGAATATATTCCGTTTAATAGGAGGATACTTGCAGGCAGCAAGCAGGAGATGGGCATAACGGTGCTGTATGTCGCACTCCCGACACGGTTGGGGAGGCGTCCTGCTTCTCAAATGGGGACGGTATGGATACAAACTCGATTGATCGAAATATTCCTGCAACAGACATTGGAGCAGGGGGGACGCGGAGAAGTTTTCGGGAGGAACTGGACACGAAGCGGTACCACGTGGTGGATGACCACTGGGCCGGCCGGGTCCCTGCCCAGTACGGCGTTGCCCCGCGGGTGCGGATCGGCACGGACAAGTGGTTCAATCTGCTGTGGTTGATTCCCATTGGACTGGTCCTGCTGATCGTGGGGATCGCCATTGCCAAGGGGCTGCGGGAGATGCCCGCGGTGCAGGACTTCATGAGCCAGTATCCGGGAGCGACTGCATTGCCCGACAACGCCCCGGTCGGGTTCCCAGCGTGGGTCGGTTGGCAACACTTCCTGAACCTCTTCATGATGATCTTCATCATCCGGTCCGGTGTCAGCATCATGGCGGACCATCCGCGGCTGTACTGGACCCGGCACTCGACACCGGGTAAGGACTGGTTTCGCATGCAGAAGCCGGTGCCGAGCAATCCGCTCTACACGGCGAAGGAGGACTCAATCACCTTGCCCGATGGTGTCGGCCTGCCGGGGCGCCGTCACTCCATCGGTCTCGCACGGTGGTGGCACCTCGGCGTCGATACGGTCTGGTTGCTCAACGGAATCATATTCTGTGTACTCATCTTTGCGACGGGGCAGTGGATGCGCGTGGTCCCGCTGAGCTGGGACGTCGTCCCCAACGCCGCGTCGGCCGCCCTTCAGTACCTGTCCTTGGACTGGCCGGCCGAGAGCGGGTGGACCAACTACAACAGTCTGCAGCTGATCGCCTACTTCATCACCGTTTTCATTGCCGCGCCTCTCGCCCTGGTCACCGGCCTCGGCATGTCCCCCGCGCTGTCGACCCGCTTCCGTAAAATCAGCTCGGTGTTCAGCATCCAGGTGGCCCGTTCGCTGCACTTCTTCGTGCTCTGCTGGTTCGTCATGTTCATCGTTGTGCACGTCACCCTGGTGATGACCACAGGCGCCCTGCGCAACCTCAACCACATGTATGCGTCTCAGGACAGTGAATCGTGGGTCGGCATCGGGATCTTCGCGGCTTCGATGGTCGTCGTCATTGGAGGATGGCTCGCAGCCACGCCTTTCACCTATCGGCATCCTCGTGTGGTGCAGAAGGTCGGTTTCGCGCTGATCGGCCGCGCGCAGCGCCTATTTGAACACATCGACGCGAACCCCGGCCAGTACACGGAGAAGGACATTTCGCCGTACTTCTGGTACAACGGCAAATACCCGGACTCCGAGGAATACCAGGCGCTTCGAGCGGGCAACTTCGCGGACTACACACTGAGGATCAACGGGCTCGTCGAGAACCCCGTTGATTTGAACCTTGCACAGTTGCAGGGTCTCCCCTATCACGATCAGATCACCCAGCACTTCTGTATTCAGGGGTGGTCAGGGGTGGCGAAGTGGGGCGGAATCTCAATGCAGACGATCCTGGATCTGGTGCAGCCGAAACCCGAGGCGAAGTGGGTCATTTTCTATTCCTTCGCGGCGGGTCCGGATGGTGGCACGTACTACGACGCCCAACCCATCGAGCAGATGAGCTACAAACTGACCATGCTCGCCTATGACCTCAACGGGCAGACCATATCTTTCGGGCACGGAGCACCGCTTCGGTTGCGCAACGAAACGCAGCTGGGTTTCAAGATGGTGAAGTGGATCAAGGGAATCGAGTTCGTTGAGGACTTCTCTGAGATCGGTGCGGGGTTTGGTGGTTACCACAACGACCATGAGTTCTTCGGCTATCGGCAGTCCATCTAACCCGAAAACCCCGATTCTCTCCGGAAATCGGGGTTTTCGCGTGCGTTCGGGGAAGATCAGATAGAAAAGCCGAGGGCCCGCATCATGTCGCGGCCGTCGTCCGTAATCTTCTCGGGACCCCACGGCGGCATCCAGACCCAATTGATGCGGAACTGGTCGACGACGCCGTCCAACGCCTCGGCGGTCTGCTCCTCGAGGACATCGGTCAGCGGGCAGCCGGCCGAGGTCAGGGTCATGTGGATGATCAGGGCATCGTTCTCATCGTCCCAGCCCAGATCGTAGATGAGCCCGAGGTCGACCACGTTGATACCGAGTTCCGGGTCCATGACGTCTTTGAGCGCCTCTTCGATTTCATCGAAGCGCGCCGGGGGCAGCGTTGAAACCATGTGCCTAACCCACGTTCGATTCGGTGAGAAAGCGATCGTAGCCCTCGTCTTCGAGGCGGTCGGCGAGCTCGGGGCCACCCTGCTCGGCGATCCGGCCGTCGACGAAGACGTGCACGAAGTCCGGCTTGATGTAGCGCAGGATGCGGGTGTAGTGCGTGATCAGCAGCAGACCCAGGCCGGTGTGCTCCTTGGCCCGGTTCACACCCTCCGACACGATCTTGAGCGCGTCGACGTCGAGGCCGGAGTCGGTCTCGTCGAGCACCGCGAAGCGGGGCTTCAGCAGTTCGAGCTGCAGGATCTCGTTGCGCTTCTTCTCACCGCCGGAGAAGCCCTCGTTCACGTTGCGTTCGGCGAAGGACTTGTCCATGCGGAGCTGCTTCATCGACTCGCGCATATTCTTGATCCAGCTGCGGATGGGCGGCGCGCTGCCGTCGATCGCGGTCTTCGCGGTGCGGAGGAAGTTCGTCACGGTGACGCCGGGAATCTCCACCGGGTACTGCATGGCCAGGAACAGGCCCGCGCGGGCGCGCTGGTCCACGGTCATCGTGGTGACCTCTTCGCCGTCGAGCAGGATCGAGCCACTGTCGACAGTGTATTTCGGGTGACCGGCGATCGTATAGGCGAGGGTGGACTTGCCGGAGCCGTTCGGGCCCATGATGGCGTGGATCTCGCCCTCGTTGATGGTCAGGTTCACCCCGTGCAGGATCTGCTTGGTGCCCTGGTCGGTCCAGACGCTGACGTGCAGGTCGATGATCTGTAGAACTGACATGGAATTCTCTTTCGTTCTCCGGCGCGTACGCCGACAAGTTGGGTGGCCGATCGGCCGGTGCGGGACTGGGCCCGCGTCAGACGGCTACGGTGACGGCTGGGTCGATGTAGACAACGCCGTCGACCAGGTCGACCTGGTAGACCGGGACCGGCTCATAGGCCGGGAGGTTGAGCGGCTTGCCGGTCTTCAGGGAGAACTTGGAGCCGTGGGCCCAGCATTCGACGGTGTCGCCCTCGACGAAACCTTCGGACAGGGAGATGTCCCCGTGGGTACAGGTGTCGCCGATGGCGAAGACGTCTCCGGCGGCGTCGCGGACGACAACGATGGGGACGCCATCGATTTCGACTTTGACTGCCTCGTTGACGCCGAGTTCGTCGAAGCGACAAATCTTGGTGGATGCCATGTCAGTTGTCCTTTGTTGCGGTGAGTTCTGCTTCGATGGCCGCCTGGAGGCGTTCTTCGAGCAGGGGGGAGCCGATTTGTTGCACGATCTCGCTGAGGAA
>NZ_PJJU01000040.1:0-64452 GCF_002929635.1 Cryobacterium sp. M25 | reverse complement strand
ATGCTCAGCCTCGGCGGCCACAAACCCGCACTCCCCGGCCGGGATTAACCCACGGTTACGACAGGAGAGCCAAAATCTCCGCCGAATTCGTTCGGGGTTCGACACGGATTCTCGACCGCGGTGCGCTAGACCAGCGGGGCCTTCGCGGCCGGACGGGACGGCCACCAGAACCTGTCGCCGGTGAGGAACACCAGCGCCGGCACCACGAGGGTGCGCACCACGAGCGTGTCGAGCAGCACGCCGATGCAGACGATGACGCCGATCTGGGTGAGAGCCACGACCGGCAGCACGCCCAGCACGGCGAAGACCGCCGCGATCAGGATGCCGGCGCTCGTGATGACCGCGCCCGTCGACGACAGGGCGCGCACCATGCCCTCCTTCGTGCCGAACCGGATGCTCTCTTCCCGGGCTCGGGTGGTGAGGAAGATGTTGTAGTCCACTCCGAGGGCCACCAAGAAGAGGAACGCGAACAGCACCACGTTGGTGTTGAAGGCGGGGAAGCCCATCAGGTT
Source organism: Cryobacterium sp. M25 (assembly GCF_002929635.1). Classification (NCBI taxonomy): domain Bacteria; kingdom Bacillati; phylum Actinomycetota; class Actinomycetes; order Micrococcales; family Microbacteriaceae; genus Cryobacterium; species Cryobacterium sp. M25. The sequence goes on along the minus strand of NZ_PJJU01000040.1, from coordinate 63,940 downwards.
CTGGAAGATCCAGTTGGAGGCACCGAGGCTGGCGAAGTACGTCGCCAGCACGCTGAGGATCAGCAGAACGGGTGCCACCAGGGAGCGCAGGAGCAGGGCGAGGATGGAGAACACGATCGCCAGGATCATCGGGATGATCAGGGCCTGGTCGGCCTGGGCGCTCGTCTTGTTGTCGAACGCCGTGGCGTCGCTGCCGCCGACCAGCGCCTCGGACACGTCGCCCGAGGTGTCGGCATAGGTGCCGCGCAGTGTGTCGATGACGGAGAAGGTTTCGTCGCTGCCCGGCTCGCTGGACAGGGAGAGGTTCAGCCGGGTCAGGCCGTTCGCGCTCTCGCCGGGCAGCACGGACTCGACGCCGGGCGTGTCGGTGGCAAGCGTCGTGGCCTCGGCGGCCGCGGCATCCGGTACCAGCACGATGGTCTGGCTGGTCAAGCCGGCCGAGAAGGATTCCTTCACGATGGCCTGCGCCTGCACCGATTCGGGCTTGCCGAGGAGCTGGTCGGCCTGCGACAGCCCCACGGAGGCGCCGATCAGGCCCAGGCTGAGGGCGCCGATCGCGGCGACGGATGCCGCGGTGACCACGATCGGACGGCGCTGCACGCCCCGACCGAGGCGGGTCCAGAAGCCGGGACGCAGCTCGGCACCGGCGCCCGGCACGAAGCGGGGGATGAACGGCCAGAACAGGCCGCGACCGCAGACCACAAGGGCAGCCGGCAGCACGACCAGCGCGAAGATGATGGCGATGACGACACCGATAGCGCAGGCGAAACCGAGCGCGCGGTTGCCGGACAGCTCGGCGAACAGCAGGGTGAGCAGGCTGAGCGCGACCGTGCCGCCACTGGCGGCGATGGCCGGGCCGGCACCGCGCACCGCGGCCAGCATGGCGTCGTTGCGGTTCTCGGTGCGGAGTAACTCCTCGCGATAGCGGGCCACGAGCAACAGGGCGTAATTGGTGCCAGCGCCGAAGACCAGCACGGACTGGATGCCGGCGACGGAGGGGTCGAGGGTGATGCCGAACGGCTCGGCCAGGGCGCCGACGACGACCCCGGACATGCCGTCCGCGATGCCGACGACGACGAGCGGAACGATCCAGAGCACGGGACTGCGGTAGGTGACGATCAGAAGCACGGCGACGACGATCACGGTGACGAGCAGCAGCCGGAAGTCGGCACCGGCGAAGGCGTTGGTGATGTCGGACTGAAAGCCGACGGCGCCGGTGACAAAGGCGTTCAGACCGCTCGGCAGTGCGTCGGACGCGGCGTCACGGATGCCGGTGGCCGCCCCGCCGATGTCGGCGTTGGCCTCGTCCGCGTCCAGCGGAACGATGCTGATCGCGGCCTGCCCGTCATCGCTGAACCGCGGCATGGTGGCCTGCGGCACGATCGACTGCTCGGCGAGGGCGGTGCTGCGTTCGGCGATGGCTGCGATGTCGGCCCGGGTCAGGTCGGCACCCTCCCGGGTCCAGACCACGATCGCGGAGGTCTGCTCGGCGGAGGGGAACTCGGCGAGGAGAGCGTCGACCTGTGCGGCCTGGCTGGATGTGGGCAGCCCGGAGGTGGGGAACTCCTCGGAATCGTCGGAGGGGAGGAGGGAGAAGAGCAGACCGACGGCGACGATCGTCGCGATCAGTACGATCCAGGCCGTGCGTCGACCGGTGATGAACCGCTGAATCGCGAGCAAAATTCCTCCAAGAAGCCTGATTGCTAGGCGTCCTAGCAATCTTCGTAATAGTATGGCTCCTATGGAAGAGCGTCGCAAGTTCGCTCCCGGCTCCGCGGCCGGGGTCGTCGGCGCGCCGGGGGGCGGCGAAAGTCGGGATTCCAGTCTGCCGGTTTCGGACCGGATAGGCTTCCAGCTGCACGACATCGTGCACCTGTCCCGCGCCTTCGAGCGCCAGGTCGGGCAGGCGCTCGAGGTGAACGCCACCGACCTGTCCGCGATGGAGCACCTGATCCGGGAGGGGTCGCTGACCCCGGGCGAGCTGTCCCGCCGCCTGGACATCTCCACGGCGGCAACCACTCTCGTGGTCGACCGGCTCGTGGCCCTCGGTCACGCCCAGCGCCATCCGCACTCGTCGGATCGGCGCAAGGTGGTCGTGGTGCCGGCTCAGGAGTCGGTTTCGCGGGCGTTCCAGCAACTGCTTCCGGTGATCGGGGGAGTGGCGGCGCTCACCCAGGATCTCTCTGATGAGGAACGAGAGGTCATCGAGGCCTTCCTGGCCCGGGTCGTCGACGTTTACCAATCGGCACTTGGCTCGCCGGCCTGAGCCGGTGATCCGCGCGCAGCAGCCCGCGCGCGCCACGCCCGGTGGTCACCAATTGTTTTGAGTAATTCAAAACAACTGTTAGCGTGGGGCGCATGACGGAAATAGGGCGGATGCGGGCGGTTGAGGCGTCCGGCTTGCTCGCCGACAGCATCCGTGCGTCTGGGCTCAAGGTCACCGGGCCCCGCTTGGCGGTGCTGCGTGTTCTCGACCAGGCCCCGCACTCGACCGCGGAGCGGCTCTACGCCACGGTTCGAGCCGAGCTGCCGGGCACCTCACTGCAGGCGGTATACGGTGTGCTCGCGGCCTTCACCGGCGTGGGGATCGCCCGCAAGATCGAGCCGGCCGGCTCCCCGGCTCTCTTCGAACGCCGGGTCGGCGACAACCACCACCACATCGTCTGCACCCGGTGCAGCGCGGTGCACGACGTCGACTGCGCCGTGGGTGAGTCCCCCTGCCTAACGCCCTCGAACACCTCCGGATTTACCGTGCACACCGCCGAGGTCACCTACTGGGGCCTCTGCCCCGACTGCCAGACCGCCACACTTACCGCGCTTTCCACACCTGCACCGCTGTCGAACGAAGGAGCACGATGACAATCAAGTCCACCACCACGCAGACGGGAACGCCCGTCGCCAGCGACGAGCACTCCCTGACCGTTGGAACCGAGGGAGTCACTGCCCTGCACGACGTCTACCTGGTCGAGAAGCTCGCCCAGTTCAACCGCGAGCGCATCCCTGAGCGCATCGTGCACGCCAAGGGCGGCGGAGCGCACGGCGTCTTCGAGGTGACCGGCGACGTCTCCGCGTACACCCGCGCCGCCGTCTTCGCGCCCGGAACGACCACCGAGACGCTGCAGCGCTTCTCCAGCGTTGCCGGTGAGCAGGGCAGCCCCGACACCTGGCGCGACGTGCGCGGCTTCTCGGTGAAGTTCTACACCTCCGAGGGCAACTACGACATCGTCGGCAACAACACACCGGTGTTCTTCATCCGCGACGGCATCAAGTTCCCCGACTTCATCCACTCGCAGAAGCGCCTGCCGGGCTCCGGCCTGCGCGACGCGACCATGCAGTGGGACTTCTGGACCCTCTCCCCGGAGTCCGCGCACCAGGTGACCTACCTGATGGGCGACCGCGGCCTGCCGCGCTCCTGGCGCGAGATGCCCGGCTTCGGCTCGCACACCTACCAGTGGATCAACGCCGCCGGTGAGCGCTTCTGGGTCAAGTACCACTTCACCTCCAACCAGGGCAACATCGAGATGGAGGGCTCGGAGGCTGAGCTCATCGCGGGGGCCGACGCCGACTACTACCGTCGCGACCTCTTCGACGCCATCGATGCCGGAAACTTCCCGTCCTGGGACGTCTCGGTGCAGATCATGCCGTACGACGACGCCAAGGCCTACCGGTTCAACCCGTTCGACATCACCAAGGTGTGGCCGCACGCAGACTACCCGCTGGTCAAGGTCGGCACGCACACCCTGAACCGCAACCCGGAGAACTTCTTCGCTGAGATCGAGCAGGCCGCGTTCTCCCCGGCGAACTTCGTGCCCGGCATCGCGGCGAGCCCTGACAAGATGCTGATGGCGCGCATCTTCTCCTACCCGGACGCCCAGCGATACCGTGTCGGCACGAACTTCAACCAGCTGCCGGTGAACGCCGCGAAGGCTCCCGTGAACAACTACTCGCAGGATGGCGCCGCTCGCTATCACTTCAACGCGACGGATGTCCCGAACTACGCTCCGAACTCGCTGGGCGGCCCGGTGGCCGACCCGCAGGCGGCAACCGACGGAAGCTGGGAGAACGACGGCGAACTCGTGCGCGCCGCCGCGCAGCTGCGCAGCGAGGACAGCGACTTCGGCCAGGCCGGGACGCTGTACCGCGAGGTCTACGACGATGCCGCCAAGGCGCGCTTCCTCGACACCATCACCGGTGCCATCAGCGGGGTGGAACGTCCCGAAGTGACCGAGCGAGCCATCGCGTACTGGACCAGCGTCGACGCAGACCTCGGCGCGAAGCTGCGCGCGAACCTCGCGACCTGGGCCGAGGCCGACCTGCTGGCCGAGGACGCAGCCGGTTACGCCGCCCCGTAGCAGCATCCGCTTGACCGAAAACGCCCGGCCTCTTCGAGGTCGGGCGTTCTCGTGTCCCGCTTCCGTGTCCCGCTTTCTATCCGGTGCGCCGGTGGCCCGGCGTCAGCAGTAGAAGGCGCGCGTCGTGTCGGGCGCGACGATCGCCTTCACGACACCGCCCGGCCGGAGCAGGGCCACTCCGCCGAAGGCGGAGCCGTCCTCACCCCAGGGGGCACCGTCAGCCACCTTGTCGTAGACGAAGGGGCCTGAACCGTCGTTGTATTCATCGTGCGCCTGATCCTCCGGGAGCGCATCGAAGAAGGCCTGGGCATTGTCGCCGACCGCGAATCCACCGCTGCTCCGAAGGGCTATCCCCGCTACGGAGGGGCCGCTGAACCTGACCGTGAACCCGATGGACGACACGGAGAGCATTGCGTCGTCCCAGACATAGTGGGTCGAAGGCGCATCGCAGGCTTCGTCCTGAGTCATCTCGGTCTGGATCGGCGACGTTCCGAAGGCGTTCGTGAGCAATGCGATGGCCGTGTCGGGGCCGTCGTCCAAGACCGCGGTCTGCACGGTCTGCCCGTCGGGGGTCTGGCTGACCAGTCGGGAGCCGCTCATCACGATCGTCGACACGGTGGGCGCCGCGGCTTGCGTCGGCGTAGCCGTTGTCGTGGGAGTGGCCACCGCAGTGGCCTCCTCGGTGGCCGTGGGGGTGGACCCCGGTGCGGGGGTTGAGGAGCAGGCACTCAGCAGCAGTCCCGCCAGCACTGTCAGGGCGACGCCGCCCCGGATCCTGGACCGGGTCCGATCACCTGTTCCGGTGCGTTCGTTCATTGATTCCCCCGCTGGTCAACGTTTTCCCGCCTGATCAGGCCTGGCCCAAGGTTACTGCGCGGCGCCGGCGAGCACGGCGGCGAGGGCTGCGCGCAGCCCGGCATCCGCTTCGATGGAGACCTGCTTGATCTCCGGTTTCGCGCTGAGCTGCGCCATGATGGCCGGGTCGAGGGCTTCCACGGTGGTTTCACCGGCCCCCGCGTGGCGGCGCACGACCACGTTGCAGGGGAGCAGGGCGCCGATGCCTGGGTCGGCGGTCACGGCCCGCTGGGCCAGGGCGGGATTGCAGGCACCGAGAATCAGGTAGTCGCCGACGGCGTCGGCGGCCTCCTGGCCGAGCTTGGCGGCGAAGGTGGACTGTATGTTGATTTCGGTCAGTATGCCGAATCCCTGGTCGGCCAGTGCTTCCCGGGCCATCCGGACCGCTTCGTCGAACGAGACATTGACCGTGACGGTGTGTGCGTAGCTCATGCTGTTCCTCCACTTGGGTGACATTCACCCGGTTCATTCACTCGGTGACATTCACTGGGGACCGCGACGCCCCCCAGACCATCATGCGCGCCACCGGCCCGATCCGCCACCGTGAACGGGTGGATTCTCGTTAGGTCAGGCATTTCATACGTGGGACATGCTTACCTCGACGGATGCGCCCGGCGCCACCCGCCCCCGCGCGAGCTGCCGGCCATTCGCGGTCGAGGTTGCTCACGTGCTCCGGCTGTCGTCCCCATTCACCCGGTCCACTTTCACCGGCCCCGAGCTGCACCGGTTCGGCCACAAGGGAGCTCAGGGTGGGCGCCCGAGCCTAGAGGTGCCGCGGCACGTCCGGCTCGTCGTGTGGCCAACTCAGGAGATCCGTCCGGGCCCTCCGGACATCCGTGCTGATCCTGCACTGCTCCGCACCGGCTGGTAACTGCGGGTGACGGATGTCCTGAGTTGGCCACACGCGCGCGCTGGGCCGCCCTGACCCGCGGAGGCAGGACGCAGGGCGGCAAGGCCCATCGACCGGAGCCGTGGCGAGCCCGGTGCGCAGCCGGAGTTTCTCCCGTTTGGAGTTCCGCACCGCGACCCGAACCCCGAACGAATTCGACGGAGAATTTTGGCCGAATCGGCCCAAAACAGCGCGAGAACCGTTTCGAAGCAAAATCTCCGTCGAATTCGTTCGACACCGGAAGCCTCGCCCAAAAACCCTCGCCCCGGAAGCCTCGTGCAGAAGTCTCGTCCAGGAGGCTCCGGCCAGGAGGATCCGGCTAGGAGGCCAGAGGCGCCGAGTGCGCGGCGACCAGCGCGGAACTCTGCTCCCAGAGGGCGGCGGCCAGCTGGGAGTCGTAGGCCTGCTTGTTCGCCTTCTGGATGCGGCGTTTCTCGTAGTACTCGCCCGATGCCCAGTCGGTGCCCGGCGTCGCGGTGGCCAGCCAGACCAGGGTGTCGGCTCCCTGTTCAGCGCCGAGCAGCAGGCGTTTGAGCGGAGTCTGGTAAATGAGGCGCATGAGGGTCGTCGACCCGGTGGAGAAGCTCGTTGCCACCACGCCGGGGTGGAAGGCTGCAGTGGCGAGTCCCTCGTCGCTGTAGCGGCGGTGGAGTTCCCTGGTGAAGAGGATGTTCGCAAGCTTGCCGTCGCCGTACGCCTTGTTCGCGGAATACTTCGTCTCGCCCTGCAGATCGTCGAGGTCGATCTTGCCGAAGAGCTGGTTGGCGGCGCTGGACGTGTTGATCACCCGGGCCCGACTGGCAACGAGTCGGTCCATCAACAGCGTGGTGAGCAGAAAGGGAGCCAGGTGGTTGACCTGGAAGGTCTTCTCATAGCCGTCAACGGTGGTTACGCGGTCGCCCATGATGCCGCCGGCGTTGTTGGCGAGCACGTCGATGCGCGGATAGTGTTCCTGCAGCTCGGCGGCAAGGGTGCGCACCTCGTCGAGGCAGGCGAAGTCGGCCACGAGGAAGTCGGCACCCAGTGCCTCGGCGACCGCGGCGGTCTTGGCTGGCGAGCGGCCCACGATCACGACTCGGTCGCCGGACTGGCTGAGGGCGCGGGCGGCGGCGGCGCCGATCCCGTCGCTGGCGCCGGTGATCACGATGGTGCGTGCGGTCATTCTGGGTCCTCCGGGTTATTTGACATAGCCGCCCTTTTTGAGGCCGGCCTCGATCTCGAAGCGGTTCTGCAGCGGATTGCGGCCGGCCGCCAGGTAGAGCAGCGGAAAAACCATCCCGAAGCGCTGCCACTGGCGTTTGTGCACGGCCTCGTGTTCGAGGATGGCCATCGACACGTTCTGGTTGGTCAGGTAGCAGCCCCCGACACAGGCTCCGCCGCGTCCGAATGCCCAGGCGGGCATCCCGCGAAAAACGATGAGGCCGCCTCGGCGCTCGACCTTGCCCGTGCTCCAGATGGAACCCCAGATCACGCCGACCGTGGTGGCGTAGAGGTAGCCGGCCCGGCTGATGGGGGAGTCGAAGAAGATGCGGCGCACTCCTCCAGCGTAGGTGGCCCCCACGATGGAAGCCTGGGTTTCCCTTGATCGATTCACGGCGGAGGTGGCGCGGGGCAGGTGGTGGAAGGTGGCGCGGGTTGGAAAGTGCGCCAGCCTCCACCGGGTGCGCCGCGAGGGCGAAAGCGCGGCTACGGGCGACCGTACTCCTCGAGCAGCCGCAGCCAGACCTCGCTCAGGGTGGGGTAGCTCGGCACCGCGTGCCACAGCCTGCGGATCGGCACCTCGCCGACCACGGCGATGGTCGCCGCGTGCAGCAGCTCCGCGACATCCGGCCCCACGAAGGTGACCCCGATCAGAACCTCACGGTCGAGGTCCACGATCGCGCGCGCCGAGCCGGTGTAGCCGTCGGCGTGCACGGATGCCCCGGCCACCTGGCCCAAGTTGTAGTCCAGTACCCGGGTGCGGAACCCGGCCTTCTCGGCAGCAGCCTGGGTCAGTCCCACAGATGCCACTTCGGGGTCGGTGAAGGTGACCTGCGGCACGGCGGCATGGTCGGCTGTGGCGACGTGCGATCCCCACGGGGCGTCGTCGACGGGCCTGCCGGCGGCCCGGGCCGCGATCACGTCACCGGCCGCGCGGGCCTGGTACTTGCCCTGGTGGGTGAGGAGGGCCCGGTGGTTGATGTCGCCGACGGCATACAGCCAGTCCCCGGTCAGGTCCGGCGCGGTGCCCCGCACTAGCAGGGTGTCGTCGACCTCGAGCCAGTCGCCCGGTGTGAGGCCCACGGTCTCGAGCCCGACATCCGCGCTGCGGGGAACCCGGCCGGTGGCCACGAGTACCTCGGTCGCGGTGACCCCGCTGCCGTTGGAGAGGGTGAGGGTCACGTCGCCGTCGGCGGTGCGGGCCGCCCCGGTGGTCGACACCCCGGTCAGCACGGTGACGCCCGCCCCCCGGAGGGCCGCGAGCACGAGTTCACCGGCGAAGGGCTCCTGACCGCCGAGCAAATCGCTCCGAACGATCATCGTGACCTCGGCGCCGAGCCCGGCGTAGGCGGTGGCCATCTCGGCGGCGACCACGCCGCCGCCGATGATCGCCAGACTGTCCGGGATTCCGGGGGCGCTGGTGGCCTCGCGGCTGGTCCACGGCGACACGGCTGCCAAACCGGGAATATCGGGCAGCAGCGCCGCCGACCCGGTGCTGACGACCACGGCGTGCGCCGCGACCAGCACGGTCGTGGTGCCGTCGTCAGCGGTCACGGTCACCTCCCGCACGCCGGTGAGGCGGGCGTGGCCGCGCACCAGGGTGATCCCGGTCTTCTCCAGCCAGCGCACCTGGCCCTCGTCGGACCAATTGCTCGTGAAGGAGTCGCGGCGGCGCAGAACGGCCGCGATGTCCAGGTCGCCGGTCACGGCCTCGGCCGCACCGCCGACGCGCCGGGCTGCGGCGAGGGCCGCTCCGCTGCGCAGGAGCGCCTTCGACGGCATGCAGGCCCAGTAGGAGCACTCGCCGCCGACCAGCTCGGCCTCGACGATCACGGTGCGGAGGCCTGCCTGCGTCGTGCGGTCGGCGGCGTTCTCACCCGCCGAGCCGGCGCCGATCACGATGACGTCGTAGCTCTTGGCGGAAGGGTCAGGTGGGGTGGTGCTGGCGGCGGCAGACATCCGTCTCTCCTTAGGTCAGTGGTGCAGATGAGTGGTGCTGTAGTTCCGATGAGGTGGTGCTGCCAGCCTAACGACCCACGAAAGTAGCCGGCCGACGGCTGACGAATGCCTCCATGCCGATGCGGGAATCTTCGGTCGCGGCCAGGCGGGCCAGGGCCGGCTGTAGCCCCGCCTCGGCGGCCGCGGCACCCTCCCGCGCGGCCGTGCGGGCGTTGGCCAGCGTGGCCTGCACGGCCAGCGGGGCCTGGGCGGCGATCCGCTCGGCCAATTCCAGCGCGCGCTCGAACTGGGTGCCGTCCGGCACGACTTCCTGCACGAGCCCGATGCGGTGGGCTTCGCGGGCGTCGAACATGTCGCCGGTGAGCATCCAGCGCATGGCGTTGCCCCAGCCGGCCGCGCGCGGGAAGCGGATGGTCGCGCCGCCGAACGGCAGGATGCCGCGCGCCACCTCGATCTGGCCGAAGCGGGTGGACTCTGACGCCACGGAGATGTCGCTCGCGAGCATCAGCTCGATGCCGAGGGTGAGGCAGGTGCCCTGCACGGCCATCACCACGGGCTTGGACACGCTTGGCCCGTCGACCTGCCACGGATGGATGCCGCCGGGCGGCACCATGTCGAGGCCGTCGGGGCCAAGCCGGGGGCCGATGTCGGCCAGGTCGAGGCCGGCGGTGAAGTGGTCGCCGACCGCGTAGACGAGGCCGACCCGCAGCTCAGGGTCGCGGTCGAGTTCACCGTAGGCGAGGGCCAACTGCGTCAGCAGCGCCAGATCGGCGGCGTTGCGCTTCTCCGGGCGGTTGAACCCGATGAGCAGCACGTGCCCGCGCCTCTCGGTGATGATCCTCGACGGATCGGAAACGGAGTGCTGCTCGTTCACGGATGCCTCCCTTGGCCTCGTGACGCTGGCGCGTCGGTAACATGCTATGGCTGAGCAGGGCGGGTCAGCGCGCCGATGATGCGCAGGATGCTCGGCAGGTCGTCGGTGGCGGCCCCCGGCGAGGCCGGGGCGAAGCCGGCGATGGTGGCGCCGGCCAGTTCGAATTCGGCGCGCAGGGCGGTGATCAGCCGGTTCAGGGTGTCGACGCTCAGCCCGAACGGGTAGAGGTCGGCCAGGCCGGCCAGCGCCGACGGGTCGAGCACGTCCAGGTCGAGGTGTAGGTAGAAGGTGCCCACGCCCGTGGCGCGCAGGGCCGCGACGAGCGCGTCGGGAGGGTCGAGGTCCTCGACCGGGAGACTCACTATTCCGCGGTCCTGGATCAGAGCGTCCTCGGCCGGGTCGATGGCGCGCGCGCCGCCGATCACGACGCGTTCCAGAGGAACGCGCTCACCCGGGTCGAGGGTCAGGCCGTCGGCACCCTCGCCGGTGATGGCGCGCAGCACCATCCCCGTGAAACCTCCGGACGGTGAGGTGTCGGGGGTGTGCAGGTCGGGGTGGGCGTCGAGCCAGACCACGGCCAGGTCATCAGGATGCTGCCGCGACGCATGCTCGACGGCCGCCAGGGACACCCCGTTGTCGCCGCCGATCGTGACCACCGGGCCAGCGCCGCCGCGCAGTGCAGCCGTGAGGCGTTCGCGCACCATCATCAGGGTGGAGAAGCGGTCGATGCCGGTGTCGAGAGAATCGCCGGCCTCGACCGGCACCTCCACTTCACGGGTGACGGAGGAGGGAAGATCACCTCGGATCGCCTCCGCCCCGTCACTCAGGCGCATCGCGCGCGGAGAAACCGAACCCTGCCACTGTGGCACGACAACGAAGGAGGGAGCCATACTTCAGTATGCTCCCAGAGCTTCCCCGCGCGCGGGATTTTCGTGCTGGATCGGGCCGATCTACGCGCAGCGCCTATTGATCGCGGTAGCGCGCAGCGGCGTCCGTCGCGTCCCGCAACTCGGCCGCGTTCAAGCGCGGGCCGTAGCCGGGGGTGTCCCGCTGGATGCGCCAGCCCTCGCTGAGCGCGCCGACGTTGACGGTGTCGTAGCCGAAGCGGTCCAGCAGTGCGGTCACGGTAGCGGCGGCGGAGGCGTCGTCGCTGGCGATGACCAGGGCGCGCCGGTTGACGGACCCGGCCGGCTGACCGTGCTCGGTGAGATCGGCGGCATAGATGTGGTTGAACGCCTTTACGATCGTGGACTCCGGCAGGCGATCGCGGAGCAGCTCGGCCGTGGTGGTGCTCTCGTCGTCGAGTGCGGCGATGTCGCCGTCGCGCTGCGGGTAGTAGTTGTTCGTATCGATCACGAGCTTGCCGGCCAGCTCCGTCGTGGGCAGGGTGTGGATCTGGTTCAGCGGGATGGTCACGACCACGAGGTCGCCGGCCGCGGCGGCCTCGGCGGGGGTCGCGGCGCGGGAGTGCGGGCCGAGCTCGTCGATCAGGTCAGTGAGGGTTTCGGGGCCGCGCGAATTGCTCACGACCACGTCGTATCCGTTGGCCACGCCGAGTCGTGCGAGCTGACTGCCGATGTTGCCGGCGCCGATGATTCCAAGAGTTGTCATGCTAGGTACAACGCCGGGCGCCGACGGGATGTTCCCGTCGGCGCTCGGTTGCGCTGGAGGCTGAAGGCTACTGCGTGATGGAGCCGGCGCCGCCGGATTTGAGCGCGGCGAGGCGGGCGTCGACCTCGGTGAGCTCGCCGAGGTCCTCGAGGCTCTCGAACTGGGCGTCCAGGCTCGACGCGGCCAGCTCGCTGGCGCCCCGAACGCGGGCCTCCTCGCGGCGGATCTTGTCCTCGAAGCGGCTGACCTCGCTGGTGGGGTCCATCAGGTCGATGCTCTTGACGGCATCCATCACCTTGGTCTGCGCCTCGGCGGTCTTCGACCGGGCGATCAGTTCGCTGCGCTTGGCGGAGAGCTGGTTCAGCTTCTCCTTCATCTTGTTGAGGCCGTCCTTGAGCTGGGCCACGACGGCCGTCTGCGAGGCAATCTGAGGCTCGGCCAGCTTCGCCTCTTTCTCCGACTGCATCTGACGGCCGAGGGCGACCTTGGCGAGGTTGTCGAAACGGTCGGCGTCGGCCGCGTTTCCGGCGGTGCGCAGCTGGTCGGCCTTGCGGCTCGCGGCCAGGGCCTTGCCACCCCACTCGGTCGCGGCCTCGACGTCTTCCCGGTAGTCGTCCTCGAGCAGGCGCAGATTGCCGATCGTCTCGGCGATCGCGCTCTCCGCGTCGGCGATGCTGTTGGTGTAGTCGCGAACCATCTGGTCGAGCATCTTCTGCGGGTCCTCGGCGGAGTCCAGAAGCGCGTTGATGTTCGCTTTCGCCAACTGGGAGATACGGCCAAATATGGACTGTTTCGTCATTGTGCGGTGTCCTTTCGAGTTCCGGAGCATCGGCTGACCTCCAGTGTGTCGGTTTGTGCTGGTCAAGACGTGTGGGCCGCCGTGCGGGCTGCGACGGCTGCGACGGCTGAAACGGCTGAAACGGCTGCGACGGCGCCGGTTTCTAGAACCGCCCGCCCCCGCCCCGGCGTGAGCGGGAACCGGCACCGCCGAAGCCGCCGGGCATGCCGAAGCCGCCGGGCATGCCGAAGCGGCCGCCGCGGCCGCCGCCGCCGCCACCGAACATGCCACCCCCGCCACCCCCGCCGCCGGAGAGGATTGTGTTGATCAGGATGCCGCCGAGCACGGCCCCCATGACCCCGTTCCCGCCGCTGCCGCCGGCTCGGTAGCCGGGACCGTGGCCGCCCGGAACCTGGCCGGCGAACCCGTCGACGTCGTTCCGGGCGCCGACGATGGCGGCCGCGGCCAGGGAGTTGGCCCGTTGCGAGGCGGCGAGAGCGGCACCCGGGTCGGTGGCGGCCAGCGATTCGGCCTCCACGAGAACCCTGCCAGCCTCGGCGACCCGGGTGCGCGCCTCCGCGCCCACCGCCCCGCGCCGGGCGCTGATGAAGTCTTCCGCGGCCGACACCTGCCCGCGCGCGGCGAGCAGGTTCTGGTTGAGGGCGGCCCTGGCACGCTGGACCTGCGCCTCGGCGTCCCGCACGCCCTGCAGCGCGGCATCCATCGCGGTGTTGGCGGCGTCGAGCATCGCCATCACCTCGAGCGGGTTGATCCGGCCGGCCGCGGAGCGAGCGCGCACCTCGGCGAGGGTCTGTTCGGTCTGGCTGATCACTCCCGGCAGCGCGGCGGCGGCCTCGGTCGACGTGGGCAGGCCGCGCGCGGTCACCAGATCGGTCTGCAGCTCGGCGACCGTGGCCGCCATCTGCCGGATCGCGCCGGCGAGGTCGGTGCCCAGGCGGTCCACGGCGTCCAGGAGCAACCGCGCCTGGTCGACCGATACCTCGGCCGCACGGATGTCCACGGCCGCGGCCGCCGTATCGCCGGCACCCAGCCGGGTGGTGGCCCGGGCCAGAGCGGTCTCCGTGAAGGCGAGACGCTCGCGGGCCTCGGCCGGGTTGTCGGCAACCGTGCCGAGCGCCACGTCGGTGTACCGGGCGGCCAGGGCCGCCAGGCTCTCCTCGCTGCCGGCGAGCCGGGCCCGCACGGCCTCGGCGCCCTGGGACACGGCAGCGGAGACCTCCGGCGCGTTCTTCTCCAGCTGGCGCAGTTCGTCGAAGTCGTCGGCCTGCGCATCGAGGGTGAGGTTGGCCTGGCTGCAGAGGTCGATGATCGCGGCGTACCAGGCGCGCGCCTGCTCTTCGGAGTCCGGCTCGGCGTCGTCGAGCTTCTGCTGCAGGGTGAACGCCTGGCTGAGCTGCTTCTGCGCCGTTTCGAGCGCGGCCCGGAAGGCGGTGGTGACCTCCGTGCCGTACTGGGCGATCGCGAAGCCGAGCTCCTGCTCACTGGAACGGATCGCGTCGTCGGTCTGCACGAGGGTGCTCGAGGCTCGCCGCTTGAGCTCGGGCGTCGGCAGGGCCTGCAGCCCGGTCGGCGCTCCGGCTCCGGCTGGCAGGGTACGCCCCCGCCCGCGTCGGGCGAGCAGGATGACCGCTCCGGCGACCAGAAGCACCAGCACGGCGATGACCACGAACACGACGATGAGGAACCCGCCGGCACCGCCGCCGGGGCTTTCGTCCCCGGGGGTGATCTCGCCGGCCGAGACCGGCTCGCCCCGCAGAGCCGCGGAGAAACCCTCGGCTGCGGCGATCGCGGCGCCGGCCCAGTCGTTTTGGCGCAGAGCCGGCTCGATGGCGACGGTCTCGATCTCCTGGAGCTGGGCATCCGTCAGGGCGGAGTCGGGGGCCACGGAAAGTTGGTACTGGCGGTCATCCGTCGCTATGGCCAGCAGCACGTCGTTGGTGCCGAAGCCGTTGTTGTCAGCCGTCTGGTCGGCCCACTGCTCGCGGTCCTCGACCCCGGTGAAACTGTCGACATAGGCCACGAAGAGGTCGGCCCCGGTCTCGGAATAGAGCTCGTCGAACGCGGCCGTGACCTCGTCGGCGCGGGCGGTGACGGCGTCGACCGTGTCGACGATGTGGCTGGCGCCGAAGTCGACCGGGTTTTGCGCCCAAGCCGCCGTGGGCGCCGACGCGCTGGACATCGCAAAGCTCAGAACCGCCGCAACCGCGACCGGAATCAACCACCGTGACCGCATGGACCCCATCCTCACACCACCATCGACACTCGGGCGTTCCCAGATTGAGCATAGGACGGCGACACAGGCCCGTCCACCGCCCAGGCAGGAGTATCACTGTTGCCCACTGTCACGGCGGCCGGCTGGCTGGGCATCTGCCGCGGGCTGCAGATCATCGACGACACCCCCGTTGGTCAGGTCGAGGTCGTCGAGCACCTCGCCGGCGCCCGCCGGGTCTCGAGCCTGTCGATCGGCCCTGAACGGGAATTCGCTTCACCGTGCGCCGTTTAGTTCAGGGTGGGGCGCGCAGTCTTCTCCGTGCGCCTCGTCGACAGAAGGAGCTCTACGACATGACCGCAGCACCGACGACATCCATTCCCCGCATCACCCTCAACAACGGAGAGACGATCCCGCAGCTCGGGTTCGGCGTGTACCAAATTGAGCCGGCCGACACCAGGCGGTCGACGCTCGCCGCCCTCGAGGTGGGCTACCGCCACATCGACACCGCCGAGATGTACGGCAACGAGCAGGGCGTCGGCGAGGCCGTGCGCGAATCCGGCCTGGATCGGACTGACGTCTTCGTCACGAGCAAGCTCAACAACGGCTTCCACTCCCGAACTGATGCCCTGGCCGCCTTCGAGCAGACGCTCGAGACCCTCGGCTTCGACTACCTCGACCTCTTCCTGATTCACTGGCCGCTGCCGGCCGTCGGCGACTTCGTCGAGACCTGGAAGGCGTTGGAGGAGATGCACGCCTCCGGGCGGGTGAAGACCATCGGCGTCTCCAACTTCCAGCCGCAGCACCTGCGGCGCCTCCTCGACGAGACCGGCACAGTGCCGGCCGTCAACCAGATCGAGGTGCACCCGTACCTGACCCAGGACAGCGTGCGCGCGTTCAACACGCAGCACGGCATCGTGACCGAAGCGTGGTCGCCCATCGCACAGGGCAGGGTGCTCGGCGACCCCGTGATCACGGCCATCGCCGGCCGCCTGGGCCGCTCTGCCGCTCAGGTCACCCTGCGCTGGCACCTGCAGCGTGGCGACATCGTGTTCCCGAAGTCCGTCACCCGCAGCCGGGTCGAGGAGAACTTCGCGCTCTTCGACTTCGAATTGACTGCCGACGACCTGGCTGCGATCACAGCGTTGAACCGCGACGAGCGCACCGGCCCCGACCCGGACGAGTTCAACTGGATTCCCTGACCACCCGCAGGGGTCCGGGTCACTAGTCTGGACGGATGCCGCTCGAGACCCGCACCGCCCGCCTCCTGCTGCGCCGTTGGCGTGAGTCAGACCTGGCGCCGTTCGCCGCGATGGGGGAGGACCCGGAGGTGATGCGGTACTTCCCGTCTCGGCTGACCCGGACCCAGAGCGACGCGCTCGCCGGCCGGGCCGACCGGCTCTTCGAGACGCACGGCTACGGGCTCTGGGCGCTCGAGAAACAGTCGACGGGTGACTTCATCGGCTTCACCGGGCTCGCTCCCGTGCCCGCGTTCATCCCCGGACCCGGCGGGCTCGAGGTCGGCTGGCGGCTGGCCCGCTCCTTCTGGGGCCAGGGCTACGCCACCGAAGCCGCCCGGGCGGCCCTCGATGTCGCTTTTGGGCGGCTCGAGCTCGAACAGGTGCAGGCGATCACGGCCGTCATCAACGAACCGTCGCGGGCCGTGATGGAACGACTCGGGATGACCGCGACCGCCGAGTTCCAGCATCCGAAGATTCCCGTCGGCTCACCGCTCCGGGTGCACATCCGCTACGCGGTTTCCCGGGCGGCCGCCGCCCAGGCGTGCGCCGCGGCCGATCTCACCCGGTAGAGTTCAGGCACTTTACAAAAGGACTGGCCGCCACCATGGAATCGACTGTCGCGCACCATATCCGTCCAGCATGCGCATGAGCGACCATGAAGCCCTGACCCGCCAGACGGTGGACCTGCTGCGCGACCTCATCCGCAACGCCTGCGTCAACGACGGCACTCCCGATTCGGGCGGCGAGATTCGCAGCGTGCGTACGCTCGAGGGGTTCTTCTCCGGGTCGGGACTCGACCTCGAGGTGGTCGAACCGCATCCGGGCCGCGCCTCCCTGATCGCTCGCATCCGGGGCACCGATCCCACGGCGCCCACGCTCGCCCTGGTCGGCCACCTCGACGTGGTGCCGGTCGACGACGGCGGCTGGAGCCGCGACCCCTTCGGCGCCGAGATCATCGACGGCGAGATCTGGGGACGCGGCGCCCTCGACATGCTCTACCTGACCGCCAGTTACGCGGTCGTCACCCGGGCCATTGCGACCGGACCGTTCCGGCCGCGCGGCGACCTCATCTTCGCCGCGGTTGCCGACGAGGAAGACGGCAGCCACTTCGGCGTGGAATGGCTCACCGAGCACCGGCTCGATCTGATCGACGCGGACGCCGTGCTCACCGAGTCCGGCGGGGCCATGGTCGGGCCGCGGCCGCTGATCTCGACGGCCGTCGGCGAAAAAGGTATCGCCGGTCGGCGCCTTTCCGTGCGCGGCACCCCCGGCCATGGGTCGGCCCCGTGGGGCGCGCGCAACGCCGCGGTGATCGCGGCGGATGCCGTGGGGCTCCTGGCCCGCTACCGCGCTCCGGTGCAGATCACCGCCGACTGGCGCCGATATGTGCAGGCCCTCGAACTGGAACCCGACCTTGCCGCCCGACTGCTCGACCCGCACCGCATCGACGGCGCCCTGAACGAGCTCGGCAGCCTGGCCGGGTTCGCGCACGCATCCACCCACACCACCATCTCGCCCAACATCGTGCGGGCCGGGGTGAAGGACAACGTCATCCCCGCGCTCGCCACGATCACCCTCGATATCCGGGTGCTGCCCGACCTGTCAGCCGCCGACGTCGACGCCTACCTGCGGGAGGCGCTCGGCGACCTGGCCGACGAGGTCACGATCGAGGGCGACGAATTCGCCGCGGCCACCCGGTCCGCGGTCGACACGCCGCTGTTCCACTCGCTCGGCAAGGCCGTGCGCCGGGCCTACCCCGACGCCGACCTGCTCCCGGTGCTCAGCGTCGGCGGCTCCGATGCGCGGTTCTACCGCCGCCGCGGCGTCCCTGCCTACGGTTTCGCGCTGCTCGGCCGGCACTGGGACTACGGCACCTTCCGGCAGCTGTTCCACGGCAACGACGAGCGCATCGACATCGGCTCGATCGCGTTGACGGTCGCGGCCCTCGACACCGTCGTTCGCGACTTCCTCGACTGAGCTGCTGCCGCGAGGAGACACAGATGAGACAGACCAGGCCCAGGCGGCAGTCCCCACGCACGAGGCAGACCGGCACGCGGCGACGGATGCCCGCCCGCACCGGTTCGGGAGCCGTCGCCTACCTCGCCATCGTCGCCTTCACGTCGATCTACCTCGTCGTCGACGCCTACCGACCGGTCTCGATCTGGGTGGCCGCGTTCTACCTGGCCGTCAGCCTCGCCTGCTTCGTCGCCTACGCCGTGGACAAGTCCGCAGCGGTCGCCGCGCGCTGGCGGGTGCCGGAGAACACCCTGCTGCTGCTCGGATTCGCCGGCGGCTGGCCGGGCGCGATCGTGGCGCAGCAGGTGCTGCGGCACAAAACCAAGAAGGCCGGTTTTCGGCAGGCGTTCTGGGGCACGGTGGCCCTGAATGTGCTGGCTTTCGTCGTGATCTTCTCGCCGCTGCTGCCGGACATGCTGGCCCGCTGAACTGAGCCGAGCCGGGGCGAACTCGACCGGACGGGGTGAATTCGGCGGTCAACCGTGTATCCGACGTCGGGATCCCTGTTGTGTGCTTATGATTGTATTGATAGGCTGACACAAAACGAAGAACATAACGGGGTTTCGATGCTCGGTGACGTGTGGTCCGACATGATCTTCGATTCGCTTCGCTCGGCCGCGATCCTGGATCTGGTCGCCGCCGCATCCGTTCTCACCTCGTCACGGCGGCACTTTCGGCGAACCCTCCACGCGGATGCCGGTTCGCGCCCGGTCGGCCCGCAGTGATTCTCCGCATCGACCCGCGTTCGGCGACGCCGCCGTTCGACCAGCTGCGCGTGCAGGTCATTGCGCACATCCGGAGCGGGGACATGGTCGCGGGAACACGCCTGCCCACGGTGCGCAGGCTCGCCGCTGACCTGGTGCTCGCGCCGAACACCGTGGCGCGTGCCTACAAGGAACTCGAGGCTGGGGGGTTCATCGAGACCCGCGGCAGGGCCGGTTCCTTCGTCAAGGCCGCACCGGACTCGGTCGAACAGCAGGCGCTCGGCGCGGCAAAGAACTATGTCGAACGGCTGCGGGAGCTGGGGGTCAGCCCGGCCGACACGGTGGCGTACGTCACCACGTTCCTGCAGAACTGAGGCCCGACCGATGGTGAGAGCGGGTGCCGGTCGCGGCCGGTGGCCATCGGTTGCCCCGGGTCAGAACAGGTGCCGCAGGTAGCGCTCCGGGGCCTCCAGGAAGGAGCGCCAGTCGCGCACCAGGTCAAGGTCTTCCCAGGCGCACGGGCGGTAACCCCAGGGCCCGACCTCGTAGATGGCGGCGCCCGGGAGCGACGCCAGGATCGGGGAGTGCGTCGAGAGGATGACCTGGGATCCGCCCGCGTCCAGGATGTCCTGCAGGTGGCGGATCAGGGCGAGAGAACCGGTGAAGGAGAGGGCCGACTCCGGCTCGTCGAGGATCCACAAGCCCGGGTAGCGGGACCGTGCCGCGACGAGGTGGAGGAAGGATTCGCCGTGCGAGCGCTCGTGGAACACGGGCTCGCTGACAGGCATCCGTCGTCACGTAATCGCGGAGATTTTCGGGAAACGCCGGTTCGGGGGCCTGAGCGGCGTGTCGCGAAAATCTCCGAGGTTAGTGCTGCGGGCGCACCGGATGTCCCCCGGCAGCCCATGCCTCCGCACCGCTCCTGCGAGATCGTCCGCGCTGCTCACCGAGTGGATCGCCGCCGGGTATCCGTTTGTGGCGGAGCTGGCCCGCCTGCACGACGTCGAGTACGTGGACCTGCCCACCGGGCACTGGCTCCAGTTCACCGGGCCGGCCGAGCTCGGCACCGCGATTCTGGCGGGCGTAGAGCGCACCGCCTGATCGCGCGGAGCGGGCGGCCAAGACGGAAAGTCCAGCTCATCAAACCGAAGGTCCATGCATCCGAGAAATCGCGCTCCCGACCGGGCCGGTGCCGTCAGCCGCCAATCCAGGCGTCCACGCTGATGTCGAACCCGGCAGCGCTGCAGGCCGCGCTGACACGGGCCAGAGCCTGCCCCCACTCTGTCGACAGCGGATCGATTTGCTCGCTGGCCGACGACGGCAGCAGGCCCTTCAGGGCCTCCACCTGGTCCGCCACCGCGGAGCCGGGCACGGTGTCCACGCGGGCGCTCAGCCGCGCAACGAGCCGTGCGGTTCCCTCGAACTCCTGCTGGGTTGAGGGCTCTGCGAGCAGCGAACCGTACGCATTGTGCATCAGCGTCACAACGTCACTCACTTGGCCGCAGGTGTCCTCCGCGTTCACGGGATCCGCAGAAGGCGATGCGGTGACGAGCGAGGCATTCGTTAGAGTGCCGACGACGAAACCGACACCCAGTGCGACAAGGATGCCGAGAACCAGGAGAGCGTTGCGGTCGCGTCCCCTGGCGGGCAGCGCAGTCTCGTCGAGTACCTCCTCGAAAAACGGTTGAAGCGAACCCTCGGACGTCCCCTCGTGCATCGTCCGGGGACCAGTCTTCCTCGGTGCCGTCGACTCACCGGGGGAGCGGGGCGGCTGGGTGTTGACCGCGAATTCGGCCGCACGGATCGCGGCGGCGATCGCGGCACGGTCGGCGGCCACCGTGGCCTGCAGCTCCCGCAGTGCGGCGGTGGCCTTCGGATCGCCGACGGAGTCGCCGTTCGCCGAGAAGACGCGCTTCTGGAGGTCGCGCAGCTGGTTTGCCGGGGACGGTGAGCCATCCGGTGCCGCCTCGGCGGGGTGAGTCGCCCACCACAGGGCGTTGAGCACGTTCTTCTCTCCCGAGTAAGCGACCCGAACCGCCGCGAGGTAGGCCGGATCGCGCTGGGCCAGCGAGTACGCGTCTTTGGAGCCGTGGTCACGCACCACTGAGAGCCCCCGATCGTCGATTCGGTCAGCATGGCACAGGGCCCGGTCGTTCCCGCACTGTTTCCCTTTCCGCTTCGCGTGCCGATTCCCTTTCCGCGTCGCGTCCCGATTCCCTTTCCGCGTCGCCGCCAGTCGGCGTCGCGCCGGAGCTGCGCCGCTGCGCGCCTTGCGTGCCACGCGCGCAACGGCGCACGATGCGCGCGAGACGGTTGCCGCGGCACCGGCCCGCACGGACGCCGCAGACTGGAGTAATGGAAGAGTTCGCCCTCGACGGTGACGGCCCGGTGTGTCCGGCGTGCGGGGCCGAAATGACCCCCGACGGTGTGGACACCGCTCAGGGGCTCGAGTCCTGTCACCGATGTCCGCGCTGCAGACTGGTCGTCGTCGTTCCGGGCAACTGGGCGGAGTAGGTGTCAGCCGATGGCCATCCGGCTCGGGGCGTCACCGCATCCGAGTGCCCATGGATGCTGCGCTAGAGCGGGAGAACGCCGCTGCAGACCTACTGGCCGGGAGCCCGATACGCCGGCGTTTTCTTGGCGGCGTCGGACGGCTCCGGAACCTCGATGACCCCCAGAACGTCGGTCTCCCCGAAGGTGTAGTAGAAACTCTCGACCGACCCACCCACCGATTTGAGGGCTGCGACCAGCGCCTCCCGACGGCCGGTGCCGCCTTCGCGCATGAGGCCCCTGATACCTTCGCCCACGTAGTTCGCTTCAAACAGATACGTGCTCATGGTCAGTCCCGTCCTGTGATGTGCAGGACGCGGACATCCGGAGCAATGCCCGAGACCTGTGTGCGGCAACCCGCCGAGGCACGGCAACGACGCTCGGTCCCCGAAGTGGGGCTGCGACACATGGTAGGCCCGGCTTTTCCCGGGGACAACGGGGCGGCCGCCCAGCCTCAGAGAGCTCCCGACCCGGTGGTCGAGCTGGGCGAGACCCGAAGCGATACCTCCAAGATCGATGAACAGGACTTCGAATCTCAACCTCCAAAAATCCTCAACCATCCGACAAACTCTCGACTATGTGTACGCAATGAGGTATCCTCGTAACATGACCAACCTCGCGGAAGACCTCAGGCAGGCGGCCGATGCCGTGGCCCTGCTGGGCTCGTCATGCGCTGACTTCTCGGCCCTTCCTGATGCCGAGGTGTTGGCCGGTCAGAAGCGAATCGCTTCGATCCGCCGTCTCGTCGATACCTATGCTGCCTGGATGGCGGCGACCATCGCCGAGCGTTCCCGACCGGAGCTCGGGCACTCGGGCCTGGCGGCGCAGCAGGGGTACCTCTCGCCGGAGGCCCTGATCCAGAACTCGACCGGCTCGTCCAAGGGCGACGCGTACAAGCTGGTCGCAGTCGGCACGATGTTGGCGGATGCGGAGGCGGCCGACAGGCTCGTCGAGGCGGCGCTCTCCTCGCCCGACAGGGATGCCGCCGAGGTCGCCGAATTCGAGGCGAAGGTGCCGTGGCAGGCGCCGATCGCCCGGGCCGTCACCGCCGGAACCCTCTCCGTCGACGCGGCCGAGTCGATCCGCGCGGGGCTGGGCCAGATCGACGCCTCGGTCACCGCCGAGAAGCTCGCGGTGGCGCTGGAGGCGCTCCTGGCGGAGGCGTCGTCACTGAATACCGATCAGGTGTTCAAACGGGCGAGACGGATGCGCGACCAGCTTGACGAGGCCGGCATCGCCGCCCGGGAGAAGCAGGCCTACGACGACCGCTACCTGCGGGTCTACCGGCTGGGCAACGGCAACGTACGACTCAGCGGGCTGTTTGCCCCCGAAGACGGTGAGTTCATGCTCTCCACGTTCGACTCGATCACGGGCCCGCGCCGCGGCGGGGTGCGATTCGTGGACGCGGAGCGGGCGGCCTGGGCCAAGAAGATGCAAGACGACCCCCGCACGACCGA
Organism: Cryobacterium sp. M25; assembly: GCF_002929635.1. NCBI lineage: Bacteria > Bacillati > Actinomycetota > Actinomycetes > Micrococcales > Microbacteriaceae > Cryobacterium > Cryobacterium sp. M25. The sequence goes on along the minus strand of NZ_PJJU01000040.1, from coordinate 41,224 downwards.
ACAGATCGCCGCTGACTCCCTGGTGCAGCTGCTGAAGATCGCCGGCGAGGCCGACCCGGGCCGGGTCTTCGGCGGGCGCCGACCCTCGGTGCGCGTGATCGTGACCGAGAAGGCGCTCAAGCCGGAAGCAGACGCGCAGGAAGCAGACGCGCGGCAGCCGGCCGCACCGGCCGGCCACGGGCAGATCGAGGGCAACCCGGTCCCGATCTCGCAGGAAACCATCGACCGGCTGCTCTGCGACACCGGCACCCGCGGCATCAAATTCGACGACAACGGCCAGATCATCAACGTCGGCCGCGACGAACGACTCTTCACGGAGAAACAGCGCGCCGCGATGGCCGTGCGTGACGGCGGATGTCTCTGGGTCGACTGTGAGAAACCGCCAGCGTGGGCAGAAGCGCACCACATCAACGAGTGGCTCAAAAACAACGGGTATACGGACCTCGCTGACGGGGTACTCCTCTGTCATCCCCACCATTTGCTGCTGCACAACCAGCACTGGACGATCAGCCGCACCGGAACGCAGTACTGGCTTGGGCCACCGGTCGAGGTAGATCCAGAGCAGACGCTGGTGGCACTGCCGAGCAAGCGGGCAGCGCTGTAGCTCTTGGTCTCGACGGGCTCGACCCGCGTCGCGGGAATCTCCGGACGGGCCGTCACCGGGTTTCGAGGGAGGGGCGGGGCAGTTGCTCCCAAACCGGCACAGGCGATCGACCGCGACGCGGGATGAGCATGGGTTCCGCGACTTCTGAGGGAGCGGTCCGTGGTTCCCGAGCGAGCGTTCCGGGACTCCCGTGTCTTCTCGTCACAGGCTGAGCAGCAACTCTCTCCCGAACGAATTCGACGGAGATTCTGCCCGAAACTGCCCCAGGAAACCCAAAAATGTGGTTTCAGACCAGAATCTCCGTCGAACCGGTCCACCACCGGGCCCGGAGCTTCAGAGGCGGTAGCGGTATTCTCCGCGTTGCACGCGATTCCGGAGGGGCCGGGGCACAGCAACCTCGCTGCCTCCGGATTCGAACGGGGGGAAGGTCTTGGTGGCAGCCCTTCCCCGGCCATCGTCTGTAAGTACCGCGGTCTCGAGTCGTTGCGGTGGGGCTCCGACGACGTGCTCCCAGACCCGACCGACCGCCGCGGGCGCCGACGTCCACGTGATCCCGTCGCGCTCCTCAGCTGATCTGCGTACCCATCGGATGGCGGCGGTCCCGCCCCGGTGTGGCTCAATGGTCATCGCTGACCTGTCGGTAGCGCGGGTGACCGGTGCGACCACGGCATAGCGACGCCGAGCCTCGTCGGCGAGGGCTTCATGCCGCACACCTACCGGGTCACGCATCCTGGCGTAGTCGAACGCCAGGGCCACGAGTCGGCGGCGAGAAACTGTGGGCCAGTGTGGGCAAACGGCGTAACAAAGCCTTCAGATCTTGTCACCGATTAGCCCGCGACCCGAGTGTTCGCACGAACTCTGACTGTTGTGCCCCCAGGCAGATTCGAACTGCCGCCCCTGCCTCCGGAGGGCAGTGCTCTATCCCCTGAGCTATGGGGGCCAGGGAAAACACTAGGTTATCAGCATCCGGGCAGGCGATGTTCCGCATCGAGTTCGACGGATGCGGTCGAGCCCGCCCGGCACACCACCCGAACTCGACCGGAAAGGCCGAATTCGGCAGGTTCGGGCAGGTTCAGGTGGGTTCCGCCGCGCGGTCCGCCCGGGCGTGTTACTGCAGGTTCGCGATCGCCGCGGAAACGAGTGACTCGGCGTCGCCCGGCTCGACGAACTCGCTCGAGCCCACCGTGATCCAGTAGGTGGAGGTGAAGACCTGAGCCACACCAGTGCCGCCGGCAGCCGAAAAATAGCCCTCGACGGCGGGCGGCGTGCCATACGTGGGAACGATCTGGCTGGAGCTGATGGCATCGTTCTTCAGCTGCGACAGCAGCACGTCGTTGGGCTGGGTCACCGAGACCTCGATCGTTCCGTCGCTGGATTGATTGAGCAGTCCGCAATTCAGCCCCTGGTACTCTGCCGCCGTCTGACCCGCGGCGATGGTCGGCTCGAAACCGGGGGCGGTGCCGTAGCTCGGGTTGAAGGCGTAGACGTCGTCGAGGGTGAGCACCTGGTCGCAGGTAAATGTGACCGGGGTGCCTGCTGCCGTGGGGGTGGGCGTCGGCGTCGCGGTGGGCCCCGGTGTCTGCGTCGCGTCCGACGTCGACCCGGGAGTAGATGATGGCGACGCTGCCGACGGGCTGCTTTCCGGGGTGGAACCCGAACCGCAGGCAGCCAGCGCCACGACGGCGACCGTGCCGGTGGCAAGGAGAAGGGTGGTGCGCAGGAGCCGTCCGCGCGGGAGTCTGGGCGAGAGGGAGTGAGTCACGCTTGACCTTACCAAGAGGGTTGTCTGTGACCGGGCCGGTAAGCTTGCTTGTCGTGACTCCCGCTGAGCTTTCCCAATCCCTGCTCGACCTCATCCTCCAGTTGAGCGAGCGTCGACGCGAGGCCGGAATCGACGTGACCGACGTCAACCTGACCGGGGCGGATGTCACCCTCGAGCGTCCGAGAAACCGCGACCACGGTGATTGGGCCTCCAGCATCGCGATGAAGATCGCCAAGCCACTCGGCTCCAACCCGCGCGAGGTGGCCGCCGAACTGGCTGCCGGCCTGGAACAGCTTCCCGACGTGGCCTCGGTGGACGTCGCCGGACCCGGCTTCATCAACATCCGTCTCGAGGCCGCCGCCGCCGGCGCACTCGCCAAGACCATCGTCGATGCGGGCCCCGCTTACGGCACCGGGCACCTCTACGACGGCCTCAAGATCAACCTCGAATTCGTGTCCGCCAATCCCACCGGCCCCATCCACATGGGCGGCGTGCGCTGGGCGGCCGTGGGTGACAGCCTGGCCCGGGTGCTGCAGGCGGAGGGCGCCGACGTCACCCGCGAGTACTACTTCAACGACCACGGCTCGCAGATCGACCGCTTCGCCCGCAGCGTGCTCGCCGGCTACCTGGGCGAGCCCACCCCCGAAGACGGTTACGGCGGCGCCTACATCGGAGACATCGCCGACCAGGTCGTGGCCAGCCACGAAGGCGACATCGCGGTGCTGGCCCGCGATGAGCAGCAGGAAGTCTTCCGCAGCGTCGGCGTCGATTTGATGTTCACCGAGATCAAGGAGAAGCTGCACGGCTTCGGCGTGGACTTCGACGTGTACTTCCACGAAGACTCCCTGCACGAGTCCGGCGCCGTCAACCGGGCCATCGAACGGCTGCGCGAACAGGGCCACATCTTCGAAGAAGACGGGGCCATTTGGCTGCGCACGACCACGTTCGGCGATGACCGCGACCGCGTCATCATCCGTTCCAACGGCGAACCGGCCTACATCTCCGGCGACCTCGGCTACTACCTCGACAAGCGTGAGCGCGGTTTCGACCAGAACTTGATCATGCTCGGCGCCGACCACCATGGCTATGTCGGACGCATGATGGCCATGGTCGAGGCGTTCGGCGACGTGCCCGGCGTGAACCTGCAGATCCTGATCGGACAGATGGTCAACCTGCTGCGCAACGGCGAACCGGTGCGCATGAGCAAACGGAACGGAACGATCGTCACCCTCGACGACCTCGTCGACGCCGTCGGCGTGGACGCCGGCCGCTACTCCCTGGTGCGGTCCAGCAGCGACACCCAGCTCGACATCGACCTCGACCTGCTCGGCAAGCGCACCAACGAGAACCCGGTCTTCTACGTGCAGTATGCGCATGCCCGTACCTGCTCAGTCGCCCGCAACGCGGCCACCGCGGGGGTGGAACGCACCGCATTCGCCCCAGAGCTGCTCACCCACGACAGCGAATCGGCCCTGCTCGGCGTGTTGCAGGAATACCCGCGCGTCGTCGCGCAGGCCGCCGAACTGCGCGAGCCCCACCGTATCGCCCGCTACATCGAAGAGGTTGCCGGCTACTACCACCGCTGGTACGACAGCTGCCGGGTGATCCCGCTCGGCGACGAACCGATCACCGACCTGCACCGCACCCGGCTCTGGCTCAACGACGCCACCGGCCAGGTCATCCGCAACGGCCTCGGCCTGCTCGGCGTCTCCGCACCGGAACGCATGTAGGCATGGACGCGTCCGCCAGGAAATCCCGTCGTCGCGGGCTCGGGGCGTTCATCGTCGCGGGTCTGGTCGTGGTCGGGCTCGTCGCTGCTTTCTTCTTCGTCGACGGGGGACTGCGCAGCTACGCCGAGGGCCAGATCGAGCAGGAGATCGCCTCGAACCTGCCCGACACCGTGACCGGGGACGTGGCCGTCTCCATCGGAGGCCTGTCGGTCATCGCGCAGTACCTCGGCGGCAGCTTCGACCGGGTGGCCCTGGAATCAGGCACCCTGACCGTGGACGGCGTGCCGGCATCCGTGCACGTCGTGGCGACGGATGTCCCGCTCGACCAATCCCAGCCCGTCGGCGACGTGCGCGGCATCATCGACCTCGAACCCGACTCCCTCAACACCCTGCTGAGCCAGGCTCTGCCGAGCAATGTCCCCGACGCCGGCGTCGAACTCGGGAAGGACGAGATCAGCTACAGCGGCAGCCTGGAGGTGCTCGGCTTCCCGATCGGCTACCGCGCCTCGGCGACGCCGAGCGTGGGCGCCGACGCACTGCTGCTCACGCCGAGCGGTGCCAGCGTCACCTCAGGCGGCGGCAGCATCGACGCCGGCAACCTGCTGTCTCGTGTTCTGGGTGAGGAACCGCTCCGCATCTGCGTGGCCCAGTACCTCCCCGAGGGGGTCACCCTCGCCGGAGTGAACGTGACCGCGGATCGAGCGCGACTCACGCTGCAGTCGAGCTCGTTGACGCTGAGCCGTCAGTCGCTGACAACCCTCGGCGGCTGCGGAGCGGGCTGAGCCGTGAGCGGCACGCCGCGCCGCTCGCGGACCGTTCGAACCGTGACCAAACCGGGGCCTGACACGGTGACCGCGGGGTCGTAGGCTGGAAGGAACCGCCGGTCGCGCATTCGCTTGTTCGAGGAGGCTCCATGACTGTCCTGCGCATTCAGCACCCAGTGCCCGACTATGACCGCTGGAAACGCGCCTTCGACCTGGACCCGGCCGACCGCCGCGGATCGGGGGTGATCCGCTACACGATCCTCCGCTCGGTGACTGTTCCGAACTTCGTCATGGTCGACCTGGAATTGGGCTCCGTCCGGGAGGCGGAGAAGATGCTCCTCAAGATGCGGCGCATCTGGACTAGCAGCGGCTCGTCGGTCATGAGCGACCCGGAGGCGTGGATCGTCGACGTGGCCGAAACCGCCGCGCTGGTCTGATCGCGGCCCGCCCCGCTGCCCAGCCCGCGCAGCCCGCCACGCAGCGGGACGTAACGCGATTCGGTGCGCACCGGCGGCGTTCGCTACACTCGGGACAGGTCCCCGGTCGCAGCCGACGGCATCCGTTCACTGGCTTCAGGGACCAATCCGGGTTCGCTCGCCACTCAGTGAGACACCCACTCGACATTTCCCGTGAGGTTTTCACCCGTGGCCACCAACCCGCTCGCCCCCGACTGGCTTTGCCTGCCCGACGACGCCAATGCGCTCGCCGATGGCCTCTGGCCGGCCACCATCGACCGCACCCCGCAGGGGGAACTCCTCATCGGCGGCTGCACCGCCTCCGCCCTGGCCGCCGAATTCGGCACTCCTCTTTATCTGGTCGACGAAACGGATGCCCGCGCCCGCGCGGCCTCGCTCCGCGCCGCCTTCGAGGCCGAGTTCGCCCGCATCGGCACGAGCGTGCACATCTACTACGCCGGCAAGGCGTTCCTGTCCACCGAGATCGCCCGTTGGATGCTGGCCGAAGGTCTCAACATCGACGTCTGCAGCGGCGGCGAACTCGCCGTGGCGCTGGCGGCCGGCAGCCCGCCGAACCGGCTCGGCTATCACGGCAACAACAAATCCCTGGCCGAGATCGACGAGGCCTGCCGCGTCGGCGTCGGCACCATCGTGATCGACAGCCTGGTCGAAATCGGGCGCGTCGCCGCGGCCGCCGCCCGGCACGGCATCGTGCAGGCCGTTCGGCTGCGCGTGAACAGCGGCGTGCACGCGCACACCCACGCATTCCTCGCCACGGCGCACGAAGACCAGAAGTTCGGCGTGACGCTCGATGACGCCGCGGCGCTGGTGGGCCTCATCCGGGCCGAGCCGAGCCTGGGCTTCCGCGGCCTGCACTGCCACATCGGCTCGCAGATCTTCGGCGCCGACGGCTTCGCCGAATCCGCGTCGCGCCTCCTCGCCGTGCACGCCGCCCTGCTCGCAGGCGGCCCCGTCCCCGAGCTGAACCTCGGCGGCGGCTTCGGCATCGCCTACACCCTGGCCGACACCCCCACCCCGATCGGCGAGCTCGCGGCCATCCTGGCCGACATCGTCGCCGCGCAGTGCAGCGCCCTCGGCATCCCGGTGCCCGTGGTCGCCTTCGAGCCGGGACGTTACATCATCGGCCCGGCCGGAATCACCCTCTACGAGGTCGGAACCACCAAGTCCGTCGACGTGGCCGGCAACCCGCGCCTCTATGTCAGTGTCGACGGAGGCATGAGCGACAACGCCCGCCCCGCCCTCTACGGCGCCGACTACACCGTGCGGCTCGCCGGCCGCGTGTCGGCGGCCGACCCGGTGCTGGTGCGCCTCGCCGGCAAGCACTGCGAGAGCGGCGACATCGTCGTCGACGCTGACTATCTCCCCGGCGACGTGGCCCCGGGCGACCTGGTGGCCGTCGCGGCCACCGGCGCCTACTGCTGGTCGCTGTCGAACAACTACAACTTCCTCGGCCGGCCGGCCGTGGTCGCGGTGGCCGACGGCATCCCGCGGATGCTGGTGCGCGGCGAGACTATCGCCGACCTGCTCGCCCGCGACACCGGGGTCTCGGGCTCGACCGGCTCGACCACCGGCTCGACCACCGGCTCGACCACCGGCTCGACCGATCTACCGAAGGAACCCGCCCGATGATCGAATACCGCAATCTGCGCGTCGCACTGCTGGGAGGCGGCTCCGTCGGCGCCCAGGTCGCCCGGCTGCTGCTCGAAAACAGTGAAGAACTCGCCAACCGGGTGGGTGCCAGCCTCGAGCTCGTCGGCATCCTGGTGCGCGACGTCGACGCCGAGCGCACCGTCGACCTGCCCCGCGAGCTGTTCACCACCGACGCCGAGACCCTGATCCTCGGCGCCGACGTCGTCATCGAGTTGATGGGCGGCATCGAGCCCGCACGCTCATACATTCTGATGGCGATCAAATCGGGGGCGGATGTCGTCACCGCCAACAAGGCGTTGCTGGCCACCCACGGGCCCGAACTCTTCGCCGCCGCCGACCAGGTCGGCGCACAGCTCAAGTACGAGGCGGCCGTGGCCGGTGCGATCCCGATCGTTCGGCCGCTCGGCGAGAGTCTCGGCGGCGACCAGGTCAACCGCATCCTCGGCATCGTGAACGGCACCACCAACTTCATCCTCGACCGGATGGACACTGAGGGGGACACCCTCGAGGCGGCTCTCGCCCTGGCCACCGACCTCGGCTACGCCGAGGCCGACCCGACCGCCGACATCGGCGGGTACGACGCGGCGCAGAAGGCGGCCATTCTGGCCAGCCTCGCCTTCCACACGACCGTGCCGCTCGCATCCGTCTACCGCGAGGGCATCACCGCCATCACGCCCGCGCAGATCGACTCAGCCCGTAAGGCCGGCTACGTCGTGAAGCTGCTCGCCATCTGCGAACGCCTCGTCGACGCCGAAAGCGGCCAGCAGGGCGTCTCCGCCCGGGTCTACCCGGCCATGGTTCACCGCAGCCACCCGCTCGCCTCCGTGCACGGCGCCAACAACGCGGTCTTTGTCGAAGCGGAGTCGGCCGGCAGCTTGATGTTCTACGGCGCCGGCGCCGGGGGAGTGGAGACGGCGTCCGCCGTGCTCGGCGACCTGGTGTCACTGGCCCGCCGCCACATCGCCGGTGGCCCCGGCGTTCCCGCGTCCCAGCACGCCGACCTGCCGGTCTTCGACATCGGCCAGATCGTCACGCGCTACGCCGTCACCCTGGAAGTCACCGACGAACCCGGCGTTCTCGCCACGCTCGCCAGCGTGTTCAGCGACCACGGCGTGTCCCTGGCACTGGTCGAGCAGTCGATGACGCCGGCCCAGCCGGGCACCGCGAGTCGCTCCGCCGTCTCCGCCACGGCTACCCTAGTTATCGGAACGCACGAGGCTACGGAGGCCGCCCTGGCGGCCACCGTGACAGACCTCGCCGCGAACAGATTCGTCACCAATGTCGCATCCGTTTTGAGAGTTGAAGGAGCCTGATGTCCAGCGAACGAGAGACTCTGCCGAAACCAGTCGTGAAGACGGCTTCCCGGCAGTGGCGCGGCGTGCTGCGCGAGTACGCGGACCGCCTCAACATCACGGATGCGACGCCCATCATCACTCTCGGCGAGGGGGGCACCCCGCTGATTCCGGCTCCGGCGCTCTCCGTTCGCACGGGCGCGAAGGTCTGGATCAAGTACGAGGGCATGAACCCGACCGGTTCCTTCAAGGACCGCGGCATGACCATGGCCATCTCCAAGGCCGTCGAAGACGGTGCCAAGGCCGTCATCTGCGCGTCCACCGGCAACACCTCCGCGTCGGCCGCCGCCTACGCGACCCACGCCGGAATCCAGGCCGTCGTGCTGGTGCCCGAGGGCAAGATCGCCATGGGCAAGCTCAGCCAGGCCATCGCACACAACGCGCAGCTGCTGCAGGTGCAGGGCAATTTCGACGACTGCCTCGACATCGCCCGCGACCTCTCCGCGAATTACCCCGTGCACCTGGTCAATTCGGTCAACCCCGACCGGATCGAAGGCCAGAAAACGGCCGCCTTCGAGGTCGTCGAGGTGCTGGAAGACGCGCCGGACATCCACATCGTCCCCGTCGGCAATGCTGGCAACTACACCGCCTACACACGCGGGTACACCGAAGAGCTCGAGCGCGGCGCCACTACGAAGCTGCCGCGCATGTTCGGGTTCCAGGCTGCTGGCAGCGCCCCGATCGTGCTCGGCCACCGCGTCGACCACCCGGAGACCATCGCCAGCGCCATCCGCATCGGCAACCCGGCATCCTGGGACCTCGCCCTCGCCGCGCGTACCCTGACCGACGGCTACTTCGGCGCGATCAGCGACGATAAGATCCTCGAGGCCTACCGCATCCTGTCGGCCGAGGTCGGCATCTTCGTCGAGCCGGCCTCTGCGATCAGCGTCGCCGGCCTGCTCGAACGCGCCGAAGCCGGGCTCATCCCGGCCGGCTCCACCGTGGTACTCACGGTCACCGGCCACGGTCTGAAGGACCCGCAGTGGGCGCTCCGCACCGCGGACGGCTCCGACGTCAAGCCGACCATCGTGCCTGTCGACACCGCCGAAATCGCCAGCGTCCTCGGGCTGGTCCAGAAATGACCATCGCCGAGGCCCTCTCCGGCAAGTCGGTGCTCTCGGGCCGTTCCGTCACCGTGCAGGTGCCGGCGACCACGGCCAACCTCGGCCCCGGTTTCGACACCCTGGGTCTGGCCCTGGCACACCACGACCACCTCCAGGTCTCCGTTCGCGATGAGCCGGGCGTCACGGTCGAGGTGCACGGCGTCGGAGAAGGCGTGGTGCCCACCGATGAGACCAACCTCGTCGTGCGCGCCCTCATCCACGCCTTCGCCGCCTACGGCCAGGAACTGCCCGGACTGAACCTCGTTGCCCACAACGAGATCCCGCACGGCCGCGGCATGGGCTCGTCCGGCGCCGCCATCGTCGCCGGGATCATGGCCGCGAAGGGCCTGCTCGAGGGCATCGTCGACATCGACGCGGAGGCGCTCCTGGCCCTCGCGACTGAGATGGAGGGGCACCCCGACAACGTGGCGCCCGCCCTGTTCGGTGGTCTCACGATCGCGTGGATGACACCCGACGGACCGCGCCACAAGAAGCTGATGGTGCACCGCGGCGTCAAGCCGCTCGTGTTCGTTCCGGAGCACGCCATGTCCACGGCGCTCGCCCGCAGCCTGCAGCCCGAGAGCGTGCCGCACGAAGACGCCGTCTTCAACCTGTCGCGCTCGGCCCTGCTGATCGCGGCCCTGATCCAGAGCCCCGAACTGCTCCTCGCGGCCACCGAGGATAAACTGCACCAGAGCTACCGTGCCGCCGCCATGCCGGAGACCAACCGGCTGATCACCCTGCTCCGGGAGCACGGCTTCGCCGCCGTCGTCTCCGGCGCCGGCCCATCGATCCTGGTGCTGGCCAGTGACCCAGGGCAGCGACTCGTCGCGGCCGAGCTCGTCGCCGCCGAGTCCGAAACGCCCTGGCAGGCGCTGATGCTGGCCGTCGACGTGCTGGGTGCAACCGTCACCCGCACCGAGCGTTAGAGAAGCGAGTCCGAATCGATCGGTTGTGTCGCTCCCGGTCGGTCAGTCGACTGCACCGCCCGGGCAGTGTTCCTCGAAGGCGCAGCGCCCGATCCGGTGGTGAACCAATTCGACGGAGATTCTCGTTCACAACTGCCTTTTCGGAGTTTTCAGGGCCGATTCGGGCAGAATCTCGGCTCTCCTGTCGTAACCGTGGGTTAATCCCGGCCGGGAGTGCGGGTTTGTGGCCGCCGAGGCTGAGCATGGCGAGGGCGATGAGGGCGTCGGGTGATTTGAAGCCGAAGGCGATTCGGGTGAGCAGTCGGATCTTGGTGTTCATGGACTCGATGCGGCCGTTGGAGAGGCCGTGCTCGATCGATGCAAGGATCGCGGCCCGGTGCTTGACGATGGAGCGTTGGAGTTTCACGAACGACGGGATCCGGCAGCGGCGCGCCCAGCTAATCCACTTATCCAAAGCCTCGGCGGCTTCGTCGCGGGGCAGCTTGAAGACCAGCCGGAGGCCTTCCTTGAGGTAGTAGGCCCGGCCCAGGGCCGGGTTGGTGTGAACGACCCAGGCGAGCTTGATCTGTTGTTTCTCGGTGAGCCAACATCTCCGTCGAATTCGTTCGGGACGCGGGCCGGAGCACCGAGCCGGTTGGACCCGGCAGCGGTGACTCATCGCTGACGGCTGTGAGGACTCACTCATGTCAAGGAGTATCTGAAAGCCAAGGACACGCCGTATCCGGTCGGTCCTCGGCGTTCTTACGTTCTGCTACAGTAAAAGTGCACCCGATGGAACCGCGTAACGCCCGGCTCTCTTCTCCGGTGCATTCCCTGTAACTCACTGCTATCGCATCATCTATGCGTAGCTGTGTGTGTTCACTTCAATCCACATCACTTTGGGATTGGACCACCCGCAGCGCGTGAGACGCTGCAACAGCTTCCCTGGCCAGCACGCATGACGCCAGGGGAAAGGACATTTTTCGTGACTGACGTCAACCTCCTCACCCCCGGTGCGGATTCCTCGCACCTCACCACCCTTCGCGTCGCCGAGCTTCTGGCTCTGGCGCTCGAGCTGGGTATCCCGGGTGCATCAAAGCTTCGCAAGGGAGAGCTCGTAGGAGCAATCACCGCCGAGCAGGCCAAGAGCGCATCCTCGGGTGTCTCCGCCGACACCACGGCCGCCGACACCACGGCCGCCGTTCCCGTCGAAGAGGCGATTCCCGCGGCCGACGCCTCGACCGACGCGGCCTCGACCACCGACGTTGCTGCCAACGTCACCGTTGCCGCGCCGCGCAAGCGCGTGTCCCGCCGCGCCTCCACCGCGACCACGGCTCCCGCCGTGGCGCACGTCAACGCTGACGGCGACCTGGGCATCGGCATGATCGTTCCGGATGACGCCGCGACCCTCCGCCGCACCACTGCCCCCACCACCTATGCCGGCGCCTTGCCGGAGTCACCCGTGACCGAGACCGTAGCCCCGGCCACGAAGCCGGTCCGCCAGGCTCGCAAACGTGCCACGTCGGTCACCGTGAAGGCAGCGGCCGAAGCCGCCGCCGCCCCCATCGTGGACACCGAGGCCCCCACCGTTGAGACTGAAACAATCACCGAGGCTGCTGCCCCGCTTGAGGCGGTCGCCGAGACCGCAGTCGTGGCCGAGGAGATCCCCGAGATCACCGAGGCGGCACCCGAGACCACCGGTTCCGGCCGGTCGCGTCGCGGTAGCTCACGCGGTGGCCGCAACGGCGGCGCCCGCAACAGCATCGACGCGCGCAACAACGCCGACGAATTCGCCACGGAGACAGGAACCCAGTCCGGCACCGATACCGGCACCGAGACCGGAACCGAGCAGCACGCCCCGGTCGAGACCGTCGTCACCGATCAGGCCGAATCGACCGAGCGCGGCGACCACGCCGATCAGGGCGAACTGTCCGAGCAGACGGAACAGCCCCGACAGGGCCGCAACCGCAACCGCAGCCGCGGGGGCGACCGCACGCAGGGCGCCGAGCGTAGCGCCGAGCGCGGTGAGGAGACCGCCCGTCAGCAACGCCAGACCGGCAACCGCGGCCAGGGCCAGAGCCAGGACCATCAGAATCAGGACCGCAACCAGGGTCAGGACCGCAACCAGGGTCAGGACCGCCATGCCCAGCAGAGCCAGGATCGCGCCCAGGACCGCCAGGACCGCCAGGAGCGTCAGGGTCAGGACCGCCAGGACCGCAACCAGGGCCAAGAGCGTCAGGGTCAGGAGCGCAACGCCGGTCCCGACCGCGCCGGACTCGAAGACGACCTGAACGGCCGTAGCAACCGCAACCGTTTCCGTGACCGCAAGCGTCGCGGCGTCACCACCGGCGACGACTTCGAGCCGGAGCTGAACGACGACGACGTGCTGATCCCCGTCGCCGGCATCCTCGACATCCTCGACAACTACGCGTTTGTGCGCACCTCCGGCTACCTGCCGGGTGCGAGCGACGTCTACGTCTCGCTCGGCCAGGTCAAGAAGTACAACCTGCGCAAGGGCGACGCCGTCGTCGGCTCCATCCGCCAGCCGCACGAAGGCGATCAGAGCGGACGCCAGAAGTACAACGCGATCGTCAAGGTCGACTCCATAAATGGCCTGACCGTCGAAGAGGCCGCGAACCGCGTCGAGTTCCAGAAGCTCACCCCGCTGTACCCGACGGAGCGGCTGCGCCTCGAAACCGAGCCGGGCAAGCTGACGCAGCGGATCATCGACCTGGTCGCCCCGATCGGCAAAGGACAGCGCGGCCTGATTGTCGCACCGCCCAAGGCCGGCAAGACCATCGTCATGCAGCAGATCGCAAACGCCATTGCCACGAACAACCCCGAGGTCCACCTCATGGTCGTCCTGGTCGATGAGCGTCCGGAAGAGGTCACCGACATGCAGCGCACGGTGAAGGGTGAGGTCATTGCCTCCACCTTCGACCGTCCCGCCGAAGACCACACCACGGTCGCCGAGCTCGCTATCGAGCGCGCCAAGCGTCTCGTCGAACTGGGCCACGACGTCGTCGTGCTGCTCGACTCGATCACCCGCCTGGGCCGCGCCTACAATCTGACGGCCCCGCCGTCGGGCCGGATCCTCTCCGGCGGCGTCGACGCGTCCGCGCTGTACCCGCCGAAGCGTTTCTTCGGCGCGGCGCGCAACATTGAGAACGGTGGCTCGCTCACCATCCTCGCCTCCGCCCTGGTGGAGACCGGATCCAAGATGGACGAGGTTATCTTCGAGGAGTTCAAGGGCACGGGCAACATGGAGCTCCGCCTGTCGCGCCACTTGGCCGACAAGCGCATCTTCCCCGCGGTGGATGTCAACGCATCCGGCACCCGGCGTGAAGAAATGCTGATGAGCGCGGACGAAGTCAAGATCACTTGGAAACTGCGACGCGCCCTCGCCGGGCTAGAACAGCAGCAGGCACTGGAGGTCATCCTCGGTCGTCTGAAGGAGACCACGTCCAACGTCGAGTTCCTGATGCAGGTTCAGAAGTCGATGCCCACCCTCGGTGGGTCAGACAAGGATCACTGATGTTCGAGTCTGTCCTGACTCTGCTGGCTGAGCACGATGAGCTCCAGTCTCAGCTGGCGGATCCCGAGCTGCACGCGAACCCAGCCCGATCGAAGAAGGTCAACCGTCGTTATGCCGAGCTCAGCCGCATCATCGCGGCCTGGCACGAGTGGAAAGAGATCGGCGAGAACCTCGATGCCGCGCGGGAACTCGCGGACGAGGACGCCGACTTCGCCGCGGAGATCCCCGGTCTGGTCGAGCAGCTGGAAAACGCGGCCGAAAAGCTGCGGCGCCTGCTGATTCCGCGCGACCCGCTCGACGCCCGCGACGTGATCATGGAGATCAAGATGGGGGAGGGCGGTGCGGAATCCGCACTATTCGCCGCCGACCTGCTCCGCATGTACCTGCACTATGCGGAGTCGAAGCGCTGGAAAACCGAGATCATCGAGCAGACCACGAGCGACCTCGGCGGCATCAAAGACATCCAGCTCGCCATCAAGGGCAACGCGAGCGACCCTGCCGAGGGCGTCTGGGCGCACCTCAAGTACGAGGGGGGCGTGCACCGCGTTCAGCGAGTGCCGGCCACCGAGTCGCAGGGACGCATCCACACTTCCGCCGCCGGAGTGCTCGTCTTCCCTGAGGTCGACGAGCCCGAAGAGGTCGAGATCAGTGCGAACGACCTCAAGATTGACGTGTACCGGTCGAGCGGCCCCGGCGGCCAGTCCGTGAACACGACCGACTCCGCCGTGCGCATCACCCACCTTCCGACCGGCATCGTCGTGGCCATGCAGAACGAGAAGAGCCAGCTGCAGAACAAGGAAGCCGGCATGCGCGTTCTGCGTGCCCGCGTTCTTGCCCGGCAGCAGGAAGAAATCGACGCCGCCGCCTCCCTCGTGCGCAAGGGCCAGATCCGCACCATGGACCGGTCCGAGCGCATCCGCACGTACAACTTCCCGGAGAACCGGATTGCGGACCACCGCACCGGCTACAAGGCCTACAACCTGGACACGGTCATGAACGGCGCCCTCGACGCCGTGATCGACTCCTGCATCACGGCCGACGAAGCCACCCGGCTGGCCGAGATCGGTGATCACGACTGACCAACCCCGCACGCAGCGGTTGCCCAGCCGCCGGTCTCTCGTAGTCTGGAGAGAACGGCGGCGGGGCTTTTCGCATCCACCGTTCGACAACGAGGCGAGGATGCTGATGGAATCCCTGACGAGTCACACCGACTACGGCGCTGTGGGCCTGACCGAGGCGCAGGTGAACTCTGACCCGATGCTCGAGTTCGCGACCTGGTTGGCGGCCGCTGAGGGGGCCGGGCTGTATGAGCCGAACGCCATGGTCGTCGGCAGCATCGACCCCGACGGGCGGCCGAGCAGCCGCACGGTTCTGCTCAAGGGGCTCGACGGAAGCGGGTTCGAGTTCGTCACCAACTACGACTCGCGCAAGGGGCGCGCGCTTCGGAAGAATTCCGGTGTGACGCTGCTATTCCCCTGGTACCCGATGCAGCGCCAGGTGATCGTCTACGGCACTGCCCACGCCACGGATGCCGCCGTCAGCGACGCCTATTTCGCGCGTCGTCCGCGGCCCGCCCGCATCGCCGCCCTGGCCAGTGAGCAATCGGAACCGATCGTGAGCCGCGAACTGCTCGAAGAGCAGGTGCGCGCGGTCGAGCGGCGTTACCCCGACGACATGGAGATCCCGCGGCCCACCGACTGGGGCGGGTTCCGGGTCATTCCGCACGCGATCGAGTTCTGGCAGGGCCGCACGTCCCGGCTGCACGACCGCTTGCGTTTCACGGCACTGGAGGGCGGCGGCTGGGCGCTGGAGCGCCTCCAGCCGTAGCGCCACTAGGCAGCGACGATCGCTGCGCCGGCAGCGGCGGCTGCGGTGGCTACTCGGCGAGGTCGGAGTAGTGGATGGCCGCCACGTCCGGGTGCGCGCGCAGTCGGCTCTTCAGGGCGTTCTCCCCGTAGGTGGAGAAGATCGGGTTGTTCGGGTCGGCCGTGACCCCGGGCGCCTCGAGGGAGTCCGGCAGGCTGAGCAGCGGGATGGTCGCGTCGAGCGCGGGGCCGAAGAAGAACGGAATCGAGACCCGGTCGTCTCCGATCAGAGGCGAGATCACCCGGTGCACGGTGGCCTTGAGGTAGCCGTTCGTGGCCACCTCCAGCAGCTCGCCGATGTTGACCACGAAGGCGCCGTCGAGCGGGGGAGCGTCGATCCAGTCGCCATCCTTCTCCACCTGCAGGCCACCCTTGCCGGGTTCGACAAACAGGAGGGTCAGCACCCCGGAGTCCTTGTGCGCGCCGACGCCCTGCCGGGGAGTGGGATCGGATTTGCCGGGGTAGCGCACGATCTTGATCAGGGTGAACGGCTTCTCGGCGAAGGCCGCGTCGAACACGTTCTCGTCGGCACCGAGCGACAGCGCCCAGGCCTGCATCAGGTGGAGGGCGACCGCGGTGAGCTCTTCGCGCCAGAGGGTCATCACTTCTCGTAGCGCGGGGAGATTGGACGGCCACTGGTTCGGTCCCTCGAGACGCCGGTAGTCGGCATCCGTGGGCCGCGGAAGTGCCGGGCGCTCCGGCCCGATGTCAATCTGCTCGCGCCAGTCAACCGTACCCTGGGTGAGCTCGCCGCCCACGCGGGTGTAGCCGCGGAAGTGCGGGCTCCTCAGATTCTCGATCGCCATCTTGTCGGCTTCGGGGAGGGCGAAGAAGGCTCGGGCGGTGCGCATGACCCGATCCGTGAGGTCCGAGGGCACGCCGTGACCGGTCAGGTAGAAGAACCCGAAGGAGTGGGTGGCCTCCCGCAGATCGGCCCGAAAAGCCTCCGCCTCCGCATCGCCCCGGTCAAGCCGCGAGAGGTCGAGTACGGGGAGGGTGAGGGCGGCGGTATCGGTGGTCATTGGTCTCTGTCCCTCAGTCGTCGCCGGGCAGCAGCCCGCGGGCGGATTCGATGGTATCGGTCTTGGCCGGCTGCACGATGGCCGGGATCCCCAGCAGCAGCGACTTGGGTGGGGCATCCCGGGTCACCACCGCGTTGGCGCCGATGGTACTCCAGGCGCCGATGACGATGGGCCCGAGCACCTTGGCGCCGGCGCCGATCGTCACCCCGTCGTGCAGGGTGGGGTGCCGCTTCTCCCCCCGGGCCACCCCGTGCCGGGTCTTCCCGCCGAGGGTGACCCCGTGGTAGAGCATCACGTCATCGCCGATGTCCGAGGTCTCCCCGATCACCACGCCCATGCCGTGGTCGATGAACAGCCTCCGGCCGATGCGGGCGCCGGGGTGGATCTCGATCCCGGTCAGGAACCGGGTGAACTGCGACAGGAGCCGGGCCGGGAGCCGCAATCCGGCCTCCCACAGCCGGTGGGACACTCGATACGACCACACGGCGTGCAGACCGCTGTACGCCAGGAACACCTCGATGTTGCTGCGGGCGGCCGGGTCGTGGGCGCGCGCCATCGCCAGGTCCTCACGGATGCTCGAAAAGACACCCATTCGCTGCGTCGCCGGCCCGGTTTCGCCGACTAGTCCAGCAGGTCCTCGTAGAGCACCGTGGAGAGGTACCGTTCGCCGAAACTCGGCATGATGACCACGATGGTCTTGCCGGCGTTCTCGGGGCGCTTGGCCTGTTCGATTGCCACCCAGACAGCCGATCCACCGGAAATGCCGGAGAGGATGCCCTCATCCGTTGCCAGCGCGCGCGCCGTGGACACGGAGTCGGCGAGCGTGACGTCGGTGACCTCGTCGTAGACGTGCGTGTCGAGAACGTTCGGTATGAAGTTGGCGCCGAGACCCTGGATCTTGTGCGGTCCGGGCTTGCCGCCGGTGAGGATGGGGGAGTCGATCGGCTCGACGCCGACGATGCGTACGGATGGCTTGCGTTCCTTGAGCAGCTGGCCGGTGCCCGTGATGGTCCCTCCGGTGCCGATTCCGGCGACGAGGATGTCGACGGCTCCCGCGGTGTCGTCCCAGATCTCGACGCCGGTGGTCGCGTAGTGGATGGCCGGGTTGGCCGGGTTGTCGAACTGGCGGGCCAAAATCGCCCCGGGGGTGGCGGCCGCGATTTCCTCGGCCTTCGTGACCGCGCCGCGCATGCCGTCGGAGCCCGGCGTCAGCACGATCCGGGCGCCGTAGGCGCGCAGCAGCTGGCGGCGTTCGCGGCTCATGGTCTCCGGCATCGCCAGGATGACCGTGTACCCGCGGGCGGCGCCCACCATGGCGAGGGCGATCCCGGTGTTGCCGCTGGTGCCCTCGACAATGGTTCCACCCGGAGCCAGCTCGCCCGAGGCCTCGGCCGCATCGACGATCGCGATCCCGATCCGGTCCTTCACACTGCCCGAGGGGTTGTAGAACTCCAGTTTCACCAGCACGGTCGCGTCGAGGCCGGCGGTGAGTCGGTTTAGCTTGACCAGAGGGGTCTTGCCGACTGCAGCAGTGATATCGGAGTAAATCTGTGCGGGCATCGGTGGTCGCCTTTCGATCGGGGTCAGGAACCTCGCCCAGCCTACGGCTCCGGCATTGGGCGTGTGCGTGCGTTACATTTCAATACGTGACAACTCCGCACGGCCACCATTCCATTCCCATCAGCTCAATTCCTACCGACATTGTTCCCACCGACATTGCCGAATTGCGCACCCGGGCCATCGACTCCCTTTCCCAGGCGGGGATCAGCGACCCCGACGTCGACGCCGATCTCCTGATCGGTCACGTTCTCGCCCAGAGCCGCGGCCAGGTGCAGGCCGCCGCCATCCTGCGCACCGCCCTGGGCGCCACGGATGCCGCGGCCATCCGTGAACTCGTTCGTCGCCGCTGCCTGCGCGAGCCGCTGCAGCACATCACCGGGCGGGCACCCTTCCGCTCCCTCGACCTGTTCGTCGGACCGGGCGTGTTCGTTCCCCGCCCCGAGACGGAGCAGGTGGCGCAGTTCGCCATCGACGCGCTCCGGGCACTGCCCGACGCGGAGCCGATCGGGGTGGACCTCGGCACCGGCAGCGGCGCGATAGCCCTTTCCCTGGCGGTCGAGGTGCCGAACGCGCGCATCTGGGCGGTCGAGAACTCGCCGGAGGCCTTCCCCTGGACCTCCCGCAACTTCGAGCAGGTAGCCGCGCCGAATGCCACGCTGGTGTTCGGCGACCTCACCGACGCGCTCACCGAACTCGACGGAACCGTGGCCGTGGTCATCTCCAACCCGCCCTACATTCCGACGGATGCGATCCCGCGCGACCCCGAGGTACGCCTCTTCGACCCGGCCCGCGCCCTGTTCGGCGGCCCCGACGGGCTCGACGTGGTGCGGCACGTCTCCCGCACGGCCCTGCGCCTCCTGCGTCCTGGCGGCCAGATCGTGATCGAGCACGGTGAGCTGCAGGGGGCGCAGATCCGTGCCCTCCTGGCCGCCGACGGCTGGCGCGTCCCGGCCACTCACCGCGACTACACCACCCGCGACCGCGCCACCACGGCCCTCGCCCCCGTTCCCGCCGATCGGTGAGGGCGGTTCCCTCTGGGGGGCTGCAGTAGAATCAGGCACAATGACTCGCATCTATGACTGCTCGGTTGACACGGAATACGCGGCCGGCATGAGGCTCGCGCGCTCGGCCATCGGCCGCGGCGCGCTCGTTGTCATCCCCACCGACACGGTCTACGGCATCGCCGCGGACGCCTTCGACCCGGAGGCGGTGCAGCGCCTTCTCGACGCCAAGGGCCGCGACCGTTCCTCGCCGCCGCCCGTGCTGATCCCCGGAATTCCCACCCTCGACGCCCTGGCCCAGAACATTCCGCAACCGGTGCGCGAGCTCGTCTCCGCGTTCTGGCCCGGTGGTCTGACGGTGGTGCTGAACGCCCAGCCGTCGCTCGCCTGGGACCTCGGTGACACCCGCGGCACGGTGGCCCTGCGGATGCCGAGCAACCCGGTTGCCCTCGACCTCCTCTCCGAGACGGGACCCTTGGCCGTGTCATCCGCCAACACCAGCGGCCGGCCCTCCGCGATCGACGCGGAAGGCGCCGAAGAGATGCTCGGCGGCAGCGTGGCCGTCTACCTCGACGGCGGAACGGCCGGACTCGGCTACGAACCCATCGGCGACCGGCCGGGGGATACCTCGTCGACCATCGTGGATGCCTCCGGCTTCGACTCCAACGGTGGCAAGGTCGTCATCGTGCGGAACGGCGTGATCTCACGGGAGGCCATCGAAGCCGTCATCGGAGAGGCGCTCGCGCCGATCGGGTTCGGCGCGCCTGCGGACAAGCCCGCTGCCGAAACCACCACCGAGCCGGCCACCGAGCCCGCCACCGAAGTGAGGGCCGAACCGGTCGATCCCGCGGCAGACGCACGCTAGCCATGACCGTCTTCGTCCTGCTCAGCCTGGTCTCGGCCCTGGTGACCTTCGGGTTCTCAGTTCTTGTACTCAAGCTCAGTCACCGCTACCGCCTCTACCCGAAGATCCGCGAGCGCGATGTGCACACGCGGCCTACGCCCCGCCTCGGCGGAATCGCGATCTTCGTCGGCATCGTCGCCGCCTTCGGTGTGGCCTACCTGGTTGCGGCCCGCTTCGCGCCGCTGCGACTAATCTTCAGTGACCCCCAGCAGATCCTCGCCATCCTGGGTGCAGCCCTGCTGATCGTGCTGCTGGGAGTGGCCGACGACCTCTGGGACCTCGACTGGATGACCAAACTGGCCGGGCAGTTCATCGCTGCCGGCCTCATCGCCTGGCAGGGCGTGCAGGTGTTGTCGCTGCCGATCGGCGGGCTGACCGTCGGGTCGTCCTGGATGTCGATCCTGATCACCGTGATCGTGATCGTGATCGTGATGAACATGATCAACTTCATCGACGGGCTCGACGGACTCGTGGCCGGCGTCGCGCTCATCGCGAACGGCGTGTTCTTCCTCTACAGCTACCTGCTGGCCCGGGACACCTCCCCGAGCAACTACTTCAACCTCGCCTCACTGATCGCTGCCGTCCTGGTGGGTGCCTGCATCGGCTTCCTGCCGCTCAACTGGCGGCCGGCGAAACTGTTCATGGGTGATGCGGGCGCCCTCCTGGTGGGTCTGCTGATGGCCACGTCCGCGATCGCGATCACGGGCCAGGTCGACCCGACCGCCGTGAACCGGTCGCAGCTCTTCCCGGCGTTCATCCCGATCATCCTGCCCGTCGCCATCCTGATCATTCCGCTTCTCGACTTCGGTCTGGCGGTGTTCCGGCGCGTCCGGGCCGGCAAATCACCCTTCAGCGCCGACCGCAAGCACCTGCACCACCGGCTACTGGACATGGGCCATTCGCACCTGCATGCCGTTTTGATCTTCTACGGCTGGACCGCGGCGGCATCCGTCGGTTGCCTGCTCTACTTTCTGCTCCCGGTGTATTTCGGGCTGCCCACCTGGTATGCCACAATTTTCCTGATCGTCGGGCTGCTGATCTGCACCCTCGTCACGCTGTCTCCATTGAGTCGGCGCAAGGCCGTCGAGTCCGCCAGCCAGCTCGCCCGAACGGCCGAACACAGAGAAGAAATCGCCCGACTCGACCGCCTCGATGAGGCGTCGGCGACGGTGGAGGAGAACGTATGAACGCACCCGATCCCACCAGCTTGCCCACCACGCTCCGAGCGGTGCCATCGAACGCCAGGGGGGTCCTGACCGCAGTCCTTCGATACACAGGCTTCCTCGCGATTGCCATCGCGATCGTCGGCGGCGGACTCGGCTACCTTTTCGCGTCAACCGAAGGCCTCATCAGTGCCTTCATCGGCACCGCGCTTGCCGTGCTGTTCGCTTCGATCACTGCCGTGAGCATCATCGGGGCCATGCGGTTCGACATTGCCGCTTTTTTCGGCATCGTGATGGGGGCATGGCTGCTGAAAATCGTCGTGTTCATCGTGATACTCGCTCTGCTTCGTGATGCTACCTTCGTGCAGACGACAGTTCTGTTCATCACCGTCATTGCCGGAGCCATCGGCACCATGATCGTCGACGTCCTGGTGGTCTTCCGCTCCCATCTGGGCTACGTGAGTGACGCCGTGCTCCCGAAAAACTCCGACCACCCCAGGTCCTGACCGGAACAGGGGCGGTCGATTAGTCGCCGTGAGCGAAAGTTGATAGAGTCAAAAAACTGTCACAGGCCGCAGTGTGATCCACTGTGCCAAAGACCACACTTGACCATTGTCGCCGTTGTGCATCCGCACAGAAACAGGAGATAGCGCTGTTGTATTACGCTGCGAACTTACTGGTTCCCATGGCTACCGGCGATGAGTTTCAGGCTCCGGGCATCAGTGAGTTCCTTGGTCTCCCCGCGTTGTTCTTTGAGGGCACGCCCTTCGAGATTAACCGGATCATCCTGGTCCGCATCCTCGCCATAGCCGTGATGCTCCTGCTCTTCTGGCTCGCCCTGCGCAAACCATCCCGGGTCCCTGGCCGCGGTCAGAGCATCGCCGAGCTTGTACTGGGTTTTGTCCAGGTGCAGATCGCCGATCAGATCCTCGGCAAGGAGATGGGTCGCCGTTACCTGCCCCTGTTAGCCGGCATGTTCTTCGGCATCCTTGCGATGAACGTCACGGGCGTAATCCCGGCCCTGAATATCTCGGGCACGGCACTCATCGGCATGCCCCTGCTGCTCGGTCTCGTCGCCTACGTCGTGTTCATCTACGCGGGTATCAAGCAGCTCGGCGCCGCCAAGTTCTTCAAGAACTCGCTCTTCCCGGCCGGTGTGCCGTGGCCGATCTACATCCTGCTCGCCCCGATCGAGTTCATCAATATCTTTATCGTGCGGCCGATCTCGCTCGCTTTGCGACTCCTGCTCAACATGATGGTCGGGCACCTCCTGCTCGTGCTGTGCTTCGGGGCGACGAGCTTCTTCATCTTCACTGCAGGTGGCTGGTTGGGGCTCTTCGGAATCGGGACGCTGGCGTTCGGGTTCATCTTCACTTTCGTCGAGTTCGCCGTGTTCATCCTCCAGGCGTACATTTTCACCCTCTTGACCGCGGTGTACGTCCAACAGGCCGTGGCTGAAGAGCACTGACACACACAACTGCGTCGACCGACGCCGTTTTCGATTGAAAGGACACACATAGTGGAATCCACCATTCTTGCCGAGATCACCGGCAATATCGCCACCGTAGGCTACGGTCTTGCCGCGATCGGCCCGGGTATCGGCATCGGTATCGTCGCCGGAAAGACCGTTGAAGCCATGGCTCGCCAGCCCGAACTCGCAGGCCGTCTCCAGGTCACCATGTTCCTCGGCATCGCGTTCACGGAGCTCCTTGCATTCATCGGTGTTGCCGTCTTCTTCATCTTCGTCTAGGGATCGCCACCATGCCTGAGCTTGTTCTGGCAGCAGAAGCGGAAACGAATCCGTTCCTTCCTGCCATCTACGACATCACCTGGTCGGCTGTTGTCTTCCTGGTCGTCATGGTCTTCTTCGTGCGCTTCGCGATCCCGCGTTTCCGCCAGATCCTCGACGATCGTGCGGAGGCCATTGAGGGCAACATCGCCAAGGCAGACGACGCCCAGCGCAAGGCCGAAGCAGCTCTCGAGCAGTACACGACCCAGCTGGCCGAGGCGAGGGCCGAGGCCGGCAGGATCCGCGACGCCGCCCGCGTCGACGGACAGACGATCGTGAACGAGCTCAAGGAGCAGGCCGTCATCGTCGCCGCTCGGGTAACCGCGACGGCGAAGGCTCAGATCGTGGCCGAACGTCAGGCCGCAGTGATTTCACTGCGCAGCGAAGTCGGCACACTGGCCATCGACCTGGCCTCCGGCGTCATCGGCGAAAGCCTGACCGACGACGAAAAGGCCAGCGGCATCGTCGACCGATTCCTGGCTGACCTCGAGGCCTCGGAGAAAGTGGTCCGGTAATGGGTAGCGCCACCAGGGAAGCCTTAGTCTCAACACGGGCGGTTCTGTCCCGTCCCGGGGGAACGAACGACCTCGCGACCGGCGTCAATTTGTTGAACTCCGGTCGTGTGATTGGCCACACGTCACAGCTCCGGTCGGCTTTGGTCGACCCGTCAGCGGATACGGCGGCGAAGGCCACCCTCGTGAGCGCAATCTTCTCGGGCGCAATGACGCCGACCGCGCTGGAGCTGCTTCAAGCCGCCTCCGCCGCACGCTGGTCGAACCACACCGATCTTCTGGCCGGCATCGAAGACCTCGGCCTGCGGGTGATCGCCTCTTCGGCCACGGTCCCCGGGCAGGTCGCGGAGGAACTGTTCGCGTTCGGCAAGACCGTGTCGTCCAACGGCGAGCTCGAACTCGCCCTCGCCTCCAAGCTCGGCACCACATCGGCCAAGGTGAGTGTTGTTGACGCCCTCCTGGCCGGCAAGGTCTCCGAACAGACGCTCGCGATTGTTCGGCACCTGGTGCAGCAGCCCCGCGGCCGCCGCATTGGGGAATTGCTGCGCTACGCCGCATCCATCGTCGCGGACCAGTCGAACAGCTCGATCGCCACGATCACGTCGGCCGCCGCGCTGGCTCCGGAGCAGGTTGATCGCCTTCGAGCCAGCCTCACGGTGCGCTATGGGCGTCGGCTCACGATCAACGAGGTTGTCGACCCCGAAATTGTCGGGGGCGTCCGCGTTCAAATCGGTGACGACGTCATCGATGGCAGCATTGCCACCCGTCTTAAAGATCTGAGAATCCAGCTCGCTGGCTGACCGCTTCAGTCAGTACCACACACCTCGGGACGGCAGCGTCTCGTGCACGACAGAACCTGTACACCCAGTACAGAAAAGGGAAGATGATGGCAGAACTAACGATCAGCCCCGATGAGATCCGTGACGCTCTCCAGGACTTCGTGAAGTCCTACGAGCCGAACAAGACCGCGACGACCGAGGTTGGCTACGTCACCACGGCCGGCGACGGCATCGCGCACGTCGAGGGCCTTCCCAGCGTGATGGCGAACGAGCTCATCACGTTCGCGGACGGCACCCTCGGCCTCGCCCAGAACCTGGACGAAGACGAGATCGGCGTCGTCGTTCTCGGCGAGTTCGCCGGAATCGTCGAGGGCATGGAGGTGCACCGCACTGGTGAGGTCCTCTCCGTACCCGTCGGCGACGGCTATCTCGGCCGCGTCGTCGACCCGCTGGGGGCGCCCATCGACGGGCTCGGCGAGATCAAGAGCGAAGGCCGCCGCGCGCTGGAGCTACAGGCACCCGGCGTGATGGACCGCAAGTCGGTTCACGAGCCCATGCAGACCGGAATCAAGGCCATCGACGCCATGATCCCGATCGGCCGCGGCCAGCGTCAGCTGATCATCGGTGACCGCCAGACCGGCAAAACCGCGATCGCGATTGACACGATCATCAACCAGAAGGCCAACTGGGCGACGGGCGACGTGAACAAGCAGGTTCGTTGCATCTACGTCGCCATCGGTCAGAAGGGTTCCACGATCGCCGCCGTCAAGGGTGCGCTCGAGGATGCCGGAGTCATGGAGTTCACGACCATCGTCGCGTCCCCGGCCTCCGACCCGGCCGGCTTCAAGTACCTCGCCCCGTACACCGGCTCGGCCATCGGTCAGCACTGGATGTACGCCGGCAAGCACGTCCTCGTCATCTTCGACGACCTGTCCAAGCAGGCCGAGGCCTATCGTGCGGTGTCGCTGCTTCTGCGCCGCCCGCCGGGACGTGAGGCGTACCCCGGTGACGTGTTCTACCTGCACTCCCGTCTGCTCGAGCGTTGCGCCAAGCTGTCCGACGCCCTCGGTTCCGGATCGATGACCGGCTTGCCGATCATCGAGACCAAGGCGAACGATGTCTCTGCCTACATCCCGACCAACGTGATCTCGATCACCGACGGCCAGATCTTCCTGCAGTCCGACCTGTTCAACGCCAACCAGCGTCCCGCGGTCGACGTGGGCATCTCGGTCTCCCGAGTCGGCGGTGACGCTCAGGTCAAGTCGATCAAGAAGGTCTCCGGCACTCTGAAGCTCGAGCTGGCGCAATACCGGTCGCTCGAGGCCTTCGCGATGTTCGCCTCCGACCTCGACGCGACGAGCCGTCGCCAGCTCGGTCGTGGCGCACGCCTGACCGAGCTGCTCAAGCAGCCGCAGTACTCGCCGTACCCCGTCGAAGACCAGGTCGTCTCGATCTGGGCCGGCACGAACGGCAAGTTCGACGAGGTGCCCGTGGCCGACGTCCTGCGCTTCGAGCGTGGCCTGCTCGACCACCTGGGCCGCACCACGAGCGTACTCACGACACTGCGCGACACCAACGTTCTCGACGACGCGACCATCGCGACGCTCGAGATCGAGGTCGACAAGTTCAAGCAGGGATTCCAGACGGGCGAGGGCAAGCCGCTCGCCTCGGTGGGCAAGGAAGTCTTCGAGGCGATTCCCGCTGACAAGGTCAACCAGGAAAAGATCGTCAAGCACCGCCGCTAAGTGACATCGGCCGCGCTCCCGACTCGTTCGAGCCGCGGGGCGCGGCCGGCATCACTCGATCGCCCGCACCAATTCAGCACTGACAAGGAAGCACAGGAGACACATGGGAGCGCAACTTCGGGTCTACCGGCAGAAGATCAAGTCTGCCCAGACGACTAAGAAGATCACTCGGGCCATGGAGTTGATCTCTGCCTCGCGCATTCAAAAGGCCAAGGCTCGCGTCGCCGCGTCAACCCCGTTCGCTCGTGCCGTCACGCAGGCGGTGTCCGCGGTAGCGACGTACTCGAATGTCGCCCACGTGCTCACGACCGAACCGGAGAAGATCGAGCGCGCTGCGGTCGTCATCTTCGCCTCCGACCGTGGTCTCGCGGGGGCGTTCAGCTCGCAGGTGCTGCGTGAGGCCGAATCGCTCAGCGAGCTGCTGCGCAGCCAGGGTAAAGACATCGTCTACTTCCTGGTGGGTCGCAAGGCCGCGGCGTACTTCAATTTCCGCCGCCGCGTCTCCGAGCGCATTTGGACCGGTTCCACCGATCAGCCGCAGTACGAGACCGCATGCGATATCAGCGACGCGCTGCTCGAGGCCTTCCTCCGCGAAGCGGACGACGGTGGCGTCGACGAGATTCACGTCGTCTACAACCGGTTCGTCAGCATGGTCACCCAGCTTCCTCAGGTTGTCCGGCTGCTTCCCCTCGAGGTCGTCGATGGCGTTGAGGAGCCTGGTGATAACCAGGTCCTGCCACTCTACGAGTTCGAACCGGACGTTGAAACGGTGCTGGACTCGCTCCTGCCCGTCTACATCGAGAGCCGTATCTTCAACTCCATGCTGCAGTCCGCCGCAGCCGAGCACGCCGCACGTCAGAAGGCCATGTCATCGGCCTCCGACAACGCGGACAAGCTGATCAAGGACTACACCCGGCTGTCCAACAACGCCCGGCAGACCGAGATCACGTCGCAGATTTCCGAGATCGTGGGTGGAGCCGACGCGCTTTCATCCGCCAAGCACTAAACCAGAGAAGAGAGAGCTATGACTGACACCGCAACCGCGCCAGTCCATGCACCGGTCGAGTCCGTGGCCGTGGGCCGGATCGCCCGGGTCACGGGCCCGGTCGTCGACATCGAGTTCCCGCACGACTCGATTCCGGGCATGTACAACGCACTGAAGACCACTATCGTCATCGGTGATGTGTCGACCGTGATCACGCTGGAGGTTGCCCAGCACTTGGGCGACGACCTCATTCGCGCCATCGCGCTGAACCCGACCGACGGTCTGGTTCGTGGCCAGGAGGTCCGGGACACCGGCTCGCCCATCACGGTTCCCGTCGGAGACGTCACCAAGGGGCGCGTGTTCAACGCCATTGGCGAGGTGCTCAATGCGGAGCCCGGCGAGAAGATCGAAATCACTGAGCGCTGGCCCATCCACCGCAAGCCGCCGCCCTTCGACCAGCTGGAATCCAAGACGCAGCTGTTCGAGACCGGCATCAAGGTCATTGACCTGCTCACCCCGTACGTCTTGGGTGGAAAGATTGGCCTGTTCGGTGGTGCCGGCGTCGGCAAGACCGTTTTGATCCAGGAAATGATCCAGCGTGTCGCGCAGGACCACGGTGGAGTGTCCGTGTTCGCCGGTGTCGGTGAGCGCACCCGTGAGGGCAACGATCTCATCCACGAGATGGAAGAGGCGGGCGTCTTCGACAAGACCGCCCTCGTGTTCGGCCAGATGGACGAGCCGCCGGGGACGCGTCTGCGCGTCGCCCTCTCCGCGCTCACCATGGCCGAGTACTTCCGCGATGTTGCCAAGCAGGATGTGTTGCTCTTCATCGACAACATCTTCCGGTTCACTCAGGCCGGCTCTGAGGTGTCGACCCTTTTGGGCCGCATGCCCAGCGCTGTGGGCTACCAGCCGACCCTGGCCGACGAGATGGGCATCCTGCAGGAGCGCATCACGTCGACCCGTGGCCACTCGATCACCTCGCTCCAGGCCATCTACGTGCCTGCTGACGACTACACCGACCCGGCCCCGGCGACCACGTTCGCCCACCTCGACGCCACCACCGAGCTGTCGCGTGAGATCGCTTCGAAGGGCCTCTACCCGGCCGTCGACCCGCTCACCTCGAGCAGCCGTATCCTCGACCCCCGCTACCTGGGTGCCGATCACTACAACACGGCCGTTCGCGTCAAGGCGATTCTGCAGAAGAACAAGGAACTGCAGGAGATCATCGCGATCCTCGGTGTCGACGAGCTTTCCGAGGAAGACAAGGTCACCGTCTCCCGCGCACGCCGCATCCAGCAGTTCCTGTCGCAGAACACCTACATGGCCAAGAAATTCACGGGCGTCGAGGGGTCCACGGTATCGCTTAAGGACACCATCGAATCCTTTACGGCGATTGCCAATGGTGACTTCGACCACGTGGCCGAGCAGGCTTTCTTCAACGTCGGAGGCATCGCCGACGTCGAAGAGAAGTGGGCGAAAATCCAGAAGGAGAACGACTAGTCATGGCCGATTCTTCGCTCAAGGTCAGCGTCGTCGGGGCGGACCACGAGGTGTGGTCCGGCGAGGCGAGCATGGTTGTCGCCCGCACCGTCGAAGG
The DNA here is from genome assembly GCF_002929635.1 of Cryobacterium sp. M25. Taxonomy (NCBI): domain Bacteria; kingdom Bacillati; phylum Actinomycetota; class Actinomycetes; order Micrococcales; family Microbacteriaceae; genus Cryobacterium; species Cryobacterium sp. M25. The sequence goes on along the minus strand of NZ_PJJU01000040.1, from coordinate 12,415 downwards.
CCAGATCGGAATCCTCCCCGGGCACGAACCCATGCTGGCCATCCTGGCCAGCGGTGAGGTGCGCGTGACCCTGGGCGGCGGCGAGAAAATCGTCGCCGAGGCGGCGGACGGCTTCCTGTCGGTCGCCAACAATGTGGTCACGATCGTCGCTCGCAAGGCAGAACTCGTTTAGTCAGTGTGCTGATCCTTCTGCCGCCGTCCGAGACGAAACGTCACGGGGGCATCGAATTACCGCTTGACCTGCAGAGCCTCACGTACCCGTCGCTTGGACCCAAGCGGCGGGTACTTGTGCGTGCGCTGCAGTCGCTTGCGAAGCATCCGGATGCGATGATGTCGGCCCTAAGACTGGGTCACACGCAGTCCGCGGAGGTGGAGCGCAATCGCGTGCTGTCCTCCGCCGCCACAATGCCGGCCATCGACCGGTACACCGGCGTCGTCTATGACGCCCTCGACGCCGCCAGCCTCTCCCCGCTGGAACGCGACTGGGCAGGCCGGAACGTCCTCGTGCATTCCGCCCTGTTCGGGCCGGTCGGCGCTCTCGATCTCCTCCCGGCCTACCGGCTGTCCTGCGATTCCAGGCTGCCGGAGCTGCCGCTGAAGAAGCACTGGGCGGGCGCTGTGGGTTGCGTTCTGGCGGGGTCAGCGGGGCTCCTGCTGGATCTCCGCTCGAACGGGTACGTGGCGCTCGGCCCCGCGCCGGTGCGGCCCGACGCGGTGTTTCTGCGCGTGGTCACGGAGACGGCGGACGGCCAGACGCGAGCCGTGAACCACTTCAACAAGACGGCCAAGGGGAACTTCACCCGGGCTCTGATCCGGCACGGTCGGTCCTTCGACACCGCCGTAGAGCTGCTCGACTGGGCACCGGGGGCAGGCTTCGATTTGCGCCCGGGAGCGGTCCGGGAACTGAATCTGGTCGTCGCCGCCGAGGTTGCCGCAACCCGAGGCTGACGCGGGCACATTCCGGCCCTAGGCTGGCTTTCGTGTCCACACCAATGAATGTCACCGTCACCGGCGCCGGCGGACAGATCGGCTATTCGCTGCTCTTCCGGATCGCGTCCGGAGACCTCCTCGGCCCGAGCGTTCCCGTCAACCTGACCCTGATGGAGATCCCCTCGGGGCGCGCAGCAGCCGAGGGCACCGCCCTCGAACTGCAGGACTGCGCGTTCCCTCTCCTGCGCTCCGTGACGGTCACCGAAGACCCCGTGCGCGCCTTCGACGGCGTCAACATCGCCCTCCTGGTCGGATCCCGCCCTAGAGCCGTCGGCATGGAGCGCGTCGCGCTGCTCGAAAGCAACGGCCGCATCTTCGGTGCGGTGGGGGCCGCCCTCAACGCGGGCGCGGCATCCGACGTGCGCGTGCTGGTCGTGGGCAACCCCGTCAACACCAACGCCCTGGTGACCAGTGCCTTCGCCCCCGACATCCCCGCCGACCGGTTCACCGCCATGACGCGACTGGACCACAACCGCGGCATCGCTCAGCTAGCAAGCCGGCTGCAGGTGCACGTCGCCGAACTCGACGGTCTCACCATCTGGGGCAACCACTCCGCCAGCCAGTACCCGGATGTCTTCCACGCCACCGCCGGGGGATGTCCGGTCTCCGAGCTGGTGGCGCAGGACTGGCTCGTCGACGACTTCATCCCCCGGGTGGCGAACCGAGGCTACGAAATCATTCAGGCCCGCGGGGCATCGTCCGCGGCCTCCGCGGCCAGCGCAGCCATCGACCACGTTTACGACTGGGTCAACGGGACCGGTGAGCGGTGGACCTCGGCGGGCGTCAGCTCCGACGGCTCTTACGGCGTCCCGGAGGGGCTCGTATGTTCCTTCCCGGTTCGGGCTGTCGACGGCCGCTGGCAGATCGTGCCGGACCTGGCTATCAACGCGTTCTCGCGGGCGAGGATCGACGCGTCCGTCGCGGAGCTGATCGAGGAGCGCGAGGCCGTACGGGCACTCGGCCTGCTGCCGTCCCTCCGATAGACGCGCGAGTCCTGATGGCTGGGGGGCGATGAGGATTCGCGGATGGGGGGCTTCGAAGCGGTTGTTTTCGATGCACACGTCGGAGAGCCGTGACCGCGAGAGGGAGGGGGGTGAACGTGCGCTCCGACCGCCGTATGTCTGAGTCCGAGGCCTCGCGGCGACTCCGTCCCGAACGAATTCGACGGAGATTCGGCCCGAATATCCCCTAAATCCCAGAAATGTGCTCATTTTCGGCAGAATCTCCGTCGAATTGGTTCGACACCGGACACGGCGCTCCGCCCGTGATGAACGGCGTCCACACGGTGCAGTCAGGGCTGAAGTGCGGGCGCGACAGAACCAATCGTTCAGGACTTACTCGCCTCGAGGAGCACCTCACGCACAACAGTGCCGGTCGGGCAGCCCGTGGTCGGGCAGCCCGTGGTCGGGCAGCGCGGCGGCTGGCAGGGCGGCGGTCGGCATAGCGTCAGCCGTCGGCGTTGTGGTGGTCAGGCGTCGTTCGACCGATGGCATCCACTCAGGTGGTCGTCGACGAGGCCGGCCGACTGCATCAGGGCGTACATGGTGGTGGGGCCGACGAACGTGTAGCCCCGGGTGCGCAACTCCCGGCTCAGTGCCATCGATTGCATTGTGGTCGCCGGGACCTCGCCGAGCTCCCGCAGCCGGGGGCCGCGGGGTTCGGGCGCGAAGCTCCAGATCAGCTCGGTCAGGCTCTCGCCGAGGTCTCGGGTGACCCGGGCGTTCCGGATGGTGGCCTCGATCTTGCCGCGGTGCCGGATGATGCTCGCATCCGCGAGGAGCCGGGCGACGTCGACGTCGTCCATCACGGCCACGCGGTCGACGTCGAAGTCGTAAAAGGCGGCCCGGAAGGCCGGCCGACGTCGCAGGATGGTGATCCAGGACAGGCCGGCCTGGAACCCCTCGAGGCACAACTTCTCGAACAGCAGCCTCTCGTCCCGGAGCGGACGCCCCCACTCTTCGTCGTGGTAGCGCTGGTATTCGGGGTCGCCGCCGACCCAGCCGCAGCGGATGAGCCCGTCATCGCCGAGCTTCAGTGAGGCGGATGTCGTGGCCTCGGCTGGCAGCGCGCTGGTCGCCGGGGTGCTCATGAGCGGTGCTCGATGCCCTCGTGGTCGAGGAGCCAGACCTTGGTGGGCACTCCGCTGCCGCCGCTGTAGCCGGTGATGCGACGGTCGGCGGCGAGCACCCGGTGGCAGCCGATCAGGATCGGAACGGGGTTCGCCCCGACGGCGCCGCCCACGGCCCGGCCGGACCCCGGCTTGCCCAGCGATCGTCCCAGCTCGCCGTACGAGGTCGCCTCGCCGAAGCCAAGCTCGGACAGTCGCTGCCAGACGCCCTGCTGGAACGCAGTGCCCCCGCTCGGCGCCACGGGCAGGTCGAAAACCGTGCGGGTGCCGCCGAAGTACTCCGCCAATTGGTGCGCGGCCCGGTCGAGCAGGGGCGACGGGGCTTCCGGGGTCTCGTCGAGGGGCAGCTGTCCGTCGCGTTCGATGGAGAGGGAGAGGATGCGCTCGGCGTCACTCGTGAGTTCCAGCCGCCCAATGGGGCTGGGCAGCCGGATCAGGAAGGTTCCGATGGTCGTCATGCCTCGACTGTAGTCGGCGGCGCCCTGCGCACAGCGCGGGTTTCGGACCTGGCGTGGGAAGAGCGCCGGGCTGGGCTGGGGAGGAGCCGGCCGGCTTCAGGCGAGCCGGGTGTGGGGATACTCGGGGGAGCGGTGCTGGAATTCCAGGATGTCGGGATTCCGGATGATCCCCTCGTGGATCTCGATGGCCCGCCGAAGGGTCTCGTTGGCGGTCCAAGCGGCCTCGCCCGTAAGGACCTCGCGCAGGTACGGCAACAGCGCCTCGCTGATCTCCCAGGTGGCGGAGTTCCAGAGGTACGACGGGCTGTGGTCGACCGCGTAGTAGGTGACGTTGGTGCCGACCCGGAAGGTCGGTTCGTCGAACGTCGTCGATTTCGCCCAACTGAAACCCATGCCGGTGTCGCAGGACACGTCGATGATCAGCGACCCCGGGGCCACCATCGGGAGGTCATCGTCGCGCAGGAAGATGAGCGGGGCATTTGGGTCCTGCAGCACGCAGTTCACGATGACGTCGTGGCCGGCGAGAAACTCGGGCAGCGGCACCCGTTCGTTTCCCGGCAGGGCGAAGTTCCCGTTCGTGCCGTCGCCGTGGTCGAGCTGCACGATCTGGGCGGAGTGGATCGGGGAGCTGACCGCGGTCACGTCGCGATTGGTCAGCACCGTGACATCGTAGACACCGAGGGCGTTGAGCGCCGTCACGGCGCCCCGGGCGGTGGCCCCGAAGCCGATCACCGCGGCACGCTGCTTGCGGCCGTAGTCACCCGTCGAACCGATCAGGGACAGGGCGTGCAGCACGGAGCAATACCCGGCGAGCTCGTTGTTCTTGTGCAGCACGTGCAGGTGGAACTCGCCGCCTCCGGTCCAGTGGTTCATCGCCTCGAACGCGATCAGGGTCAGCCGCTTGTCGATGGCAAGCTGGGTGAGTTTCTCATCCTGCACGCAGTGCGGCCAGCCCCAGAGCACCTGTCCGTCGCGCAGTGCCGCGACATCCGCCAGCAGAGGCTTGGCGAGCAGGATGACGTCGCACTCCCGGATGAGGTCCGCGCGCGAGCAAAGCCCTCCCACGAGCGGGGCCAGCTGCTCGTCCGACACGCCGAACTGCTCGCCGTAGCCGCGCTCGAGAAACATTCGCTCCCGGAGGTCCGGATCGATCCGTTCGACATGTGACGGATGAATGGGCAAGCGCCGTTCATTCGGCTTACCGGAACGCGACATGACGCCGAGCGTGAAACGACTCACTGGTACCCCTTTGTAGTTGAGTCCTGTCTAGCACAGGCCGGCGAGCCTAATGTGGAGGGATGGAGCAGATGGAGTACCGCAGACTGGGCAATTCGGGGCTCATGGTGTCCACGATCGGGTTGGGCTGCAACAACTTCGGACGCGCCGGAACCGCGACGGAGGGCCAGGCCGGAACCACCGCCGTCGTCAACGCGGCCGTCGACGCCGGGATCACCCTGTTGGACACGGCCGACATCTACGGCGCGGAACGCGGCCTCAGCGAGACCCTGATGGGTTACGCGCTGCGGGGCAAGCGCGACCAGATCGTGCTCGCCTCGAAGTTCGGCATGGACATGAACGGTCGGAACGGACCCGACTGGGGCGCCCGCGGCTCACGTCGCTACATTCGACTGGCCGTCGAGGCGTCCCTCCGGCGCCTGCAGACCGACTGGATCGACCTCTACCAACTGCACCAGCCTGACCCGAACACCCCGATCGAAGAGACCCTGCAGACCCTCGACGACCTCATCCGCGAGGGAAAGGTGCGCTATATCGGCCACTCCAACCTGGCCGGCTGGCAGATCGCCGAGGCGGAGTTCACCGCCCGGCTGACGGGGCATCCGCGGTTCGTTTCGGCGCAAAACGAGTACAGCCTGCTGGTGCGTGACGCCGAAGACGAGGTGCTGCCGGCCGTCAACGCCTACGGGCTCGGCTTCCTGCCGTTCTTCCCCCTCTACAACGGGCTCTTCACAGGCAAGTTCTCCCGTGCGGGCGGCCCCGCCGACAGCCGCATCATGATGGTCCGGCCGCACCTGGCCCGGAACGCGCCTTGGGACGTCATCGAAAAGTACGAAGCGTTCTGCGACCAGCGCGGCGTGACCATGCTCGCCGCCACCTTCGCCTGGCTGCTGGCCCAGCCGGGGCTCACCAGCATCATCGCCGGAGCAACCCGCCCGGAACAGATCTTGCAGAACGCCACCGAGGGCAGCGCGTGGAGGCCGTCGCCCGAGGACGTGGTCTGGATCTCGGACCTCTTCGCCTGAACCGTCCTCTCTGGAACCCGAACCCCGATTCCACCTTGTGAGTGAGTGCTCACTCATATAAGCTGGGGGGATGTCCGTCAAACCTGCGCGCGCGAAAGCCCTGTCCGTCGAGGACCGGCAGTCGATGATCCTCGACGCGGTCACGCCGCTGCTGATCGAGCACGGCCAGACCGTCACCACTCGACAGATCGCCCAGTGCGCCGGGATCGCCGAGGGCACCATCTTCCGAGCCTTCGACAGCAAGGACAACCTGCTCCGGGCGGCCATGGACCGTCAGCTCGACCCCGAGCCGTTCCGTCTCGAACTTGCCGCGCTCGACCGTGAGCTCCCGCTCGAGGAACGGGTGCGCGCCATGGTCTCCCTGCTGCGCCGCCGCTTCGCGCAGGTCTTCGCGCTGATGACGGCGGTGGGCTCGATGGGCAGACCCCACACCCACGACGTCGCGCACGAGTTCACCGTGCTGCTCGCCGACGTGCTCGCTCCTGACCTCCTGCGCCTCACGGTTGCCCCGGAGCGGTCAGGGCAGGTCATCCGGATGATCGCGCTTGCGGCATCCGTGCCCCACATAACGGCCGGCCCCGACTTCGACGACGATGAGCTCACCGCCCTCATCCTCTACGGCATCATCGGCTTCCCGACGCCGCCGAACGCCCCCTGCTAGGAGATCCGATGCTCTGGAAACTGCTCGTGAAATACCTGCGGCCGTACCGGCGGCTGCTGGCAGCCGTCGTCGTGTTCCAGCTGGCCCAGTCGATCGCCTCGCTCTATCTGCCCACCCTCAACGCCGACATCATCGATGAGGGCGTCGCCACGGGAGACACCGTGTACATCCTGCGCATCGGTGGTCTGATGCTGCTGATCACCCTGTTCCAGATCGTGTGCGCGATCGTCGCCGTCTACTTCGGCGCGAAGGCCGCCATGGGGCTCGGACGCGACCTGCGCGGCGCTGTCTTCACCCGAGTCGACGAGTTCTCCGAGCAGGAGGTCACCCGGTTCGGCGCCCCGTCGCTGATCACCCGGTCGACCAACGACGTGCAGCAGGTGCAGATGCTCGTGCTGATGACTGCCACCATGATGGTCACCGCACCGATCCTGTCCATCGGCGGCGTGATCATGGCCGTCCGGCAGGACGCGCAGCTATCCTGGTTGATCGCCGTGAGCGTGCCCGTGCTGTTGATCGCGGTCGGGCTGATCATCGCGCGGATGGTGCCGCTGTTCCGCCTGATGCAGACCCGCATCGACACGGTGAACCGTGTGCTGCGGGAACAGCTCACGGGCATCCGCGTCATCCGGGCGTTCGTGCGCGAAGACGTCGAGTCCGTGCGGTTCGGCAAGGCGAACACGGATGTCACCGACACCGCCCTTCAGGCCGGCCGCCTGATGGCCCTGATGTTCCCGGTCGTCATGCTCGTCCTGAACGTCTCCAGCGTGGCCGTGATCTGGTTCGGGGCGTTCCGGATCGAGGACGGGTCCATGCAGGTCGGCACCCTGGTTGCCTTCCTCAGCTACCTGATGCAGATCCTGATGGCCGTGATGATGGCCACGTTCATGGCCGTGATGATCCCGCGGGCGACCGTGTCGGCCGACCGGATCGGCGAAGTGCTCGAGACCGAGTCCAGCGTGCGCCCGCCGCGCCACCCCGTCGTCGACAGTATCGGCCGCGGAGAGGTGGAACTCGTGGACGTGGGCTTCGCCTACCCCGGCGCCGAGCAGCCGGTGCTCTCCGACGTGAGCTTTACCGTGCATCAGGGGCAGACCACCGCGATCATCGGCAGCACCGGATCGGGCAAGACCACCCTGGTCAACCTGCTGCCTCGCCTCTTCGACGCCACCCACGGCAGCGTGCGGGTCGACGGGGTGGACGTGCGCGAGCTCCACCCTGACCTGCTCTGGGGCAGCATCGGGCTGGTGCCGCAGAAGCCGTATCTGTTCTCCGGCACCGTGCGCAGCAACCTTCTCTACGGCAAGCCCGACGCCACTGAGGCGGAACTCTGGGAGGCACTGACCATCGCGCAGGCCCGCGACTTCGTGGCGGAGATGCCGGACGGCCTCGATGCCCCGATCGCGCAGGGCGGCATGAATGTGTCCGGCGGGCAGCGGCAGCGCCTGGCCATTGCCCGGGCCCTGGTCAAACGGCCCGAACTCTATATCTTCGACGACTCGTTCTCCTCGCTCGACCTAACGACGGATGCTCGGCTGCGCCGGGCACTGGCCGTCGGCACGGGCGGCGCCACCATGGTGATCGTCGCCCAGCGGGTGTCGACCATCGTCGGCGCCGATCAGATCCTGGTGATCGAAGGCGGACGTATCGTCGGCCGCGGCACCCACGACGAGCTGCTCGAGTCGAACGAGACCTACCAGGAAATCGTGTCGTCCCAGTTGGCGGCGGAGGAAGCAGTATGAGCCAGACATCCGGGGCCTCGGCCCGCCCGCCCGCACGGGGCCCCGGCCACGGTCCGTTCGGCGGTATGAGCGCCCCCGCCGAGAAGGCCATGAACTTCGGCCCGTCGGCGAAACGGCTGCTCGGCAAGCTGCGCCCCGAGCGTCTGTGGCTCGGTCTGGTCCTGGTTCTCGCCGTCGCGAGTGTCACGTTCTCCGTGCTCGGACCGCGTCTGCTCGGCGAAGGCACGAACCTGATCTTCTCCGGCGTCATCTCCCAGGACCTGCCTGCCGGCCTGAGCCAGGCCCAGGTGATCGACCAGCTGCGCGCCTCCGGCGACACCGGCAAGGCCGACCTGCTCAGCGGGATGACGCTGACGCCCGGCCAGGGAATCGACTTCGCGATGCTCTCCACCGTGCTGCTCTGGGCGATGGCGCTCTACCTGCTGTCCTCGGTGTTCGCCTACGTGCAGGCCTATGTGCTCAACGGCGTCGTGCAGCGTACCGTGTTCCGGCTCCGCAGCGAGATCGAGGCGAAGATCAACCGCCTCCCGCTGCGCTACTTCGACACGGTGCAGCGAGGCGAGCTGCTCAGCCGGGTCACCAACGACGTGGACAACGTCTCACAGAGCCTGCAGCAGTCGCTGAGCCAGGCCGTCACCTCTCTGCTCACCGTGGTGGGCGTCATCGTGATGATGTTCCTGCTCTCGCCTCTCCTGGCCCTGATCGCCCTGGTCACAGTGCCGCTGACCCTGGTCACGACCGTCCTGATCGCCCAGCGCTCGCAGAAGTTGTTCGTCGCACAGTGGACCCACACCGGCGAGCTGAACGGCCAGATCGAGGAGACCTTCACCGGCCACGCCCTGGTCAAGGTGTTCGGCCGCCAGAAGGAGGTCGAGCAACGCTTCCGGGCCAAGAACGACGAGCTCTACGAGGCCAGCTTCGGCGCCCAGTTCGTCAGCGGCCTGATCATGCCGGCGATGACATTCATCGGCAACCTCGTCTACGTCGGGATCGCCGTCGTCGGTGGCCTCCAGGTGGCATCCGGGGCCATGCAGCTCGGCGATGTGCAGGCGTTCATCCAGTATTCCCGTCAATTCACCCACCCGCTGGCCCAACTCGGGTCGATGGCGAACCTGCTGCAGTCCGGCGTCGCCTCCGCCGAGCGGGTCTTCGCCCTGTTCGACGCCGATGAGCAGAGCCCCGACCCGGAGCGCGCCGAGGCACCCACGATCGCCCACGGCCGGCTGGTCTTCGAGAACGCCTCGTTCCGCTACACGGTGGACAAGCCGCTGATCGACAACCTCAGCCTGGTGGCCGAGCCCGGCCAGACCGTGGCCATCGTGGGCCCCACCGGGGCAGGCAAGACCACCCTGGTGAACCTGATGATGCGCTTCTACGAGCTCGACGCCGGCCGGATCACGCTCGATGGCGTGGACGAGCGCCGAATGACCCGCGACGACCTGCGTGGACGCATGGGCATGGTGCTGCAGGACACCTGGCTGTTTGGCGGCACGATCCGCGACAACATCGCCTACGGGCGTCCGGATGCCACGGAGAAGGAGATCCTGGACGCGGCGCGCGCGACCTACGTGGACCGGTTCGTGCACACGCTGCCCGACGGCTACAACACCGTACTCGACGACGAGGGCAGCAACGTCAGCGCCGGCGAGAAGCAGCTGCTCACCATCGCCCGCGCGTTCCTCGCCAAGCCCAGCGTGCTGATCCTGGACGAGGCGACCAGCTCTGTCGACACGCGCACCGAGGTGCTCGTGCAGAAAGCGATGCGCGCCCTCCGCGCCGACCGCACCAGCTTCGTGATCGCGCACCGGCTCTCCACGATTTGGGACGCCGACCTGATCCTGGTGATGGAGGCCGGCCGGATCGTCGAGCAGGGCACGCACGAGGAACTGCTGGCAACGAATGGCGCGTACCACGCCCTCTACACCGCCCAGTTCGCGGCGGCGGTCGCCGACGAGATCTAGGAGCTGTCTCCGAGACCGAGCCACAGGTGCTCCCTCCGGAACGAATTCGACGGAGATTTTGCCCAAAGCGGCCCCAGAATGACCAAAAACCGCTCTGGAGACCAGAATCTCCGTCGAATTGGTTCGGTCAGGCCCGGCGGTGCGCCTCCAACTCGCGCGCGCAGTCGATGCACAGCTCCGCGGACGGCCGGGCCTCGAGTCGTTCCCGGCCGATCGGTTCGCCCCGGCGGGTGCAGAACCCGTAGCTGCCGTCCGCGATGCGCGCCAAGGCTTGGTCGATCGCCGCGGACTGCGCCGCCAGGTCGCTGTGCACACCCGAGATGCGCGACCACTCCATGGTCAGGGTGGGTCCTTCGGGATCGTGCTCGTCGTCGGCGGTGCCGGCGTTTCTGGCCTCGATCACACCGTCGAGGGTGGTGCCGATCCGGCCGAGCGCGATGTCGAGGTCGCGGCGCTGATGGCGGAGCAGCTTCTCGAAGTGCCGCAGGTCGGCGGGGGTCAGTTTCGTCCGGGTGGGCATAAGCGTCTACTCCGCTGCCGGGGGGCGACGTGAGCCGCCGGCGCGCACTGTCGATCCGTCATTCCGGTGCATGATTCCCGTCCTCTCAAGCTGGGCACGGCAATGCGCCGGCACGCTGCGTGGTTTTCGCTGTTGAAGATACGCCCGCGCCGGCCGGCTGTCGCGGGGCTGCGAGGGGTCGCTTCAGGCGACCGTGACCGGGATATCGTGCAGGCCGGTGGCCCCATCGGGGATCACGTCCCGGCGCACAGAAGTCTGCACCAGGCCCGCGGCATCCGTCGCCCGCACCCGCAGGGTGTGCCGCCCGGCCGATGCCGGCCAGACCCAGCTCCACTGCCGCCAAGTGTCGGCCGAGATCGCGTCGGCCAGGGTCGCGTCGTTCCAGGCTCCGTCGTCAACTTGCACCTGCACGCCGCGGATGCCCACGTACTGCGACCAGGCCACACCCGCCACGATCACCGGTCCGGCCGCGATGTCGGCGTTACGGCTCGGCACATCGATCCGGGAGGAGAGCTTGACCGGTCCTCGGGCGGTCCAGCCGCGCGTCGTCCAATAGGCGGTCTCCCGGTCGAAGCGGGTCACGTTCAACTCGACCACCCATTTCGTGGCCGACACGTAACCGTAGAGCCCGGGCACGACCATGCGCACCGGGTAGCCGTGCTCGAGGGGGAGCGGCTCCCCGTTCATCCCCACCGCGAGGATCGCGTTGCGGTCGTCGGTGAGAACCTCCAGCGGGGTGCCCGCGGTCCAGCCGTCCTCGCTGCGGGAGAGCACCATGTCGGCCCCGGCGAGAGGCCGGGCCCGCGCCAGCAACAGGCGGATCGGGTAGCCCAGCCAGGTCGCGTTGCCGATCAGGTCGCCGCCGACGGCGTTGGAGACGCAGGCGAGAGTGGTCGTGCTCTCCTCGAGGGGCAGGGCGAGGAGCTCGGCGAAGTCGATCTCGATCTCCCTCTCGACCATCCCGGTGACCGTCAGCGTCCAGGTTCCCGGGTCGATCCGGGGCACCTGCAGGGCGGTGTCGATGCGGTAGAAGTCGGCGTTCGGGGTGATCAGCGGAGTGAGGCCGGGGATGTCCAGCGCGGCACCGTCTGGGATCGGGGCACCGGGAACGGCCGCGGCCGGCAGTGTGAAGCGCGCGCGCGCGGCATCCGTCGCCCGGATACCGGCCGAGATCAGCTGCCCGCCGGCCGCGGCGAGCACGCCCAGGCCGGCGCTGGCCCCGGCCCAGACCAGGAACCGACGGCGGTCCGGGGCGGATGCCTCGGCGCCTGCGGGCGTGCGGCGCAGCTGGGCGACCATCACCGTGAGGAGCACGGCCGAAACGACCATCGCCAGCACTGCGGGCATCGCGTCGAAGGCGGCGGTGTTCTCCCGGGACAGCACCGCGAAGACGGCCAGCGCGCCGGCCAGGGCCACGAGGACCCGGCCGATCGGCGGCCACCGGAACTCCAGCACCCCGGCGGCGGCGGCCAGCACCACGGCACCGAGCGCGACGCAGAACACCAGTACGACCTTGTCGGCCGTGCCGAACAGGGCGATGACGAGTTCCTTCAACCAGGCCGGGGCGCGGTCGATGACCAGCGCGCCGACGGCGAAGATCGGGCTGCCCACCGGGGCGAGCAGGGCGGCCGTCAGCTCGGCCGCGCCGAGGCCGGCCAGGGCGGCGGCCACGCCGGCCGTCGCGGGCCGCCCGA
>NZ_PJJU01000026.1:0-27740 GCF_002929635.1 Cryobacterium sp. M25 | reverse complement strand
GGTAACCCAATCGATACCGGAGGTCCTCACTTTTTTAGCTCACGCCACGCTCACAACCTGTGTGGGAACAACAGCTAGTCCAGGTCGCCCACCGAGACCAGGCCGTCGTGACGGCGGCCGTCGAAGATGATCGTCGGGATCTTCACGGTGTGGATGCTCTCCTCGACCAGCCGCGTGTTCGCGGCGATGATGACCGCGACCTCGTCGGAGGCGGCGACGGATGCCACGTCGGCGACCTGTTCCTGGCTCAGGCCGAATTCGGCCGACCAGTCCTGCAGCAGCGCGGTGGCGACAGCCGGCTCGGCGCCGTTGATCACGCTCTGCCAGGAAACGCCCTTGTCATCGACTTCCGTGTAGATCCGGCGCAGGATCTCCCAGTCGACCGGCGTGGCGACGTCGGCGAGAGGGTTCAGCCGCAGCGCCTCGAGGTACTGGGTGACGAGCAGCGAGTTCTGGAACTTGTAGCCGTCGGCGGCGGCGATCGGGTAGGCGATGTAGGTGAGGTTCATCCGGTCGTCGAACCCGGCCTCCTCGATGTTGTTGAACAGCTGCAGGCAGTAGGTGCAACCGGGGTCGATGACCTCGAGCGCGGTTTCCTTCTTCGCGTCGTAGACGCCCAGGTAGCTGGCGTTGGCGGGCAGGTATTCCTCGGCCTCCCAGTTCTGCATGCGGGAGGGGATCGCCGAGAACGTCTCGCCGAGGCTGGCGAAGTCGTTGCCGAAGGCGCCGATCACGTCGCCGGAGAGCAGGGACTCGCCGAAGGTGGGCGTCTGGTCGGGGATCGAGCAGGCCTCGGCGCCCAGGCTGCAGGATGCGGAATCCTGCTTGTTGCAGGTGCCGTAGACGTACAGGTTCACACCGCTCTTGACGACGACGTATGCGCTCCAGACGGTGGTGAGCACCACGAGCAGCGCGACCACCTCGAGGGCGACGGATGCCGGGCCGACGAGCTTCGGACGGCGCACCGCCAGCGGCGCGAGCAGGTGGTCCTTGATGTCCTGCTTGAAGGTGGTGTCGCAGGGGCGGAACGTGACACGGCGGAGGGTGCAGTTCCACGCCCTGCCTAGGTAGCGGCGGTATCGTGCCGACACGGCCGCCATGAAAACGAGAACGATGAATGCGGCAATGCAGAACACTTAGGAGAGGCCTTTCATCAGGCGCGCGAGGGCCTGTGCGGCCTGATCGACATCGGCCGTGGTTGAGTGCAGTCCGAGCGAGAAGCGCAGCAGCGGCGGCAGCCCGAGCTGGTCTTTCAGGTAGTGGTGGGCGCAGAAGTAGCCGCTGCGCACCATGATGTGGGACTGGGAGAGGAACACTGCGAGCCGGTGCGAATCCTGTTTCGGGGCGTAGGCGCTGATCACCGGGCTGGCCGCGGTGTTGACCAGAGTGAGGCCGGGGATGTCGCCGAGACCCTCGAAGAGACGCTGCGAGAGACCCTGAAGGTGCTCGGCCGCGGGCCGGCCGCCGGGGCGCACCTGTCCCAGCCACTCGATCGCACGGCGCAGGGCGATGATCTCGCCCCAGGCCTGCAGCCCGGGTTCGAGCAGGGCGCCCGGGTCGTTGGCGAGAAGGTCGTAGGAGTCTTCGCGGACATCCGCCACCATGCCGCCGCCCACGAAGGTGAGCTCGAGGGAACCGAGCAGCTCGTGGGTGGCGACGACCACGCCGAGGCTGGCGCCGTACATCTTGTGGGCGGAGAAGCAGAGCGCGTCGGCCTCGGTTTTGGCCAGCAGGGTGCGTTCGTGCGCCATGGCCTGGGCGGCGTCGAGGATGACGATGCCGCCGCGGGCGTGGGTGTCGCGCACCAGGTCGGTGAGGTTGGTAAGCAGACGCCCGTCGATGTTGGAGGCCACGTTGACGACCACGATCGCGCGTTCGAGCTGGGCCGGCCGGTAGACCAGGGCGCCGTCGGGGGCGCGGTCGAGCACCAGGCGGGGCACCCCCAGTCGGGTCGCCGCCGTCATGGTGGGCAGGAAGACCGAATTGTGCTCGATGTGGCTCGTGACCATCTGCCCGAACCGGCCCTGCGGCAGCTGTTGCAGCAGCAGGTTCAGGCCGAAGGTCGTGTTGAGGGTGAAGGAGACCGCGTGACCCCGGCCGGAGAGGCCGAGCAGCTCGAGCACGGCCCGGCGGGCGTCCTGCACCTCCCGGTCGACGCGGGTGCCCCAGGCGTACTTCACGCGCCCGCCGCAGGCGTTGTACTCCGTGTAGTACTCGGTCAGGGCGTCGAGGACCGGCTGCGGCCGGAGGCTCTGACAGGCGGAGTCGAGGTAGACCGCGCCGGGTTCGAGGTAAGCGAAATCGGCGAGACGGCCGGTTTCGACCGCAACCTGTGGTGTGCGCCGGAACAACCCAGTGTGCTTCATGTCCTTCAATTCTTTCCGGCTCATTCTAGGCGAGCAGCGGGTTCTGCCCGGCGCGGCTGGGAACCGGCTGGGAGCGTGGTGGTCATAGCTTCATCCGTCGCACCGGGCTAGGCCTGGGCCGCAACGAGCACGGCCCAGGTGAGACCGAAGTCGTCGCTCGCGACGACCCCGCGTCGGTCGGCGGCGAGGAGCCAGGGCACGCTCCCGCCGACGAAGCCGAA
Source organism: Cryobacterium sp. M25 (assembly GCF_002929635.1). Taxonomy (NCBI): domain Bacteria; kingdom Bacillati; phylum Actinomycetota; class Actinomycetes; order Micrococcales; family Microbacteriaceae; genus Cryobacterium; species Cryobacterium sp. M25. The sequence goes on along the minus strand of NZ_PJJU01000026.1, from coordinate 25,153 downwards.
GGCCTCCGGGCTGCCGTCGGTCTGCCCTCCGCGGGTCCAGGTTCCGCTTCCGGCCTCCTCGTGCCAGAGCACGCCCTCCGGGTCGATGCCGACGACACCGCCGCCGGCCGCGGCATCCTGAACGTCGATCAGGTACAGCATCGGTGCGCCGGGGACCAGCGCGAACGTGCGCCCGGCATCCTCGCTCACGGCGAGGCCGTTCTCGGTGGTCGCGAAGACCCGGTCGGCGGTCGCCGGGTCGGCGGCGAGGTCGCGCAGCTCCACCGCGGCTCCGGGCGACCAGGTGGCCCCATCGTCGTCGCTGATGCTGACCCTGCCGGCGGCGGCGTCGTAGCCGTAGACGCGCAAGGCTCCCGGCGGCAGGGTCACCGCGTCGAGGTCGTGGAAGTCGGTCTTGCCGGCGAGAGAGACGTTCGACCAGGTGGCTGCCGCATCCGCGCTGCTGATCAGTCCCACGTTGGGGCCCACCAACGTGGACTCGTCGGAGCCCGGATGCCCGGAGGCCAGCAGCAGGCCCGGCGCGGCCACCGTGAAGCCCATGGCGTCGAAGGCCGGGCCATCGCTCGGGGTGGGCTGGGTGAGCCCGGCCTCCGGCGCGCCGGCCAGGTAGCTGTCGGGCAGCAGGTCGGTCGGGACCTGCCACACGCCCTGGTGCGTGCCGGCGTAGGTCTTGCCGGTGGACGGGTCGGCGCCGAGGCCGTGAATGTGTTCAAAAGCCGCCGTGGTGGGGGCGGACGTGCCGGTTGGCGGAGCAGCCGGAGTGGGCGCGCAACCGGCCAGCGCGGCCGCGAGGCCGACGGTGATCACGGCGGCGCCGCCGAGGCGGAGGGTTCTGCTGGCCGTCGTCATGGGTCAGTACGCGGCGAGGAGGTCGGTCATGACGGCGATTTCGGCGGACTGCGACGCGACGATGGTGGCCGAGAGGGTCTGGGCGTCGGCGTTGCTGCCCTCGTCGATGTGCGTCTGCGCCATGGCAATTGCGCCCTCGTGGTGCGCGATCATCAGCTCGAGGAACACCTGGTCGGCGTCTGCACCCGAGGCGTTGCCGAGCGTCATCATGTCGGCCTCGCTCATCATGCCGTCGGTGCCGTGGTTCATGTCGGACATGCCGCCCGTTTCGGCGCCCCACTCGCCCAGCCAATCGGTCAGCTGGGTGATCTCGGGCTCCTGGGCGGCCTTGATCTTGGTCGCCAGGGCGACGACGCGCGGGTCGGTGCCGTGCTTGGCGAGGAAGTCGTCGCTCATCGCGACGGCCTGCTCGTGGTGGGGGATCATCATCTGGGCGAAGTCGACATCCGCGGCGTTGGCGTTGGCGGACGCGGTGGCGGTGGGTCCGTCGGCGGCCGGGGCGTCGGCGGCCGGGGTCGTGTCGCCGCAGGCGGTAAGGGTGAGCGCCGTGGTGAGCGCGGCGGCGGCGATCAGCGAGGTGCGGATGGTGCGGATGGTGCGGAGCATTGGTGTTCCATTCGTTGACAAAAGGGTGAGAAACCGGGGGCCGGGGTGCGGCCGGGCCGCGCAGGCCGGTGGGGTGCGCTGGCGAGGGTTTCGGCCTAAATGCGGCTGATGGAGAGCAGGGTGAGGCGGGGCCGATGCAGGTGCAGCGGAATCTCCCGGAAGGAGCCGACGATGAAGCTGCCGGCCTCGAGCAGGCGACGGCAGGCCGACGGGCGCCGTGCCAGCAGAATCAGGCCGACCAGCACAAGCAGCAGGGAACACGTCATCGAGAGGGTGGCCAGACCGGACATCGCGTGGGTGTCGGCGCTGCCGAGTGCGCCGGCGGACAGGCCGACCACGGTCGCGGTCGCGGGCGCGATGCGCTCGAGCAGCGGGCCGGTGAGGGATGCGGGGAGGGATGCAGCGAGAGGCGCGGCGGATGATGCGGTGTGCCCGGCCGCGGAGTGTGCGTCGGCGGTCATCGCAGTGGTCATGGTTGTTGACGCTGTTGTTGATGAGGAAGCGGGAGCGGTCGGGGCCGAGGACAGGCTGCCCGGTCCGTGCGCCAGCCCGTGTCCGGTTCCGGCCGTGTGCGCCGCGAGCAGGCAGAGCAGCAGCGCGGCCATCGTGAGCACGGCGGAGTGGAAGACCCGGCGTCCATCACGGAGGGAGATCGCAGCGCGTGTGTGCAGCTTGCCGCCTCCGTCCGAACTGTGGTCTGGGCATCCGTCGGCCTGTCGCTCACCGTGGATGCCCCTTCAGGGTATACCGGGCGGATCGGCGTCAGCTGGGAGCGGCCTCGGTCCGGGGCGACACCCGGGCCGGGGCTCACCCCCAGTCGAGCGCGAGCACCCACGACCCGTCGGTGTCGCGGCGCAGGTCGTAGCGGTGTTGTTCCTCGTCGCCGCGCGAGGCATCGAGGCGCCAGAGCTCGGTGTCGATGCGGGACGGCACGCCGCCGGCATTCTCCCACCAGCGGGTGCGGGTGAAGATCGCCTGCGGCTGGCCGATGACGGTGTGTTCGAACCGGTTCCAGATGAACGCGCGCGGGTCGCCGTCGACGGACAGCTCCACGTCGACGACTGCGTCAATGATCTGAGGCATGCGTGGCTCCCTTGATTTTCTCGAACATCTATTCGATTCTGTGAGTGTAGTTCATGCCGCCGACACTCGCCAGACCCGATCAGGAAATCGCTCGCGACCCCGGCACCGAGGACTTGCCCGGTTCTCGCGCGCCCAGGCTCGACGAGCCGGGCCGGGGTGTGAGCCCGAGCCGCCGCACGATCTCGGCGGCCTCCTCGGCCGGAGCGCGGCCGGCGTCGATGGAGATCGCGCGCTCGTCGGCGTCAGGCGCCTCGAGTGTGGCCACCTGCGAATCGAGCAGGGAGGTCGGCATGTAGTGGTCGAGGCGCGTCGCAAGCCGGCGCCCGATCAGGTCCGTCGACCCGGTCAGGTGCACAAAGATCACGTTGTGCTCGCGCAGCACGTCGCGGTAACGGCGCTTGAGCGCCGAGCAGGTGATGATTCCCGGCGCCCCCGCCATGGTGTGCTCGATGATCCACGAGGAGACCGTGTCGAGCCAGGGCGCGCGGTCCTCGTCGTTCAAAGGCCGACCGGCAGACATCTTGTCGATGTTCGCCTGGGGATGCAGGTCGTCGCCCTCCTCGAGATCCCAGCCGAGCTGGCCGGCGAGGAGCCCCGCCACGGTGGACTTGCCGGATCCGGAGATGCCCATGATCACGAGCACGGGCTGCTGAGTCTCGAACATGCTAGATCACGATATTCAGCAGGAGGACGCCGGCAAGGCCGACCACGGAGATCAGACATTCCATCACGGTCCAGGTCTTCAGATTCTGCCCGACGGTCGTGCCGAGATACTCCTTGACGAGCCAGAACCCGGCATCGTTGACGTGGGAGAGGAAGAGCGAACCGGCGCCGATGGCGAGAACCATCAGCGAGACATCCGTGCTGCCCAGGCTGGCCGCGACGGGGGCGAGGATGCCGGCGGCCGTCACGGTGGCGACGGTGGCCGACCCGGTAGCGACGCGGATCAGGGCGGCGACGAACCACGCCAGCACGAGCACCGAGACGCTGCTGCCGGCCACGGCTTCGGCGATGACGGTGCCGATGCCGGTGTCGATGAGCACCTGCTTGAACCCGCCGCCCGCACCCACGATGAGCAGGATGCCCGCGATCGGCGGGAGGGAATCGGAGAGGGACCTGGCGACCCCGGCGCGGTCCATGCCGCCACCGCGACCGAAGACGATCATCGCGTAGATCACAGCGATGCCGAGGGCGATCATCGGCGTGCCGAGGAAGTCGAGCGTGGCGTTGAGAGGCGAGGTGGAGCCCGGGTCGATCGCGTCGGCGATCGATCGGGCGAGCATCAGCACGACGGGGAGCAGGATGCCCGAGATGGTGATCAGGAAGCTCGGGCGCCGGGCGTTCTCGCCCAGACCCTGTTCCTCGTTGGTGAGGAACAGGGCCGGCACGGGCACGGAGACCCAGCGGCTCGCGAACCGGCTGAAGATCGGGCCGGCGATGATGACGGTCGGAATGGCGATGAGCACGCCGATCGCGAGAGTGAGCCCGAGGTTCGCATCGAGAGTGGTCACGGCCACGAGCGGACCGGGGTGCGGCGGCACCAGGCCGTGCATGACGGACAGGCCGGCGAGGGCCGGGATGGCGATGCGGATGAGCGAGAGTCCGCTGCGGCGGGCCACCAGGATGATCACCGGGATGAGCAGCACGAGGCCGACTTCGAAGAACATCGGCAGGCCGATCAGCCCGCCGATCAGGGCCATCGTCCACGGCAGGGTGCGGGCGCTCGAGCGCGTCACCAGCGAGTCGACGATGCGGTCGGCTCCGCCGGAGTCGGCCAGCAGCTTGCCGAACATGGCGCCGAAGCCGACCAGGATGCCGACGCCGGCCATGGTGGCGCCGAAGCCGGCGCTGAAGCTCGTGACGGCGGCGGCGGGAGCGAGGCCGGCCCCGACGCCGACGCCCACGGCGCCGATCGAGAGGGCGAGGAACGGATGCACCTTGAGCCAGGTGATGAGCAGGATGATCACCGCGACGCCGACGAGGGCGGCGAGGATGAGCTGGAGGTCGCTGCCGGCCGGTTCAATCGGAACCACTGGAGCCGCGTAGGGAAGAATCATCTGAATTTCCATTCCGAGGCTGCTTCACTGCGACCTCATCGTCCAATAATCTGATTAATCAGATATTTGAGTGTGGCACACGAATCGCGACTCCGGGACCAACGCCGGTACGATCACGATGGGCGACGTCGCGACGACGCGCGCGGCCAGTCCGCAGGGAGAGGCTGAGATGAACCGTGGGGCGGGCGCAGGCGTGTGGCGTGAGCGAGGGCTTCATGCGCGGGTGGTGAACTCGCTGGGCCAACAGATCGTCGACGGCGGATACCTGACCGGCGATATCCTGAACCTGGACGTGATCAGCGAGGAATTCGCGGTCTCTCGCTCCGTGCTGCGCGAGGCACTGCGGGTGCTGCAGTCGCTGGGTATGGTCGAGCCGCGGCAGCGGGTGGGCACCCAGGTGCTGCCTCGCACCTCCTGGGACCTGATGCACCCGCAGATCATCTACTGGCGCGGACGCGGCACCGACTATCTCACCCAGATGCGCGAGATGCTCGAACTGCGCCTCGGCATCGAGCCTGTGGCCGCCCGACTGAGCGCGCGCCTGATGACCGCCGAGCAGCTGGACGCGGTGCGGGCGGCAGCCGAGGGCATGGTCGCGGCTGACCTTGCCGGCGACGGTCGCGGGTTCCTCGAGGCCGACATCGAGTTCCACTCCCTGATCCTGATCGCCTCCGGCAACAGCGTGATGGGGCACTTCGCCGGCACGGTCGCGGCGCTCCTCCGCACGCGCGAGGAGGAGAAGCGCTTCACCATCACCGAGTACACGCCGCCGTCGGCCCACCGGCACAACCAGCTGGCCGAGGCGCTGTTCGCGCGCGACGAGGATGCCGCGTACCGCTGGTCGTATGCCACGATCGAGGCCACCCTGACCGAGTTCATCCAGGAATCGGGCCGCGCCGAACGGGGCCTCGGGGCCTGAGGCTGCCGGCCTGGCGCGGTGTCCGTTGCCCGGCACCTCGTGCTCAGAGCCGGGCGAGCCGCTCGATGTCCTCCAGGAATTCGCTGGCGACCTGGGCCGACACGGTGGTGCGGGTCGACCGGATCGCGACCAGGTAGTCCTCGGTGCCCGGGCCGCCGGGCGTCGACTCGTCCTCCCCCTCGAACAGTGCGCGTTCCAGCGCCTGCTGGGAGGCGCGCCGGGCGGCGTACTCGATGTCGGCTGGTGAGAACCCGTCGCTTGCGGTGACGAGCGCGCTCAGGTCGACCGTGCTTTTCCTGCCCTCGGGGATGTAGCGCTCCCAGATGGCCTGGCGGGCGGCGACATCCGGAAGCCCGATCGGGATGACGTAGTCGAAGCGTCCGTGCCGGAGAAAGGCGGAATCGAGGGCGCGGATGAAGTTCGTGGCGCAGACCAGGAGCCGGCCGGGCTGCTCGCGGAAGGCGGGAATGATCTTCAGCAGCTCATTGGTGACGCCCTGCAGCGCCGAGGGTGGCTCGCCGCCGCGTTGCGCCGCGATCTCCTCGACCTCGTCGATGAAGACGACCGCGTGCTCCAGCTCGGAGATCTTCAGGAAGGTCTCCCGAAGCGCACCGGCAAGGCCCTTGGGGTCAGCCGCGAGCCGCGAGGGGAAGACCTCGACAAAGGGCCATTCCAGCCGCGACGCGATGGCCTTTGCGAAGGTGGTCTTGCCCGTTCCGGGAGGCCCGAAGAGCACGACCGCCTTCGGTGGCACGACGCCGTACTGTTCGGCCATGTCGGGTTTGGCCAGTGGCATGACGAGCCTTCGTTCGAGCAGCTCCTTTTCGGTGCGCATGCCGCCGACGCCCTCCCAGAGATCGCGCGGCAGGATGCGCCCGCCCAGTTCGCTGAGCGACCGCAGCTCCTCGCGCTGCACCGGGATGTGGCGCTCGAAGTAGCGCAGGTGCTGCTTGACCTCGAAGCCCCGCTTCACGAAGGCGTCGACGCGCGTGGCCGATTCGGGCATCAGCGCGGACAGCTTGGTCAACGCGTGCCGGGACATCTTCTTCTCGAGGGCGGCCAGCAGGGCCGTGCCGATGCCGCGGCCCTGGTAGCGCTGCGCGGTGGCGAGGAAGACGACCCAGCCCTGGGCGTGGGCGGCGCGGCCCACGGCGGCCCCGACGACCTCGTCGCCGGCAAGGGCGACCACGGCGTCATCCTTCTGGCAGGAGGCCAGCACCTCGGACAGGCCGTAGACGGGCTCCGTCTTGGCGGCCGTGATCTCTTCCCAGAGGCGAAGGATGCCATCGAGGTCGTCCGAGTGAAAGTCGCGGATCCGCCAACCAGTCATGAGTGCTCCTTCGCGCCGACACGTACGCCTCCCAATCTATGGCACTTGCGTCACCGAACTAGCGATCAGCCAAGCGGCGGGCAAGGTAAGGCGCGGTGCGGCTGTGCGGGTGCCGCGCGACGGCATCCGGGGTTCCGGTCGCCACGATCTGCCCGCCCGCATCTCCGCCGGCCGGTCCCAGGTCGATCACCCAGTCGGCGGCGGCCACCACATCGAGGTTGTGCTCGACGACGATCACCGTATTGCCGGCGTCGACGAGGCGGCCCAGCTGGGCCAGGAGAAGGCGGACATCCGCGGGGTGCAGTCCGGTGGTCGGCTCGTCGAGGAGGTACATCGTGTGGCCGCGGCGGGCGCGCTGCAGTTCGGTGGCGAGCTTGATGCGTTGGGCCTCGCCGCCGGAGAGCTCGGTGGCCGGCTGGCCGAGACGCAGATAGCCGAGCCCGACCTCCCGCAGGGTGGCGAGGCTGCGGGCAGCGGCCGGCACGTCGGCGAGGAAGCCGGAGGCCTCCTCGACGCTCAGGCCGAGCACGTCGGCGATGGACTTGCCCTGATAGGTCACCTGAAGGGTCTCCGGGTTGTAGCGCGAGCCAAGGCAGGCCGGGCAGGGCGTGTAGCTGCCGGGCAAGAAGAGCAGCCCGACGCTCACCGAGCCCTCTCCGAGACAGGTCTCGCAGCGGCCGCCGGGCACGTTGAAGGAAAACCGTCCGGCGCCGTAGCCGCGCTTCCGGGCCTCGTCCGTGGCCGCGAAGGTCGCGCGCACCGCGTCGAAGAGCCCGGTGTAGGTGGCCAGGTTGGAGCGCGGAGTGCGCCCGATCGGCTTCTGGTCCACGCGCACCAGGCGGTCCACGGCCTCCAGGCCGGTGATCCGGTCGACCCGCGCCCGCGGCTCGGGGTCGCCGCGTTCGCCGTCGTCGCCGTCGTCGTCGACGGCGCCTGCGGCTGCCGTCGGATCAGAGGCGACGGCGGCGTCGGACTCCGGATGCAGCGCGAGCCGCACGGCATCCGCCAGAACCTGGCTGACCAGGGTGGATTTGCCCGAACCGGACACGCCGGTCACCGCGGTCAGCACACCGAGCGGGAAGCCGGCGTCGACGCCTCGGAGGTTGTGCCGGGTGACACCGTGCAGGCCCAGCCAGCGTTCTGGTGTGCGCAGCGCCGCGGGCTGGGGCGCGTCGGGCTGGGGCGTGGCTGGCGCGGCCGGCTCCGGCGCGGCCGGGAACAGGAACTGCCGGGTAACCGACTCCGACACATCGGCCAAACCTGCGATGGGTCCGCTGTAGAGCACGACGCCGCCGCCGGCCCCGGCCAGCGGGCCCACGTCGACGACCCAGTCGGCGCGGCGCACGATGTCCATGTTGTGCTCGACGACGAAGACCGAGTTGCCGGATGCCTTCAGCTGCTCCAGCACGAGCAGCAGCGGTTCGGCGTCGGCCGGGTGCAGCCCGGCCGACGGTTCGTCGAGCACGTAGATCACGCCGAACAGGCCCGAGCGCAGCTGGGTGGCGATGCGCAGGCGCTGCATCTCGCCGGGGGAGAGGGTGGGCGTCGCGCGCCCGAGGCTCAGGTAGCCGAGGCCCAGTTCGAGCAGCACCTCGATGCGGGCGAGCAGGTCCCGGGTGAGGGTCACGGCGGCCTCCGTGGGCTCCGCGGCGTGCGGCTTCGCGGTACCAGGCGCGGCGTTGCGCTCGGCGCCGCTCGCCCGGAGCGTCGGGCGAAGCAGCTCGGCGAGCCCGGTCAGCGGCAGCAGGTTGAGCTGGGCGATCGACCGGCCGGCCACCGTGACCGCCAGGGCCGCGGGCGTGAGACCGCTGCCGTCGCACAGCGGACACGGGCCGGATTCGACGAAACGCAGCGCGCGCTCCCGCTGACTCTGGCTCTTGGAGTCGGCCAGGGTGTGCAGCACGTAGCTCTTCGCGCTCCAGAATCGGCCCTGGTACGGCTTGGCGATGCGGTCGCGCTGCGGGGTGACCTCCACCACGGGCTGTTCCTCAGTGAAGAGGATCCAGTCCCGCGCAGAGCGCGGCAGGTCCTGCCAGGCGGTGTCCACGTCGTAGCCAAGGGTGATCAGGATGTCCCGCAGGTTCTTGCCCTGCCAGGCGCCCGGCCAGGCCGCGATGGCGCCGTCACGGATGCTCAGGGCAGGGTCGGGCACGAGGGTTGCCTCGGTCACGGTATGCGCCGTGCCGAGGCCGTGGCACTGCGGGCAGGCGCCGGCCACGGTGTTGGGGGAGAAGGAGTCGGACTCGAGGCGTGGGGCAGCCGCCGGGTACATGCCCGCCCGGGAATACAGCATCCGCAGCGAGTTGGACAGGGTGGTCAGGGTGCCCACGCTCGAGCGGGAGCTGGGCGCACCCCGGCGCTGCTGCAGGGCCACGGCCGGCGGCAGCCCCGTGATTTCGTCAACCTGCGGGGTGTGGCCCTGCTGGATCAGCCGACGCGCGTAGGGCGCGACGGATTCCAGGAACCGGCGCTGGGCCTCCGCGAAGATGGTGCCGAACGCCAGCGACGACTTTCCGGAGCCGGAGACCCCGGTGAAGGCGACGATGGCGTCCCGGGGAACGTCGACGTCGACGTTCCGGAGGTTGTTCTCCCGAGCCCCGCGCACCTGCACGAAGCCCGCAAACGGCGCGTTCCCCGGTGCGGTCGACGGAGCGATCCGGGTCGAGGCGGCGGTGTCGGCGTCAGGGCGAGGCGGTTGCATTCGGCCGACTCTAGCCCGAACGTCTGGGCGGATGCCGGGCTAGAGATAGTGGACCTGAGAGGCGACGCGGTATAATGGTGAATTGCGATCCCGTCCACTGATGGCGGTGGGTCGGTCTTCATCTCGATACTCAACCGTGACAGATCCCGATGTTCTACCGTGACAATCTCGATCGCTCTTCTATAGAACCAGGCTCAGCGGCGTGCCGTTCAAACCATGTTTGAGACTGAGAGAACCATTGGCTGATACATCCGGATCCACCGCTACCCACTACGTTTCCCTGCTGCGTTGGGCGTCCCTGAAGCGGGCGTTCCTGTCCCGCCAGTCCGCGCCGAGCGCCGCCCCAATCGGCGAGCGTCGCTGAGTACCATGGCCGACCGCACCACTCCCACCGGTTCCGACAAGCAGGTACCTGCCCACCAGGTCTCGATGCCCCGCTGGGCCGAACTCAAGCGCGCCTACGTCGCGCGGCTCTCGAAGAGCGAGCGCGCCGCACTGGCCGCAGCCGCCGAGCACGCGAACGACCCCCAGGAGTGACCCGTCGGTTCCCCGGAGCCGGTGTAGAACCGATTCGACGGAGATTTTGGCGTGAAAGCGCTCTTTCGTAGGATTCAGGTCCGATTCGCGCAAAATCTCCGTCGAATTCGTTCGGGCCGTGAGGGCGCGCCGGTCACGGCAGGCGCAGGTGGTCAACGGGCATCATGACCAGCGGCGCGCGCAATTCCATCAGGTCCCGGGCGTGCTGGTCGAGCCGCTTGTCTTCCGGGGTGATCAGCGTCAGTGGCTCTACCGACTCGGCGTGCCCGTTCGCGCCGAGTGCGACGAAAATGCTCATGCACTGCGTCGTGAGGTGCAAATCGTGCGGCGTGCGTGGACTGCCCGAGCGCACCCGGATGCTGATGTGCATGCTGCGCTTGCCGGTGTGGATGAGCCGGGCATCCACTTCGACGATGTGCCCGATGTGGATCGGCCGGTAGAAGTGGATGCCGCCCGAGTAGACGGCCACGGCCGCGACGGAGCTCCAGGCCGCCGCCGTAGCGAAGGCGGCCTCGTCGATCCAGCGCATCACGGTACCGCCGTGGGCGTTGCCGCCCCAGTTCGCGTCGGCGGGGTCGGCCAAAAACCGGAACACCGTGCGTGGCGTGGTGCTGTCATCGGTATATTCCTGTGAGCGCATAGCAGTCTGGATGCGCTTGCGCGGCTGGAGCCGGGCCGTCGCGTTCTCTTGCAGCTCCCGGTCGACGTCGGAGTGGGGCACCCACAAGGGAACTTCCTGCGGCTTCCCGGCATCGTCGACGGCGACGAAGACGAGGATGCAGTGGGTCGCCGGACTGTATTCCCGGGCGCGGACATCCGTGGTCTCGACCGTGACAAGCACGTGCATGCTCGTGCGTCCGGTGTGGATGATGCGGGCGTGCACCTCGACCAGGTTGCCGGGCTTTATCGGCCGGGTGAAGTGCACATTGCCGACGTAGGCGGTGACCGTGTCGGAGGCGCTCCAGCCCACCGCACAGGCGTAAGCGGCCTTGTCAATCCACTCGAGCACGCTGCCCGCGGCCACGGTCGCACCCGAAGCGGCGACGTCGGCGGGAACAGCCATGAACCGCAGGGTGATGCGGTCGTCGGGCATGCCCGCGTCGAATTGCGGGATCGAACGGACAGGTGCGGCGGTCACGGATACTCCAACGAAAGCAGGTCAGGGGCTTCGGTCCAGACTTTCACATCCGGGCAGGCTGCGGGACAGGGCTGCGGGACGGGGCCCGGGACGGGGCAGCCCGGGCAGGGGAGTCGGGTGCGGGCCAGACCGTTGCCGGTCAGCCGTGGGTGCGGCGGTGTTCCTCGAGCGCCTCGACGACAAGGTCGTGGTCATCGCGCTGGGCCAGCCCGGAGACGCCGACGACGCCGATGAGAGAGCCCCGTACGCGCAGGGGGAAGGCGCCGCCGTGCGCGGCGTGTGTGTTCGGGTCGAGGTTCGAGTCGGTGCTGAAGTCGCGGGAGTTCGCTCGGAAGCGCATGCCCACGGCGTAGGAGGAGTTGGCGAAGCGCCGCACCACCCGGAACTTGTTCTCGAGCCAGGCGTCATTGTCGGCGCAGGCACCGGGCAGGGCGGCATGGAAGACGCGCTGGTCGCCGAACATGATCGACACCGCAATCGGATGCCGCCGGGCGTTGCCGAGTTCCACGAGCCGCGACCCGACGGCCCAGGCGTCGCCCACGTCGAAGGAGTCGAACTGAATGACACGTTCCTGCTCGAGAAGCAGCGGGAGAAGGTCTGCGGCGTCGTGCGCGTCGGTCATCGCATGCCTTTCGGGTTGAATGATGAACAGGGCAGAGGCGCCCGCAGTCAGTCTTCCACTCCCGCGCTCGCAACGGGAGCCGGTGCTAACGCAAACGGGTCGCCAAATATCGATAAGCGTCGATATACTGGGAGGACCGTCATCACGGACAAGTCGTCCCTTCTGGATGCCGGTCTAGGAGATGGTCACCCATGGCACACATCGAGATTTTCGAACCGGGACTGTGCTGCGGCACAGGCATCTGCGGAGTCGACGTCGACCAGGCGCTGGTCACCTTCTCCGCGGACCTCGATTTCACCCGCGCGAACGGCGGCGACATTGCCCGATTCAACCTGGCCCAGGAGCCCCTCGCCTTCGTGGAGAACGAGGTGGCCCGCCAGTTCCTGCACACCGTCGGCCAGGAGGGCCTGCCCGTCACGCTCGTAGGGGGAGCCACCGTGCTCACCGGCCGCTACCCGACCCGCGCCGAGCTCGCGAGCTGGACCGACGTGGCGGCTGTCGACACCGGCGCGGCCAGTCACCGTGCGGCCGTGCAGCCGGAGGGAACGGTGCGGCTGCTAGCCATGGCCGGGTCCGGTAGCGCCACGGCCACCGAGCTCACTGAAAATACCGCGGGCGCCGATGCCGGCTGCTGCGGCAACGGCTGCTGCTGCTAGGGCCGATCATGACGACCCTGCGCTTCCTCGACGACGCCCCACGTTTCCTCTTCTTCACCGGCAAGGGCGGGGTCGGCAAGACCTCCATCGCGTGCGCGAGCGCGGTGCGTCTGGCCGAGTCCGGGGCATCCGTGCTGCTGGTCAGCACCGATCCGGCCTCCAATGTGGGTCAGGTCTTCGGGGTGACCATCGGCAACACGGTCACGCCGATCGCGGCGGTGCCCGGCTTGTCGGCCCTCGAGATCGACCCCGAGCAGGCGGCCGCGCAGTACCGCGAACGCATCGTCGGCCCGGTGCGCGGCCTGCTGCCGCCCGCCGAGATGGCCTCGATCGAGGAGCAGCTCTCGGGTGCCTGCACCACCGAGATCGCCTCGTTCAACGAGTTCACCGACCTGCTGACGGATGCCGCGTGGACGGCCGCGTACGACCACATCCTCTTCGACACGGCCCCCACCGGGCACACCATCCGTCTGCTGCAGCTGCCCGGGTCGTGGACCGACTTCCTCACCGAGGGCACGGGCGACGCGTCCTGCCTCGGGCCGCTCTCCGGCCTCGAGAAGCAGAGTGCCGTCTACGCCGACGCCGTGGCCGCCCTCGCCGACCCTGCCCGCACCCGGCTGGTGCTCGTGGCGCGCGCCCAGGGCGGCGCCCTGCGGGAGGCCGCCCGCACCCAGGCAGAACTCGCTGCCATCGGCATGCAGCGTCAGCACCTGGTGGTCAACGGCATCCTGCCGGCCGGACCGGCAACGCTTTCTGATGCCGATGCGGGCACGCCCGCCGAGGCCGACCCGCTCTTCGACGCCATCCGGGTGCGCGAACAGCAGGCGCTCGCCGCGATGCCCGCGGGGCTGCGCACCGCGCCCACCGACTACGTGGGGCTGAAGAGCACCAACATGGTCGGCTTGGCCGCGCTCCGCAGCCTGCTCGAGCCTGAAGTCGTCCCGACGCCGGGCACCGGAATCGCCACGGTCGCTCCGGGGGCCCCGCTCTCGGCTCTCGTCGACGAGATCGAGGCCGGCGGCCACGGCCTGGTGATGCTGATGGGCAAGGGCGGTGTGGGCAAGACCACGCTCGCGGCGGCGATCGCCGTCAGCCTCGCCGAACGCGGGCTGCCCGTGCACCTCACCACGACCGACCCGGCCGCGCACCTCGACGACACCCTGGCCGGCGGGCTGGCGAATATGACCGTGTCCCGGATCGACCCGGCCGTCGAAATCGCCAACTACACCGAGCGGGTCATGCGCACGAAGGGCGCTCACCTCGACGCGCAGGGCCAAGCCATGCTCCGCGAAGACCTGCGTTCGCCGTGCACGGAGGAGATCGCCGTGTTCCAGGCCTTCTCCCGCGTGAGCCGGGAGGCGAAGGGCACCTTCGTCGTGATGGATACCGCGCCCACGGGCCACACCCTGCTGCTGCTGGATGCGACCGGGTCGTACCACCGCGAGGTCACCCGGCAGCTGGGCGACGGCATCCGTCTGACGACGCCGATGATGCGGCTGCAGGACCCGGAGCAGACGAAGGTGATCCTGGTCACCCTCGCCGAGACCACGCCCGTGCTCGAGGCCGCGGAGCTGCAGGCCGACCTGGAGCGGGCCGGCATCACCCCGTGGGCGTGGATCGTGAACAACTCGATCGCCGCGGCGGCGCCGACCAACCCGCTGCTGCTCGCGCGGGCCCGGAACGAGCTCCCCGAGCTCGAGCACGTGCACGAGAAGCGCGCCCCGCGGCTCGCGGTGGTGCCGCTGCTGGCGGAGGAGCCGGTGGGCATTCCGGCGCTGCTCGCGCTCGCCGCGGGGCGGCAGCCCGCGCCGGCATCCGTTCGCTAGCTGGCCGGTCGGCCAGCGAGGGGGTCGGCCAGCGTTCCAGCCCCTGCGTCTGTCGAGTCTGAGGCCCCGCAGCACCTCCGTCCCGAACGAATTCGACGGAGATTCTGGCCAAATCGGGTTCAAACGGTCGGAAAGAGCGCTCTCAGCACAAAGTCTCCGTCGAATTGGTTCGACACCGAGGGCGGGATGCCAGCTGTGCGGAAAGCGCCCACGCGGTGCGGTCGACTCGGACCTGCCGCAGTGAAATAACCAATCGTCAGGACTGACCCGGTTAACGCACGACCAGCGGGGCCGTGGTGCCGCGCACGGCAGACCAGACGACGATGACGCCCGCGAGCACCATGGTGACCAGCCCGAGCCCGGAGTAGCCGATCGCGCTCAGGATCAGGCCGGCCAGGGCTCCGCCGAGGGCACCGGCCCCGTTCATCGACAGGTCGGAAAAACCCTGCAGGGCGGCGCGGTCGTGCACGCCCACCGCCTCGGCGATCAGCGCCGAGCCGGCGACGACGGATGCCGACCAGCCCAGTCCGAGCAGGATCAGCCCCACCGTCATGGCAGTTTGTGACTCCCCGGCCAGCCAGAAGATCGCCAGCGAGACCAGCAACAGGCTCTGGCCGATGAGGATGACGGGTATCCGTCCCAGCCGGTCGGCCAGCCAACCGAAGACGGGCGAGAGCGCGTACATGCCGGCGACGTGGAAACTGATGGTCAGCCCCACCAGCGTCAGGGTGGCGCCGTGGTCGCGCAGGTGCACCGGGGCCATCGACATCAGGGCGACCATGGTGGCGTGGCTGCAGGCGATCACGACCACTGCGAAGCGGGCCTGCGGGTTGACGCGCACGATGGCCAGGCCGCCGCGCCGCGTGCCGCCGGCGGGGTCGACCTCGCGTGCGGCGAGGGCGGTGAGCAGCGGGTCGGGGCGGAGTCCGACCGTGTAGACGACGGCCGCGCCGACCGTGGCGATCAGGGAGAAGGCGAAGGCACCGGTCAGCGGGGGCAGGCCGATGGCCTTCCCCACGACCTCGCCGGGGCCGAACAGGTTCGGGCCGAGCACGGCGCCGATGGTCGTCGACCAGACCACGATGGACAGGTCGCGCGCCCGGAATTGTGTGCTCGCGAGGTCGGTGGCGGCGAAGCGGGCCTGCAGGTTCGTGGCCGATCCGGCGCCGAGGAGTATCAGGGCCAGCAGGAGCAGCGGGAAGATGTCGACCGCGACCGAGGTGATGGCGAGAACAGCGCCGGAGCCGGCGATGAGCGAGCCGGTCGCGAGGGAGCGGCGGCGCCCGCGGCGCTGGGCCAGGCGGGCCAGCGGTACGGCCACGAGGGCGGCGCCGAGGGTGCTCATGGTGGCGGCCATGCCCGACCAGGCGCTGGAGCCGGAGAGCTGCGCGGCCAGCAGGGCGCCGAGGGAGAGCGTCGCGCCCATGCCGATGCCGCCGAGGATCTGGCCTGCGATGAGCACCCGCACGACCGTGCGCTGCAGCGGCGTGTGGTCGGCGGGCGTGGGCACGGGGCGGGCGTCCGGGGTCACGGGCGCGGGCGCATCCGGATTGGTGGACATCGGGCTTCCTTGTGGCATGTGCGCTGGGGTTTCAGCATACCCCAGGGGGTAATTAGACTTTGACGACGAGCAGGGTGTCGAAGGCGAACGTGGCGGCGCCGCCGTCGCCGGGGGCCTCCGGGTCGGTGGCGAGGTCGCGGCGGATGGTCTCGCAGCGCACTACCCGGGAGGCACCCGGACTTGCGGGGTCGATGCAGGAACGCAGCAGCTCGGGCGAGTAGAGGATGGCCGGATCGCCTGGTCCGGGAGCCCCGGTCGCGAGGTTGGTCTGGTCGTGCCCGAGCGCGACCAGGTGCCCGCCGGGGGAGAGCCACCCGGCGGCGCGGGCCAGCACGGCGCGCAAGGCGGGCTCGGGCAGGTGCAGGTACATCACTGTGACCAGGTCGAAGCTTTCGCCTGCCGGATCCCAGGTTGTGGCGTCGCCGACCTGCCAGTCCACCGACACGCCTGCCTCGGCGGCGTGCGCTTCGGCCTGGCCGACGGCCTCGGCGGAGAAGTCGACCGCCGTGACCGTCCAGCCGTGGCCGGCCAGCCAGATCGCGTTGCGACCGTCGCCGGTGGCCAGGTCCAGCGCACGCCCCGGCGGGAACGGGCTCACGGTGTCCTGCACGATCTGTGCCGGCAGAGCCGACCACAGACGTCCGGCCTGGCCGGCCTGTGCCTCACGGGCGAGGCGGTAGCGGGTGTCCCATTCGGTGGCGTCCATGGCGTGTCCTCTCGGCGGGCATCCGTCGGTGTGAACGGATGCTGCGCGATGGCCAGTTTCGCACGGAAGCGGCGGCTCAGCGGGAGAGCGCTGCCAGCTCGGCCCGGGTGGAGGCACCCACCTTGCGCAGCAGGTTGGCGACGTGGAACTTGACCGTGTTTTCGCTGATCGAGAGCGTCTCGGCGATCGCCCGGTTGCGGGCGCCGGAGGCGACCAGCTCGAGCACGCCCTTCTCGCGCGGGCTCAGACCCCACGCGGCGGCCGCCGTGAGCGGTGCGAGCGGCACGTCGAGGGGGAGGGTGACGGTCATTTCGGACCCCCAGCCGGTCGTCGCCTCCAGCCGCAGCGTCCCGTTCAGTGCGGCCACCCGGCTCGTCAACCGGCTGACGCTCGGGCTGTCCGGGGTGAGGTCGCCGGAGCCGTCGTCGCGGATGTGGATCAAAAGGTTGCTGCCGTCGCAGTCCCAGTGCACGCGCACGCGGGCCACCCCGGCCTGCTCGACCAGAGCCAGGACCGCGCCGCGCACGATGGCCCGGGCGGCGTGGGCCACCTCGCCGGGCAGGGCCCGGCCGTTCACGGGCGGCTCGATGAACTGCACGTCGAGGTCGCCGAAGCGCACGAGCGGGCGCAGGTCGTCGCGCAGGCGTTCGAAGGCCCGAGCAACGGGCTCCTCGGTGAGGGACCGGTCGAGGTCGGAGACGGCGCGCAGCGCCACCATCGCCGTCGCGGCCAGGTCGATCGCGGTTTGCCGGGCCGAGGCGTCGCTCGTGTTCCGGGAGCGGAGCACGGCGAGCAGGGACTCGAGCGTGGTCGCCTGCGTGTCGGTCAGGTCGGCGACGACCCGGGCGCGCTCGGCGGCGGCCGAACGGGAGTCGAACGGCTCGATCGAGGGGGCTGGGCGCTGACTATTCACCTCAGCAGCCTACCGGGGGTGCGTTCAGCCATCCGTTCGGGTAGGTGCACCGCCCGTTCGGTGGGCCTCCTGCCCGCCCGAAAGAGTGGACCATAAGGGGATGCCTTCTTGCACCGACACCCCCGTGACACTGACCGTGACCGAATCGCTCGCCGCCATCGCGGCCGAGAACGCCGGGATCGTGCGCCAGCTCCTGACGACGGCGACCACGAACAGCAGGAACAGCAGGAACAGCAGGAACAGCAGGAACAGCACCGACGACACGGCCGGTCTCCCGACCCTCGACCAGGCCGCGGCCGCCCTGCGGGGAGCCCGGCGCGTGTTTGTGCTCGGCGCGGGCCGGTCCGGCCTGGCCCTGCGCATGACCGCGATGCGGCTGATGCACCTCGGGCTCGACGTGCACGTGGTCGGCGAGGTCACCACCCCGGCGATCGCGGCCGGCGACGTGTTGCTGGTAGCGAGCGGGTCCGGCGCGACGGCCGCCGTCGTGCGCGCGGCCGAGACCGCCGCGGCATCCGGTGCCCGGGTGATCGCGATCACCACCGCACCGGACTCCCCGCTGGCCGCGCTGGCCGCGGTGACCGTGGTCGTGCCGGCCGCCCAGAAGCAGGACCACGACGAACTCCGGTCGTTGCAGTACTCGGGCGCGCTCTTTGAACAGACCGTCGTCGTGCTTGGCGACGCGATCTTCCACAGCCTGTGGAAGGCATCCGGGGCCACGGCCGACGAGCTGTGGCCGCGCCACGCCAACCTCGAATAACGCTTTTCACTCACTCAGACCTATCAGACCTCACCAGACGTCACCAAAACCGGAAAGAAGACCATCATGAAGCTTCAAGTCGCCATGGACGTACTCACCACGGATGCGGCCCTCGAGCTGGCCGCGAAGGTTGCACCCTACGTGGACATCATCGAGCTCGGCACCCCGCTGATCAAGGCGGAGGGCCTGCGTGCCGTGACCGCCATCAAGGCCGCTCACCCCGACAAGACGGTCTTCGCCGACCTCAAAACGATGGATGCCGGTGAGCTCGAGGCCGACCTGGCGTTCACCGCCGGCGCCGACCTGGTGACCGTGCTCGGCACGGCCGGGGACAGTACCATCGTCGGGGCCGTCGCCGCGGCCACGAAGCATGGCAAAGGCGTCGTCGTCGACCTGATCGGCGTCGCCGACAAGGTGACGCGGGCCCGCGAAGTGACAAAGCTCGGCGCCGTCTTCGTCGAGATGCACGCCGGCCTTGACGAGCAGGCGGAGCCCGGCTTCTCGCTCTCGACTTTGCTCAACCAGGGTGAGACCGCCCGGGTTCCGTTCTCCCTGGCCGGCGGTGTGAGCGTCGCCACCATTGCCTCCGTGCAGCGTGCCGGGGCTCGGGTCGCCGTCGCCGGCGGCGCCATCTACGGCGCCGAGGACCCGGCCGCCGCGGCGGCCGCCCTGCGCGCCGCCATCATCTAGCCACCCCGGAGTCCGCGCCGGAGTTGGCGCGGGAGTCCGCGTGGATACGGAAAAAGCACCCTCGTTTCGAGACGGGGGTGCTTTCTCGTGGGGGCAGGGAGAGGGGGTGTCAGCCGAGTAGCATCTTGCCGAGCGTGTCAGCGGAGTAGACGGTCGCGGTCGCCTCGGCGGCCTCGGACGGGGAGCCGTAGCCCCACTCCACGAGGATGGCCGGCACGCCGTGGGCGGCCGCACCTTCCGCGTCGTACCGGCGGTCACCGACCATGACGGGCTGGCTGAGGTCGGCACCGGCGGCGGCGAGGCGCTCGAGGGCCTCCGCCACGACGTCGGCCTTGGAACTGCGCGTCTCGGTGTCGGTGGAGCCCACGATGGCGGTGAAGTACTGTGCCAGGTCGAAGTGCTCGAGCACCGCGATCGCATTGTGCTGGGTTTTGCTGGTGGCCACGGCCATCGGGATCTTCGCCGCGTGGATGCGCTCGAGGAGCCCGGCGACGCCCGGGAAGATGGCGGTGTCCAGCAGGTGCTTGCCTTGGTCGTCGGCGCGGTAGACGGCGACAGCCTCGGCTGCCTCCTCCGGTGTCATGCCGGCGTACTCGCGGAAAGCGGCCAGCAGAGGCGGCCCCACGTAGGCCAGAAGTTCCGCGTCCGCGGGAACCGGGCGGCCCAGCACGGTGAAGGTGCGGGCGAGGGCATTGGTGATGGCCGGGGCGGAATCGGTGATCGTTCCGTCAAGGTCAAATATGATGGCACTCCACGTGCGGGTCAATGTCGAAATCACAGGCTAATACTAGGGGTCGGGAGTCGATCCATCGCATGAATTTAAAGAAAAATAGGAGTAATACGCTTTCGCGCGGGCCGCCAGCCCCTAAAAGAGTTTCGATTGTGTGTCGTCGAGTCCGCGCATGGCGTCGTAGTCGAGAACGAGGCAACGGATGCCCCGGTCCTCGGCCAGGGTGCGCGCCTGCGGCTTGATGATCTGTGCGGCGAAAACCCCGATCACCGGCGCAAGATGCGGGTCGCGGTTCATGAGTTCGAGGTAGCGCGTGAGCTGTTCGACCCCGTCGATGTCGCCGCGCCGCTTCAGCTCTACGGCGACGGATCCGCCCGTGGAGTCGCGCGCCAGGATGTCGACCGGGCCGATCGCCGTCATGTACTCCCGGCGCACCAGGATATGGCCGTCGCCGAGCAGGTGGATGTGCTCGGCCAGCAGCTTCTGCAGGTGGGCCTCGACGCCGTCCTTGATCAGCCCGGGGTCGATGCCGAGCTCGTGGGCGGAGTCGTGCAGCACCTCGTAGATGCTGACGATGAGCTGGTCGGCGGTCTTGGCGTGGGTGACCGTCCAGACGGCCGTGACGCCGGCCTCCGTCTGGTCGTCATCGGGCTCGGACAGCGCCAGGCTGCACGGCGGGCTCATCCAGTTGAGCGGCTTGTACGAGCCGCCGTCGGAGTGCACGAGCACGCTGCCGTCCGACTTGATCATGAGCAGGCGGGTGGCCAGCGGCAGATGCGCGCTGAGTCTCCCGGCGTAGTCGACGGAACATTTCGCAATCACAAGGCGCACGGTTCGAGCCTAACCGCGCCGCGGCATACGTTCGCCCACCCTCGACGAACCTCCCGCGCCCCGGGTCCGAACCAATTCGACGGAGATTTTGCCGTTTCGGCTTGAAACAGCCCCAAAACCGGCCTCTAGCGCCAAAATCTCCGTCGAATTCGTTAGGCGGCGGGGGCGTTGGTGCGCTCGCGCGCGGCGGGGGCGGCCAGGCCCGCCAGAACCATCAGTGCCAGGATCAGGAACAGGGCGTTCAGGATGCCCCAGGCCTCGCCGAGCAGGCCGAGCACGGGCGGGCCCACGAGGAACGCGAAATAGCCGATCATGGCGACGGCGCTCACTCGGGCGGCGGCGTTCTGCGTGTCGTCGGCGGCGGCCGACATGCCCACCGGGAAGCCGAGTGACGCGCCGAGACCCCAGAGCACCGTGCCGGTGTAGAGCAGCCCCTCGTTCGGCGCGAGGATGAACAACACCAGGCCCAGGATGCCCAGCGCGGCGCAGGCGCGCAGCACCGGTACCCGCCCGAACCGGTCCAGGATCGGCCCGCCGAACACGCGGCCGACGGTCATCGCCGTCACGAAGACGCCGAAGATGATGGCGCCCTCCGTGTTGCTCAGCCCGTGCCCGTCGACGGCGGCAAGGGCCAGCCAGTCGTTGGCCGAGCCCTCGGCGAAGGTCATGCCCAGCACGATCGTGCCGATCAGGAGGATCCTCGTGTCACCCCACGCGGACAGGCCGACACGCAGGCGCTCCCGCCACGGCGGCGCAGGGCGCGGCCCGGCCTCCGCCGTTCCCGGCGCGACGCCCGGCTCCGCGCCCGTCGCCGGCTCGTCGCCGAGCTCCGCTCGCACCGGGATATACCGCACCCCGGCGACGGCCGTGGCGAGCACGAGAAGCGCAACCCCGGCCAGGTGCCAGAACACCGGCAACGAGACGAAGGATGCCCCCGCGCCCGCCAGTGCGCCGACCACGGTGCCGAGGCTGAAGCAGGCGTGCATCAGCGGCATCAGCGTCTTGCCGATCGCCCGCTCAACCGCCGCCCCCTCGACGTTCATCATGACGTCGACCGAGCCCATCCCGAAACCGACCAGGACCAGCCCGGCGAAGACCAGCTCGGTGGACCCCAGCAGGCTCGTGCCGACCCCGGCCGTGATGAGCCCGACCGAGGAGATCGCGACGCCGAGTACCACGGCGCGCCGGGCGCCGAGGCGGGCGAGCAGCCCGACCGCCGCCACCAGGCCGATCACCGACCCGGCCGAGAGACCGAAGATGACAATGCCCACCTGCGCGGTCGAGAGCTCGAGGCCGTCTCGCACGGCCGGGATGCGGGACATCCAGGTGGCCAGTGCGAGTCCGGCAATGAAGAAGAGTGCGAACACGGCGTTCCGCCAGGCGTGCAGCCCGGGCCGGGCGGCTGGGGTGGAGGAGATTCCGAGGTCGCGGGCAGTGTGGGTCACACCCTCCACGTTATCCGAAACGCAATCTGCCGCACGTGGGGGGACTTCAGGGGGCAACAGAACGGGGGGGGGGGTGCCGCACCCCGCCGCACCGATCGGAACGCTCGTAGACTGAGCAAGCGATCGAGCGTTTCCAAGGGGGAACGTGGCTGGTCGGACATCCTCACCCGGGCAATCCGTGACGTCGCGGGTGCTGAGCATCCTCGCCGTCTTCGAGCAGAGCGCCTCACCGCGGTCGCTCTCCGAGATCTGCGCCGAGAGCGGGCTGCCACAGAGCACCGTGCCGCCTGCTCGGCGAGCTCGAAGAGGGGGGCGCCGTGCAGCGGGATGCCCGCGGCCGCAACCAGATCGGCCTGCGCCTTTGGGAACTCGGCCAGCACGCGGGGCGGCAGCTGCGCGACGTGGCCCGCCCCCTACCTGCAGGACCTCTCCGGCCTCACCCAGGAGACCGCGCATCTGGCCATCCGCGACGGGGCCGACGTGCTTTACATCGACCGCGTCTACGGCACCCGGCGCGTGCCGCAGGCCCCCCGGGTCGGCGGCCGGCTGCCCATGCACGCCACCGCCATGGGGCGCGCCATCCTGGCATTCGAGGAGGACTGGGTGCAGGACGCCGTGCTCGGCGGCACGCTGATCGCCCGCACCGCCTTCACGAAGACCGACCACGAGCAGCTCCGCCGGGAGATCGAGAAGATCCGCGTGCAGGGGTTCGCGCTCGCCTCGGAGGAGGTTCGCCTCGGCTCCTGCTCCCTGGCGGTTCCGGACTTCCAGGCTGACGGCCGCGTCGTCGGCGGGCTCGGCATCGTGCTGCCGACCAGCCGCGCCCACCAGCTCGAACGCAACCTGCCGATTCTGCTCGGCACGGCCGAGCGCATCCAGGTCGGAATCGCGCAACTCCCCCCTCGGCGCTGCAGCCCGCCGCCCGCGTCCGCAAACCACCCCGGTGATCGACCCCGTCGCGATCTGAGACCCGATGGATCCGGCAACCGTGTTCGGGCCGAGCGCGACCGCCGCGCAGGGGGACACGGTGCTTGGTCACATCCGGTCGGGCCGGGCGGAGGGTGCCCGCGCCACGACCGGCGGCGACGTGCCCAGCGGGTTCGACCGGGGCTTCTCCGTCACGCCGACCGTGTTCGCCGACGTGACGCCCGGCATGCGGATCGCCTGGGAGGAAGTCTTCGGGCCGGTGCTGTCGATTTTGCGCTACGACCGCCTCGAGGAGGCCATCGGGATCGCCAACAACACGGATTTCGGCCTCGGAGGAACGGTCTTCTCCGCAGACGAGGATGCCGCCCTCGCGGTGGCGTCACGGGTGGACACGGGCTCGATCGGGATAAAATTCTTCGCCGCAAACCATGCCGCCACGTTCGCGGGGCGGCATGGCTCAGGGCTCGGCGTCGAATTCGGCCTGGAGGGGCTGCACGTCTACCTCAAGCCGCAGTCGGTGCACCGCCGCATCCGCTCGTAGCCGGCACGGCGGTGCGCTCAGGATCGCGGCAGGATCAGGGCCGCACCTGCGGGGGCAGGGCGGCGATGATCGGGTGGTCCTTCTGGAACACGCCGGATTTCGCCGCCCCGCCGGGCGAGCCGATGTCGTCGAAGAACTCGACATTGGCCTTGTAGTACTCGGCCCACTTCTCGGGCACGTCGTCCTCGTAGTAGATGGCCTCGACCGGGCAGACCGGCTCGCAGGCGCCGCAGTCGATGCATTCGTCGGGGTGGATGTAGAGCGAGCGCTCACCCTCGTAGATGCAGTCGACCGGGCACTCGTCGACGCAGGCACGGTCCTTCACGTCGACGCAGGGCAGGGCGATCACATAGGTCATCGGCACGCCCCGGTCAGACTCAGCCGAATCGGGGCAACGGGCTGGCTAGATGTTGAATCCAAGAGCGCTCATCATCTCCCGGCCGTCGTCGGTGATCTTGTCGATGCCCCACGGCGGCATCCAGACCCAGTTGATGCGGAACTGGTCGACGATGCCGTCCAGGTTGACGCCGATCTCCTGCTCGAGCACCTCGGTCAACGGGCAGCCGGCCGAGGTCAGGGTCATGTGAATGATCAGGGCATCGTTTTCATCGTCCCAGCCCAGATCGTAGATCAGGCCGAGGTCGACGATGTTGATGCCGAGTTCCGGGTCGATCACATCCTTGAGGGCCTCCTGGACGGCATCGAACCGCGCCGCGCCCAGGGTCGATTCCGCCGACTGCAGTGCGGTTGTCCCGAGGCTCATCGGGCGACGTCGGCGCTCTGGAAGCGATCGTAGCCCTCGTCTTCGAGGCGGTCGGCGAGTTCGGGGCCGCCCTGTTCGGCGATGCGGCCGTCGACGAAGACGTGCACGAAGTCCGGCTTGATGTAGCGCAGGATGCGGGTGTAGTGCGTGATCAGCAGCAGACCCAGGCCGGTGTGCTCCTTGGCCCGGTTCACACCCTCCGACACGATCTTGAGCGCGTCGACGTCGAGGCCGGAGTCGGTCTCGTCGAGCACCGCGAAGCGGGGCTTCAGCAGTTCGAGCTGCAGGATCTCGTTGCGCTTCTTCTCACCGCCGGAGAAGCCCTCGTTCACGTTGCGTTCAGCGAAGGACTTGTCCATGCGGAGCTGCTTCATCGACTCGCGCACATCTTTGATCCAGCTGCGGATGGGCGGCGCGCTGCCGTCGATCGCGGTCTTCGCGGTGCGGAGGAAGTTCGTCACCGTGACGCCGGGAATCTCCACCGGGTACTGCATGGCCAGGAACAGGCCCGCGCGGGCGCGCTGGTCCACGGTCATCGTGGTGACCTCTTCGCCGTCGAGCAGGATCGAGCCACTGTCGACAGTGTATTTCGGGTGACCGGCGATCGTATAGGCGAGGGTGGACTTGCCGGAGCCGTTCGGGCCCATGATGGCGTGGATCTCGCCCTCGTTGATGGTCAGGTTCACCCCGTGCAGGATCTGCTTGGTGCCCTGGTCGGTCCAGACGCTGACGTGCAGGTCGATGATCTGTAGAACTGACATGGAATTCTCTTTCGTTCTCCGGCGTACGCCGGTGACTGCGCAGGTGAATGGGGGAGTGGCCGATTGGTCGACCTGGGGAGCCGGATATCCGGCGGCGGATGCTTAGCTCGGGTCGCTCATGGTGAGTTCTGCTTCGATGGCCGCCTGGAGGCGTTCTTCGAGCAGGGGGGAGCCGATTTGTTGCACGATCTCGCTGAGGAA
>NZ_PJJU01000055.1:0-207180 GCF_002929635.1 Cryobacterium sp. M25 | reverse complement strand
ACTTCAACAACGTTCGCCTGCACCAAACTCTCGGCTACTCAACACCCACCGAACGCCTCATCAAACTCACACTCGCCGCCTGTAATGAAACCAGACCCCGTCCGAAAAGACCGGGTCACCCCAGCCCGTGTGAGCGGCGTGTCGCGAAAATCTCCGAAGTTAGCAACCGCCACGGATGCCCGGAGCGGCAACCTCCGGCCGCCACCACCGGAGCTCGACCACCGGGTCTCAACCGGACGGGGGCAGGGTCGCCATTACAGGCGGTTCAGGAAGTCCATCTCGACCTGGGCGATGACGGCGGCGATCAGGTAGCAGACGATCGTGATCACGATGATCCAGGAGGAGGCGACGGATGCCAGGCGCCGCACGTGCGGCCCCGCTGGGAGGTTGCCCGCCGTGAGGTTGTGCAGCGTCACGGCGAGGAACATTGGGATCGTGACCGTCCAGGTCACCATGCACCACGGGCAGAGCACGTCGAGCTCGAAGAAGCTCTGCGCCATCAGCCAGATCACGAACGCGAGGGCGCCGGTGACGCCCACGTTCAGCGCGATCCAGAACCAGCGGGCTAACCGCGCCCCGGCCAGGATCGCGGCGCCGATCGTGATGACTACCGGCCAGGCCATCAAGCCGATCACTGGGTTGGGGAAACCGAGGATGGCACCCTGCCACGATCCCAGGTTGGTGCTGCAGCCCACCAGCACACTGAAGTTGCAGGAAAGCTGGGCCTGCGGGTCCTCGAGGATCGCGAACTTGTCGACGGTCAGGAGGAAAGCCGCGATGAGGGCGATCAAACCACCGATGATGAAGAAGATGGCGAGCCCGATGGGGCGCTTGACGGGCGGGTTGTGGGGCACATTTGAATTATGTCATGTGCCTCGCATGTGTTCCTGAGAATGCATGCGATAATCGGAACAGTCGCTTGGGCCGCGCTCAAGTTGACGCCAGAGAAGTCTTAATGGGCCGTAAAGGCCCAGATTCATTGGTCCCACGACCAAAGGTATTAGCAGCCAGAGCCAAGAGCCGGTTGCGAACGAAGAGGATTTCCGAGGGTTTCGCGCAAGCGTGATCCTCGCACGAGAGAGTAGCCGGATGGGTGGCGCGGTCGCCCACACTGGTCAAGGAGCGCACCAGTGATGGTGGAAGACAACGAAAACATCAAAAAACGCAAGGGTTTGTTCGGCACCCGCCGCACCTCGCGGAGGGCTGCCACCCCGGTGACCGTTCCGGAGGCCGCGCCTGAGAACAACAGTGCGCAGCAAAATGACGCCGCACAGAACGTCGCTGCGGCGACGCGCGAGCCGATTTCAGCAGCGCAGGCACCCCGCGTCCACACCGACGACGCCGTGACCGAGCCGGCAGCCGCCGCTCCGTTCGGCGAAACCCCCGACTCAGAACAGGACGCTGCCGTGGAACCGACGCCGCCGCCCACCCCGACCGCCGATGTGGTTCGCCGCCCGTCCACCTCGCTGGTGTTCCAGGCCCCGGTCATCGTGCCGCTACCGGCCCGCACCGGAGCGCGCCGCGACACCGCGCGCCAGGACACCGGCCAGGACATCCGTCAGGACCATGACGACGAGGGCGACGAGTTGTCGACCGTTCGTCGTCGCGCCCGCCGGCGCACCGGCGACGAGAACCGGTCCGGATCCGACGACCCCGCGAACACCGTTGTTCGCGTGCGCACGCCCCGCGAACCCGAACTCATCACCGAACCCCAGCGGATCAAGGGGTCGACCCGCCTCGAGGCCAAGAAGCAGCGCCGCCGTGACGGCCGCGATGCCGGGCGCCGTCGCCCGGTGATCACCGAGGCCGAGTTCCTCGCCCGCCGCGAATCCGTCGACCGGGTCATGGTCGTGCGGGCCAAGCACAACAAGATTCAGATCGGGGTGCTGGAAGACGGTGTGCTGGTCGAGCACTACGTCGCCAAGAATCAGGATGCCTCGCTGATCGGAAACGTCTACCTGGGCAAGGTGCAGAACGTGCTGCCGAGCATGGAAGCAGCCTTCGTCGACATCGGACGCGGCCGCAACGCCGTGCTGTACTCGGGTGAGGTCGACTGGGAGGCCGCCGCCGAGAACTCCGGCAACAGCAGCCAGGCTCGGCGCATCGAGCTCGCGCTCAAGCCGGGCGACAAGGTGCTCGTGCAGGTCACGAAGGACCCGATCGGGCACAAGGGTGCGCGACTCACCAGCCAGGTGTCACTGCCCGGCCGCTACCTCGTCTACGTGCCGAACGGCTCGATGAACGGGATCAGCCGCAAGTTGCCCGACACCGAGCGGGCGCGCTTGAAGAAGATCCTCAAGGAGGTTCTGCCCGAGAACGTGGGGGTCATCGTGCGCACCGCGGCCGAGGGTGCCACCGACGAGCAGCTCACGCTCGACGTCAACCGGCTCACCTCGCAGTGGGCGTCCATCGCCAAGCAGGTCGACACGGTGCAGGCACCGGCCCTGCTGCACAGCGAACCGGACCTTCTGATCAAGATCGTGCGGGATGTCTTCAACGAGGACTTTCAGAAGATGGTCATCTCCGGCGAGGAATCCCGCGAGGTCATCGAGGCCTACCTGCGCCAGGTCGCACCGGACCTGGTGGAGCGCGTGGAGCGCTACGAGGGCGAGAACGACGCCTTCGACGAGTACCGTATTTCGGAGCAGATCGAGAAGGCCCTCGACCGCAAGGTCTGGCTACCGTCCGGTGGCTCCCTCGTGATCGACCGCACCGAGGCCATGACCGTCGTCGATGTCAACACCGGCAAGTTCGTCGGCTCTGGTGGAAACCTCGAGGAGACCGTCACGAAGAACAACCTCGAGGCTGCCGAAGAGATCGTTCGCCAGCTGCGTCTGCGCGACATCGGCGGCATCATCGTCGTCGACTTCATCGACATGGTCCTCGAAACCAACCGCGACCTCGTGCTGCGCCGCATGCTCGAATGCCTGAGCCGCGACCGCACCAAGCACCAGGTCGCCGAGGTTACCTCGCTCGGGCTTGTGCAGATGACCCGCAAAAAGCTCGGTCTCGGACTCCTGGAATCATTCAGCGAGAACTGTGAAGCCTGCGCCGGCCGAGGCATCGTCATCCACCACGACCCGGTGCTCAAGCACCGCCAGACGGCTCAGCCGGCCATGGAGCGTCGCCCGCGCAGCAAGTCGGGCACCAATTCCGGCGGCGACAACGGGCACCGCGGCGGAAACGGAAACGGAAACGGTACCAACTCCGCAGCCGCGCACGCGTCTCAGGCCGATGCCGGCAAGTCCGGACACGGCACCCACGGCATCACCGAGGATGCCAAGCACGCCCTCGCCCTGATCGCCGCCCGCACCATCCCGCGCGCCCTGACCGGCTCGATCCCGATCATCGCCCTGCCTGAGGCGAAGCCGGAATCGGTTCCCGCGGAGAAGGCGGCCGCCCCCGCGGCATCAGTCGACGGGTCATCTGTCGACGCGGCGACCGCCGCATCAGCCAACCCGGCCGCCGAAGCCAACCCGATCGAGGAGGCCGTGAACGAGGCAGTCGCGGCCGAGACGTCTGCACCGTCGGCACGCCGCAGCCGTAGGGCGTCCTCCCTTCCCCGCCAGCGGGACGCAGCGCCCATCGTGACCCCGGAAACCCCGGTTCAGGAGGCGCAGCAGACCCCGGTCGAGGCACCTGCCGCGCTCGAGGCCGCAACGCCCGACGACGACGAGCCCGTCGCCATCCTGGACATCCCGGTCAAGAAGTCCTCCCGTAGCCGCCGCACGGTCAGCAAGCAGGTCACCGACCAGCTGCTGGACTCGGTGCTGGACGCCCTGCCCGAGCCCAAGCAGCCGGGCCAGGGGCGTTCGCGCAGCCGGCGGGTGACGACGGCCGGCGGATCCACCGGGTCGGCCCAGCCGATCATGACCACGGCCCCGGATTCCCAGCAGTAACGAGAATCCCTGCAGGAATGAATCGAGTCGATCGGGCGACCGGCGGCGCACAGCCCACGGGGCTGGGCGTCGCCGGTCGCCCGGTCTCTTTCAACCGGCGAGGCAGCGCTTCGGGCCCCGATCAGGACTCTGGGAGAGAGCCGCTGCCCGATCGGTCCCGGCCGCGCACACGCAGGCCGCTTGCGCGGAGCCGGAGAACCAGTTCCCGATTGTCCACCGGATGCGCCCCCGAGGCCACGAGGGCGTCATAGCGGTGGGCGGGTACGTCGTAGTGGTCCAGGTCGAAGCCGCGGCGGGGGATTCCGTTGCGGGCCGCGAAAGCGTGCAGTTCGGCCAGTGACGAATCGCTGACAAGATGGGACCAGACGGTGCCATGCGCGGGCCACATCGGCTTGTCGATCAAGACGGTCATCACCCGATTCTATGATCCGGCCTCGGTTTGACCGTTGCAGCAGGATCGGCTAACGTTGACTTTTGGTGTGCGACGGGTTTTCGCCCCCGCGATCACCGAGGTTTTCTGAGAGCGACGGGCCGACTTGGCGTGTTTAAGGCAGTAACTTTCCATCACGGGGCCTCACGGCTCCCCAGAGATAGGTACGTAACGTGGTTTACGCAGTTGTGCGCGCCGGTGGGCGGCAGGAAAAGGTAGAGGTCGGGACCATCGTCACGATGGACCGAATCAAAGCCAACAAGGACGGCAACGTCGAGCTGGCCGCAGTGCTTCTCGTCGACGGCGACACGATCACCTCTGACTCCCAGTCACTGGCCAAGATCACGGTCACGGCCGAGGTCTTGAACGATCTCCGCGGTCCGAAGATCGTCATCCAGAAGTTCAAGAACAAGACCGGGTACAAGAAGCGTCAGGGGCACCGTCAGGAGCTCACTCGCGTTCAGGTTACCGGCATCGCCTAGGCCCTGAGGAGCAGAACAGATGGCACATAAAAAAGGCGCGAGTTCCACTCGCAACGGTCGCGACTCCAACGCCCAGCGCCTCGGCGTGAAGCGCTTCGGCGGTCAGGTTGTCAGCGCGGGCGAGATCATCGTCCGTCAGCGCGGCACCCACTTCCACCCCGGCGTCAACGTCGGCCGTGGTGGCGACGACACGCTCTTCGCTCTCGAGCCCGGCTCGGTTGAGTTCGGCGCCAAGGGCGGCCGCAAGGTCGTCAACATCGTGGTGGCTGCCGCTTAGGCATTCCAGATCGGTAAGCGTGAGGGCGGGCTTCGGCTCGCCCTTTGCGTGTTTTACGGCACCCGCACGACAAGATGCACAGCACCAATGATTTACGCACCACTGAGCTTTTTGCCACCTGAAAGGGGCACCCCCATGGCCACGTTTGTTGACCACGTCACTCTCCACCTGCGAGCAGGCAACGGAGGGAACGGCTGTGTCTCCGTCAAGCGTGAGAAGTTCAAGCCGCTCGCCGGCCCTGACGGAGGCAACGGCGGAAGCGGTGGTGACATCGTGCTCGTCGCCGACCCGAACGTGACGACCCTCCTCGGTTACCACCGGTCCCCGCACCGCAGCTCCGCGAACGGCGGCCCCGGCATGGGTGACCACCGCGCCGGCTTCGGCAGCGAGCTGATGGAGCTGGCCGTCCCGCTCGGCACCGTGGTCAAAGACGCCGAGGGCAACGAACTCGCCGACATGACCGAGCCGGGCTTCCGTATCGTCGTGGCGCCTGGCGGTCAGGGCGGGCTCGGCAACGCGGCCCTGGCCTCGCTCAAACGCAAAGCCCCCGGCTTCGCCCTGCTCGGCACCTACGGCTGGGAAGGCGACATCCAGCTTGAACTCAAGACCGTGGCGGATGTCGCGCTCGTCGGCTACCCCTCGGCCGGCAAGTCCAGCCTGATCGCGGCCATCTCGGCGGCCCGGCCCAAGATTGCGGATTACCCGTTCACGACCCTGCACCCCAACCTCGGCGTCGTGGATGCCGGCGAGGTGCGCTACACCGTCGCCGACGTGCCCGGCCTAATCGAGGGCGCCAGCGAGGGAAAGGGCCTCGGCCTCGAATTCCTTCGTCACGTGGAACGGTGTACGGCGTTGCTGCACATCCTCGACTGCGCCACACTCGACCCTGACCGTGACCCGCTCAGCGACCTCGACGTCATTCTCGGCGAACTGGCCGCCTACCCGGTGCCCGACGGCCAGAAGCCGCTCCTCGACCGCCCCCAGTTGATCGCCCTGAACAAGATCGACGTTCCCGAGGGCCGGGAGCTCGCGGAGTTCGTCAAGCCCGACCTCGAGGCGCGCGGTTACCGCGTGTTCGAGATCTCGACCGTCAGCCATGAGGGTCTCAAGCAGCTCAACTATGCG
Organism: Cryobacterium sp. M25; assembly: GCF_002929635.1. Taxonomy (NCBI): domain Bacteria; kingdom Bacillati; phylum Actinomycetota; class Actinomycetes; order Micrococcales; family Microbacteriaceae; genus Cryobacterium; species Cryobacterium sp. M25. The sequence goes on along the minus strand of NZ_PJJU01000055.1, from coordinate 200,967 downwards.
CTGGCCGAGACCGTCGAGGCCGGACGGGTCGAGGCCGCCGCGGCGCAGGCCGTCAAGCCGCGCATCGTGATCCGCCCGAAGGCCGTCGACGACAGCGGCTTCGTCGTCAAGGTCGAGGGTGGGTCGTTCGGCAACATCTACCGCATCATCGGCACCAAGCCCGAGCGCTGGGTGCAGCAGACGGACTTCAAGAACGACGAGGCCGTCGGCTTCCTGGCCGACCGCCTGGCCAAGCTCGGCATCGAGAACGAACTGTTCAAGGCCGGCGCGATCGCCGGCTCGACGGTCATCATCGGGCCCGGCAACGGCGTGGTCTTCGACTGGGAGCCCACCCTCACCTCCACGGCCGAACTGATCACGGCCCCGCGTGGCACCGACACCCGCCTTGACGACTCCAAGCGACGCACCAGCAACGAGCGCCGAGAGGAGTACTTCGGACGGATGGACGCCAAGGCAGCCGCACGCGCCGAACTGATCCGAGAGCGCGAGGCCGGCATGTGGTCGACCGGCGAGGAAGAGTACAACGGCGACACTCTCACGGGCGACGGTTCAGTCCCGGTGTCGCCTCGTAAGGAGAGCGGGGCCGAATGAGTCACCGCTCCCGCGCCCAGGTAGCTTCCGCCCGGCGCATCGTCGTGAAGGTCGGCTCCTCGTCGATCAGCGGCGACAACTCCGAGCAGATCGTACCTCTGATCGAGGTCCTGGCCCAGGCCCACAATCGCGGCGTGGAGGTTGTCCTGGTGTCGAGCGGCGCCGTCGCCAGCGGCATGGACTACCTCAACCTCGACGAGCGGCCGGCCGACCTGGCCACCCAACAGGCCGCGGCATCCGTGGGTCAGAACGTGCTCACGGCCCGTTACCAGGAGACTCTGGACCGCTATGGCATTGCCGCGGGGCAGGTGCTGCTGACAGAGGGTGACCTACTCAACGAGCCGCACCGCAGCAACACCCGCCGCGCGGTGAACCGGCTGCTGGACCTGCGCATTATGCCCGTCGTGAACGAGAACGACACGGTCGCGACCTACGGGCTGCGATTCGGCGACAACGACCGGCTCGCCGCCATGCTCTCGGTGCTCATCCGCGCCGACCTACTGCTCTTGCTCAGCGACGTCGACGCGCTCTACACTAAGCCCCCGCACCTGCCCGGTGCGGAACCGATCGACTTTATCGGGTTCGACCAGGAACTGGACGGCATGGAGTTCGGGGCGAACAAGGGTGCCGGCACCGTGGGCACCGGCGGGGCGGACACCAAGGTGAGGGCGGCCCGCCTGGCCGCCTCCGCCGGAACGGCCGTTCTCGTCACTGAGACGAGCCTGGCCGCAGAGGCCCTCCGCGGCGGCTCCTGTGGCACCTGGTTCGAGCCGATGCCCACCGCGCCCGGCCGAGCGCTTCTGTGAGCGCACTCGGCCGACACGAGGTCGCGTCGGCCGCGCGCATCGTTGTGAAGGTCGGCTCCTCCTCGATCAGCGGCGCAAACATCGCACAGATCATCCCGCTCGTCGATGCCCTTGCCGAAGCGCACGGGCGCGGAGTGGAGATCGTCCTCGTCTCCTCCGGGGCCATCGCCACCGGCATGCCCTACCTGCAACTCGACGAGCGCCCCACCGACCTGGCCACCCAGCAGGCCGCGGCATCCGTGGGCCAGAACCTGCTCATCTTCCGCTACCAGGACAGCCTCGACCGGTACGACATCGTCGCCGGCCAGGTGCTGCTCACTGCCGGTGACCTGGAAAACCCCTCGCATCGAGGCAACGCCCACCGGGCGATGGATCGCCTGCTCGGTCTGCGCATCCTGCCGATCGTCAACGAGAACGACACGGTCGCCACCCACGAGATCCGGTTCGGCGACAACGACCGGTTGGCCGCCCTGGTCGCCACGCTCATCCACGCCGACCTGCTGGTCCTGCTCAGCGACGTCGACGCCCTCTACACGCGCGCGCCGCACCTGCCGGGCGCGGAACGCATCGATCACGTCCCCTGCGGCGATCCCATGCTCGGTGTCGAGCTCAGCGGCAGCCGCTCCGGCGTGGGCACCGGGGGTGCCGACACCAAGGTGTCGGCCGCACGGATCGCGGCGGAGGCCGGCACTGCCGTGCTGCTCACCTCGACTGGTCTGGTTGCCGAGGCACTCCGCGGCGACCCGGTCGGAACCTGGTTCGAACCCGCTCTGGCCTAAACTACCGGGATGCTGCAGACCGACTCACCTCAGATCACCCCGATCCTCGAAGCCGCCCGAACCGCCGCCCGAACTCTGGCCACGACGTCGACCGGGCTGAAGAACCAGGCGTTGCACGGGATCGCCGCCGCCCTGCGGGGGAGCGCTGCGGAGATTCTGGCCGCCAACACCCTGGATCTGGCCGCCGGCACGCACAATGGCCTCTCCGAGGGCATGCTCGACCGCCTCAGCCTCGACGAGGCGCGCATTAACGCCCTCGCCGACGCCGTGCTCGAGATCAGCCTGCTCACCGATCCCGTCGGGGAGGTTGTGCGCGGCTCCAGCCTGCCCAACGGCGTACGAATCAGCCAGGTACGTGTACCCTTCGGTGTCGTCGGCGTCATCTACGAGGCCCGCCCGAACGTCACCGTGGACATAGCCGCCATCGCTCTGAAGAGCGGCAACGCCGTCGTCCTGCGGGGCGGATCGGCCGCCGAGAACACCAACCGGGTGCTCGTCACCCTGCTCCAGGCCGCGATCAGGCAGGTCGGCCTGCCCGAGGCGTGCGTGCAGACCATCGACCCGTTCGGCCGTACCGGTGCCACCGAGCTGATGCAGGCCCGCGGCTTTGTCGACGTGCTGATCCCGCGGGGGAGCGCCGGCCTGATTCGGGCTGTCGTCACCCAGTCGACCGTGCCCGTGATCGAGACCGGGGCCGGCGTCGTGCACATCTTCGTCGACGAGTCGGCGAATCCGGAGTGGGCGGTCGACATCGTGCACAACTCGAAGGTGCACCGGCCCAGTGTCTGCAACGCCCTCGAGACTCTGCTCGTGCACGAGGCCGCGGCCGCGCGGCTCCTGCCGGCCGTTCTGGCGAAGCTGACGGAGTCCGGCGTTACCCTGCACGGCGACGACCGCGTGCGCGAGATCTTCCCCGCGGCCGTGCCGGCCACGGAGGAGGACTGGTCCACCGAGTACATGGGCCTCGAACTGGCCGTGGCGGTCGTCGACTCCCTCGACGACGCCATTGCGCACATCCGTCGCTACTCGACCGGGCACACGGAGTCGATCATCACAAACGACATCGTGAACGCCGACCGGTTCCTCGGAGAAGTGGATTCCGCGGCGGTCATGGTCAATGCCTCGACCCGGTTCACCGATGGCGGCGAGTTCGGTTTCGGAGCCGAGGTGGGCATTTCCACCCAGAAACTGCACGTTCGCGGGCCGATGGGTCTGCCCGAGCTCACCAGCACCAAGTGGATCGTGCGTGGCTCCGGCCAGGTGCGCGCATAGCCCCGCTAGACTGTGAGCCGCGGCGTATCACTGTGCCTTGTGTGTCCCTGAATGGAGAATCCCATGTCGTTCCTGACCGTTGTGCTGGCTGAGGCCGGGCTCGTCGATTTGCCGATGCCGATCTTCCTCTACGGAGTGATCGCACTCGTGGTCTTCGCCGCGCTCGGCTTCGTCGTCTGGTCCTACCGGGATGTCGCCAACCGCCACCAGGCCAAGGCGAAGGCTTACGCCGACGCCCACGGCGGCGCGCGCAGCGACCACTAATCGGAAGCGTCACCCATCGATAATCCCGGGGCCCGCCCACCGCGCATCGGCGTGATGGGCGGCACGTTCGACCCCATTCACCACGGGCACCTTGTGGCCGCCAGCGAGGTGGCTCAGAGCTTCGACCTTGATACGGTCATTTTCGTTCCCACCGGTCAGCCGTGGCAGAAGGCAGATGTGACCGAGAGCGAGCACCGGTATCTCATGACGGTCATCGCCACCGCCTCCAATCCCCGGTTCACCGTCAGCCGGGTCGACATCGACCGAACCGGGCCCACGTACACGATCGACACCCTGCGGGATCTGCACGCCGAACGCCCGGACGCGGAGCTGTTCTTCATCACGGGTGCCGACGCGATGGGGCAGATCCTGGGCTGGAAAGATGTTCAGGAGCTCTGGGACCTGGCCCATTTCGTGGCTGTGAGTCGTCCGGGACACGAGCTCAGTATTTCGGGATTGCCCGACCAGGACGTAAGCTCGTTGGAGGTCCCGGCTCTGGCCATCTCGTCCACGGACTGCCGGGAACGTGTGAATCGGGGATTCCCGGTCTGGTATCTGGTCCCCGATGGGGTTGTCCAGTACATCTCAAAGCATCATCTGTATCGGAGTGTGGCATGACGTTGGGTAATGACCCACAGCCACTGACGCGGCGACAAGCCCGCGCATTGGCTAGTCGGAACGAGCAGGTCGTCGCCGGCGAATCCGCCGTACCTGCGCCTCCGGCGCCGCTCGAACCGGCACCGGTGGATCAGGCACCGGTTCCGGTGACGGATGCCCTTTCCGCAAAGCAGCACGCCGCCCAGCAGTATCCCGCCGCACCGTCCGCGTTCGCGCCTCGCGCCGTCGACGGCACGCGCAGCGTTCTCCACGCGCAGGACCACAGCACCCTGACCCGTCGTGAGCTGCGCGCGCTTCAGACCGCACAGACCGGCGATTCCGGCGAATTCCTGCTGAAGCACAACTCCCACACCGAGTCGGCGCTCCCCGCTGCCCCGATCGCACCCGTGCCCGAGACGGCTGCGCACCCCTTCGCCATCGACGCGCTGCACGTTCCGGTGGCCCCCGCCAAGGTGGCGCCGCCCGTCGAGTTCCTGATTGAGGCCTCCCCGCGCACGAAGGTCAAGTCCCGACCCGGAGTGCTCCACCCGCCGGTCGGACACTGGTCGCTGGCCCGCGACGAGGTTGACGACCACGTTCCCGGCGTGACACAGCTCGAACCGTTCGACCAGATCGTGGCTCGCGGCATCAGCGCCGGCGGCATTCCGACCACGACCAACGCCCTGATCCTGCCGTCCATCCCGCACCACGGATCTTCGTCGGGCCCGCTCATGCGCACCGGCGAGATCATGGTCACCGGGTCGATCGACCTGCCCCGCAGCCTCGGTTCCACCGGAGCCCTGCCGAACGTCTTCGACTCGTCGGACATGGATCAGATGCTCGACCAGCTCGACGAGGGTGGACACCATAGCGACGTCGCCCCGGTCAGTGCGAGCCGCGCCGTCAGCACGCACGCTTCGACCCGGGGAGTCATGGCTCCACCGAAAAAGCGCGGGTTGACCGTTCCGGCCGTCCTGACCGTTACCGCAGGCGTCCTCGCTTTCGGCGTGCTGGCCCTGATCGTGGCCGGCTACGTCCTCAAGATTTTCTAATGCCATCCATTTCGCTTTCACTAACTCAGGGATTCATTCGATGACCGCTTCTGCCCATGCTCTCGAGCTCCTCCAGGTGGCCGCCGCCGCCGCAGACTCGAAAGCGGGGGAGGACCTCGTCGCAATCGACGTATCCAATCCCCTGCCTCTCACCGACATCTTCCTGATCGTCACGGGCCGCTCCGAGCGCAACGTGGTGGCCATCGCCGGTGAGATCGAAGACAAGATGACCGAGGCTGGCCACAAACCGCTGCGTCGTGAAGGCCGTGCCGAGGGGCGCTGGGTCCTCGTCGACTTCGGCGATCTCGTCGTGCACATTTTCCACGAGGAAGAGCGCGTGTACTACTCGCTCGAACGTCTGTGGAAAGACTGCCCCGTCATTCCCATCGCACTGCCTGCCCACAAGGCCGCCGAGTAGCGGTGGTCAGCAGCAGGCTAATCATGTAGTAGCCTAGAGAAGTTGTTTCGGGCACGTTGCGAAACACATTCTGGGTCCGTGGCGCAGCTGGTAGCGCACCTGCATGGCATGCAGGGGGTCAGGGGTTCGAATCCCCTCGGATCCACCGAGTAGCACAACGTACCGAAAATATGGAACAGGCCTCGACTTCGGTCGGGGCCTGTTCTGGTTATGTGGGGCAGAAAAGCTCATCAGTGAACTTCGCATGAAATGTATCGATCAGATGGATCCTCGCGGAGGGCCCTCTGACGCGACTGCGGGGGCTGGTGATCACGCGCCGTCGATCAGGGCGAAGCGTGGAACGTCTGCGCCGTCGATGCGGACGGTTCCCGTGAACATGGCCAAGGGGCGCACCCACAGCCCGCGTTCTCCGTACAGGGCGGTGTAGACCACCAGCTGTTCCTCGGTCTCCGAGTGCAGCGCCACGCCGAGAACCTCGTAGAGGTGACCCTTGTAGTGCTTGTATCTGCCGATCGCAATGTCATTCATGGTGGGCTGACTCTAGGCTCCTTCGCCCGGCATTCCCAAACCGTCATCTCCCCACCCGAGCCGGACCGGCAGGTACCGGGCCGTACCCTGTTGCCCGGCGCCACACACCTGTTCGAGGAGCCGAAACCCTGGCGGAGGCCGCCGACCTGGCCCGGAACCGGGTCGCCGACCACCTCGCCCCGACCGTCCCGCCACCGGTTGCCCGCACCGCGAGTATCGCCCCGAGTCCGGCCGACACCCGAGCGACGGGAGCCACAGAACGAACCCGGCACGGGAGGTGACCGCGACGCTGCGGTCGAACAGGTCGGCAGAACGCGAGTACGAGACCGAGCCGACCGGGTTCCGGCGGCCCGGACGCTGCCCGATACTGGAGGGGTGCCCGAGACTTCGATCCCCGCAGAGCGCCCGCAGCGCCCTCGACCGTGCCCCTGCCCGAGCGGCAACCCCTATTCCGCGTGCTGTGGTCGGTTCCACCGCGGGGACGCGTTTGCGCCCACCGCGGAGGCGCTGATGCGGTCCCGGTACGCGGCCTTCGCGGTGGGGGAGCCGGACTACCTGCTCACGACGTGGCATCCGCTCACCCGCCCGGAGGTGGTGGAACTCGACGCCGACGTGCGTTGGCTCCGCCTCGAGATCGAACGGACCGCGCAGGGCGGCCCGTTCGACACCGAAGGGGTGGTGGAGTTCACCGCGCACAGCCGGTCCGGCGGCGTCTCCTCGCAGCAGCACGAGATCAGCCGGTTCGTGCGCCTGAACCGCCGGTGGGTCTACCGGGACGCCGTCTAGCCCAGCTGCTCCGGGTGGGCTTTCAGCCGCGCCGCGAACGCGGGGCGGGCACCTTCGGCCCGCACAGTCTGCAGCACGTGTTCCCGCACGCCCAGGGCGGTGAGCGTGGCGCTGAGCCCCTGACTTCTCCGGGGGGCATGATCATCGGGTCGACGGTCGTGCGTGCCGGGTGGGCTCCCCACCCGAGAAGACCACCCCGTCGAGTAGGCCGTGACGCTTGGCCAGCAGCCAGCCGCAGGTGGACAGTGCCACAAGTCCCGCGATCTGCAGATCGTTCGCGCTCGCCCTTCTTGCCGATGCTGAACGAGCTGACCGGGCGGAAGTGGCCCATCACGATGGTCCACACCTCACAGACGCCGCCGCAGACCGTGCAGGTCGGGTGCTCGCCGGCCAGGTAGCCGTGGTCGGGGCAGATTGAGAACGACGGCGTAACCGTGATGTACGGCAGCCGGTGCGTCGTCAGGGAGCGCTGGACGAGCTCGCGCCAGGCCGCGGCCGTGCAGAGCTTCTCCGACATGTACAGGTGCAGCACGGTGCCGCCGGTGTACTTGCTCTGCAGCTCGTCCTGGCGGTCGAGGGCCTCGAACGAGTCGTCGGTGAAGCCCACCGGCAGCTGGGACGAGTCGGTGTAGTACGGGTTCGCTTCGGTTCGGGCCTGCAGGATGTCCGGGAAGCGCTTCCGATCGTCCTTTGCGAACCGGTCGGTGGTGCCCTCCGCCGGGGTAGCCTCCAGGTTGTACATGTTTCCGGTGGTCTCCTGGAATGAAGTTCTGGAAATAAGGAGTGCCAAACTTCGCGGTCATCACGTCGATAGACGCCCGGTTGATCACGGCCATCTCCTCGGCCAGGTCGCCGTGGTTGAAGTCCTGCTCGACCTCGCCGATCACGGTCACCTGCTCGCGCAGGTACTCCGGGCAGACCCAGTCGAACGTGAGGTTGGTGAACGGCGCCCGGTAGGAGTCGAAGGAGCTGAACTCCTGCGCTCCGGCCCACTCGCTCTGCATGGTGCCGAGGAAATTGACGATCTGCGCGAGGGCCGAGGAGAAATGCCCCGGGGAGTGGACTCGACCTTGTCGAGCCAGCCAATCAGTCCCTCGTCGAGGAACACCCGGAGCGACCAGCCGGCGCAATAGCCGGCCAGCATGTCGAGGTCGTGGATGTGTAGCTCGCCCTCGCGCTGCGCCTTGCCGATCTCGGCGCTGGAGACGGCGGCACGGATCCGCACTGCGTCGGAGGGAGCCTCGGCGCCAGTGCGCTTGATGGCCCAAAATTTCGGGTTTGTGCATTTGACCTCACACCCTGTGCCTCAACGTCACCACATCTTGGGGTCCGCATTCCGATACTGACGAGATGTGGTGGTGAGTGGCTAAGCGAACGGTAAGAACAGGGCCGCCAAAAGGGCGATGTAGACGACCACGAAGACTGCGGGGGTCAGGAAGCGCACGACGTTGATCCACGGTGCGGAGGCGATGACGCCGCGCCCGAGGGCGCTGTTCGCGGGCAGCGCGCAGAGGTCAGCCACGATGGCGAGCCCTTCGTTCGCGGACGCGATTTGAGCGAGCGCGCCGAGAATGCCTGAGGCCAGCAGGATGCCCGCGGCCGCGATGCGCACGCTCAGCTCGGCCTCCGCCAGGCCGAGGGACAGGAAGGCCACGAGCGCCGTGAGTAGGAAGGTCGGAGCGAGCTGGGACATGATGATGTGCCAACGGGCCCGGGTCCAGAGCGAAATGAGTTCGTGTTCGGTCATGGGAAATCTCCTGTCGCCGGGGCGACCGGATGGTGGCGCCTGACCCCATTCTGCCCCTCGCGCCGGCTCGCCGGCGGCCCCCTCCCTAGCGGAGCGCCCCGAACCTCAGGTCGGGCTCGGAATATTCCCGGGACGGCCGCGGTTTGGCATTTGAATGCATTTGCATAGAGTTTGTCGGACGTACCGACCACGGCGAGGAGCACGCACCAGATGAAAAAGAAGTTCGAACTCGGGCTGGATACCTTCGGTGACGTTACCTTTGACGTCTTCGGGGCCCGGTTGTCCCAGGCGGCGACGCTGCGCAACGTGGTGGCCGAGGGTGTGCTGGCCGATCAGGTCGGCCTGGACTTTTTCGGGATCGGTGAGCACCACCGGGAAGATTTCGCCGTTTCCGCCCCCGAGGTTGTTCTGGCCGCGATCGCCGGGCAGACCACCGGCATCCGTCTCGGGTCTGCGGTCACCGTTCTCAGCTCCGACGACCCGGTGCGCGTCTTCCAGCGCTTCTCCACCCTCGACGCGGTCTCCAGCGGGCGTGCCGAGGTCATCCTGGGTCGCGGCTCCTTCACCGAGTCGTTCCCGCTTTTCGGCCTGGAGCTGGAGCAATATGAGCTTCTGTTCGAGGAAAAGCTCAACCTCTTCACCGAGCTGCTCAAGGAGGAGCCCATCACCTGGTCGGGCGAAACCCGTGCCGGCCTGCGTAACCAGCGGGTGTTCCCGCCCACCGAATCCGGATCCCTCACCACCTGGATCGGCGTGGGCGGCAGCCCCCAGTCCGTCGTGCGCGCCGCGCACTACGGTCTGCCGCTGATGCTGGCCATCATCGGCGGCTCGCCGCTGGCCTTCGTGCCACTGGTCCAGCTCTATCACCGTGCGCTGGCCCAGTTCGAGAAGCCGACCCGCCCGATCGGCGAGCACTCCCCGGGATATGTGGCCGTGACGGATGCCCAGGCCCGCGAGGAAATGTGGCCGCACTATGCCGCCATGCAGGACCGGATCGGCCGCGAGCGCGGTTGGGGTCCGGTCACCCGGGAGCGCTTCGAACACGACGCCGGCCCGGACGGCGCCCTGTTCGTGGGCTCACCCGAGACCGTGGCCACGAAGATCGCCGCCACGGCGGTGAGGCTGGGGCTCGCCCGCTTCGACCTCAAATACAGCCTCGGCACGCTCTCCCACGAGAAACTGATGACCAGCATCGAGCTTTACGGCACCGAGGTGGCACCGCTCGTGCGCGAGCTGGTAGCTGCCGACCGCGCCGACGACGAGAGCGGGTGATCGCGGAACGCCAGAATACGAGGCCCGGCACAGCGCCCGGATGAAGCAGGAGAGCCAAGATTTTGCTCAATACGGCTCGAAATACACCGGAAACCCGCTCTTTTCCCAAAATCTCCGTCGAATTGGTTCGACACCGGGCACGGTGCTCCGCCTCTAGAGCTCGGCCACCGTGCCGGCGCCCTCCTCCTGCAGAGCGTACCTGGCGGGGACGAGCTGCTCGAGGCTGCGGTAGACATCCGCCGGCACCACGTCTTCGCCGGCCGGTGCGTTGAGGATGATGACGTCTGTCCCCAGGCCGGCCCGGAGGGTGAGGTCGTAGAGCTCGTCGAGGTCGTGCTGGGTCAACACATCGCCCTGAGCCTCGGCGAGATGTACGCGTTCGCCGCCACGCCAATCGTGCAGGTACGCAGCACCTCGGCCGGGGCGTCGCACCGCGAGTCTGAACCATCCGGGCCTGCCAAGCTCCCTGGCCACCGGCGTGCAGAGGCACATCGGCGGCGTCCTCGCGGCCCTCGACGGTGACCGTGAGAACCGGGGACGGAGCGAAGACCACGACCGCATTCACAGCGGCTTGATACCCAGAGCGGTCACCCGCGAGAACGGATCGGGCGTCGACGGGGCCCGGCAGACTGTAGCGTACTTGTGGGCATACCGGCGCGGTCGGTGTGTCGACAGCACGAGACCCGTAGCACGAGGAGCACCCTTTTGGAAACCTGGCCCGGTACTGCGTACCCGCTCGGCGCAACGTACGACGGCAGCGGCACGAACTTTGCCCTGTTCAGCGGAGCCGCCCACCGCGTTGAGCTCTGCCTTTTCGACGAACAGGGCGTGGAGACCCGCATCGACGTGGTCGAATCCAGCGCGTTCATCTGGCACTGCTACCTGCCCCTGATCCAACCGGGACAGCGCTACGGCTACCGCGTGCACGGCGACTACAACCCCGCCGCGGGCAGCAGGGCGAACCCCAACAAGCTCCTGCTCGACCCCTATGCCAAGGCCACCTGCGGCACGATCGACTGGGACCAGTCCCTGTTCTCCTACAACTTCGGTGACCCGGATTCGCGTAACGACGAGGACTCCGCCCCGCACATGATGCTCGGCGTCGTCGTCAACCCGTTCTTCGACTGGGTGGGAGACCGGCCCCTGCGCACGCCCTACAGCGCCTCCCTGATCTACGAGGCCCACGTGAAGGGCCTCACCAAGCTGCAGGATGCGGTACCGGAGGGCCAGCGCGGCACGTACGCCGGCGTGGCGCATCCGTCGGTCATCGACCACCTGCAGAAACTCGGCGTGACCGCGATCGAGCTGATGCCGGTGCACCAGTTCGTCAACGACGGCACCCTCGAGGAAAAGGGCCTGAACAACTACTGGGGTTACAACACCATCGGGTTCTTCGCCCCGCACAACGCGTATTCCTCCACCGGTGACCTCGGCAACCAGGTGCAGGAATTCAAGGGGATGGTTCGTTCTCTGCACGACGCCGGTATCGAGGTCATCCTCGACGTGGTCTACAACCACACCGCGGAGGGCAACCACCTCGGCCCGACGATCTCGTTCAAGGGTATCGACAATGAGGCGTACTACCGGCTCATGGACGACGACAAGCGGTACTACATGGACTACACGGGCACCGGCAACACTCTAAACGTTCGCCACCCGCACTCGCTGCAGCTGATCATGGACTCGCTGCGCTACTGGGTTCTCGAGATGCACGTCGACGGCTTCCGGTTCGACCTGGCCTCGGCTCTGGCCCGGGACCTCTACGACGTCGACAAGCTCTCCACCTTTTTCGAGCTCGTGCAGCAGGACCCGGTGGTGTCCCAGGTCAAGCTCATCGCCGAGCCGTGGGACGTCGGCCCCGGTGGGTACCAGGTCGGCAACTTCCCGGCCCAGTGGACGGAATGGAACGGAAAGTACCGCGACACCGTGCGTGACTTCTGGCGCGGCGAACCGTCGACGCTGGGCGAGTTCGCCTCGCGCATCACCGGTTCCGCCGACCTCTACGAGCACTCGGGCCGCCGCCCCGTCGCCTCGATCAACTTCGTCACCGCGCACGACGGGTTCAGCCTCTCCGACCTGGTCTCTTACAACGAGAAGCACAACGACGCCAACGGCGAGAACGGCAAGGACGGCGAAGCGCACAACCGGTCCTGGAACTCCGGGGTCGAGGGGCCGACGGATGACCCGGAGGTCCTGGCACTGCGGGCCCGGCAGCAGCGCAACTACGTTGCCACCCTGCTCCTGTCGCAGGGTGTGCCGATGATCCTGCACGGCGATGAGCTCGGCCGAACGCAGAACGGCAACAACAACACCTACGCCCAGGACAATGAACTGAGTTGGATCCACTGGTCGGAGGCGGACCAGCCGCTGATCGAGTTCACGGCTGCCGTTTCCCGGCTGCGCCGCGAACACCCGACGTTCCGCCGCAGCAGCTTCTTCAACGGCCACCCCGGTCACCGCACCGCGGGCGACCCGATGAGCGACCTCGTCTGGCTGACCCCCGACGGGCAGGAAATGCAGTCCCAGGACTGGGACGAGCACCTCACCCGCACGGTCGCCATGTTCCTCAGCGGCGACGGCATCCGGGAGCGCGACGTCCGTGGCCAGGTGGTGACCGATGTGAATTTCCTGGTCTGCTTCAACGCAGACGCCGAGGATGTCGAGTTCACCCTGCCCTCGGCCGAATACGCCCCGGCCTGGGAGATCGTCGTCGACACGGCGGGCGAGGGCGCCGACGCGGTCCCGCGGCCCGCCGGGTCCCTGCACACGGTGACGTCGCGTTCCCTCGTCGTGCTGCGGGCGTATCACGCTCCGGAAACCACGCCGGACCACTCCGTCGCGGCCTCCCTGGCCGGGCTGATGACGGGGACGATCCCCGTGATCAACCCGGCGCACCTGGTCAAGCCGTGAAAATTCCACTCACCACCTACCGTCTGCAGATCACGGCCGCGTTCGACCTGGCGGCCGCGGGAGGGGTGCTCGACTACCTGACCGAGTTGGGTGCGGACTGGCTCTACCTGTCCCCGCTGCTCGCTGCGGAAGAAGGCTCCGACCACGGCTACGACGTCGTCGACCACTCCCGCATCGACCCGGTGCGGGGCGGCGCCGAGGCGCTCACCCGCTTGGCGGCGGCCGCGACGGATGCCGGGCGCGGCATCCTGGTGGACATCGTGCCCAACCACATGGGCGTCGCGACCCCGCACCGCAACCTCTGGTGGTGGAACCTGCTCCAGCACGGCCCCGCGTCGCGCTACGCGGAGGCCTTCGACGTGGACTGGGCCGCGAACGGCGACCGAATCGTGCTGCCCGTGCTCGGCGACGACGCGGACGGAATGAGCGAACTCGACCGCCTCCAGGTGGTCGGCGACGAGCTGCACTACTACGACAACCGGTTCCCGCTCGCCCCGGGAAGCGCCGACGGCGGCGCGGACGCCCGCGTCGTGCACGCCCGGCAGCACTACGAACTCGTCAACTGGCGCCGCGCGGACGCGCAGCTGAACTACCGTCGGTTCTTCTCCGTGAACACCCTGGCCGGCCTCCGGGTCGAGGTGCCGTGGGTCTTCGACGAATCCCACCGGGAGATCGTGCGCTGGGTGCAGGAAGGCCTCGTGCACGGGCTGCGGGTCGACCACCCCGACGGCCTCGCCGACCCGGGCGGCTACCTCGACTGGTTGCGGGATGCCACCGACGGAGCCTACGTGCTCGTCGAGAAGATCCTCGAGGGTGACGAACAGCTGCCGACCAGCTGGGCCACCGCCGGCACGACCGGGTACGACGCCCTCGCCGACTTCGACCGGCTGCTCGTCGACCCGGCCGGGCAGGGCGCGCTCGACGCACTCGAGGCCCGGCTGCAGGCCGAGGCCGCGGCGCCGACCGGTGACGCGCCGCCGGCGGACTGGGCCGACCTGGTGCACGCGCGGAAGCGCGTCATCGCGGACCGCACCCTCCAGGCCGAGGTCGTGCGCCTGGCCCGACTGGTCCCCGGCGGCGACGCCACCACCGAACTGACCACGGTCGACGCCCTGGCCGAACTCCTGGCCTGCTTCCCGGTCTACCGCTCCTACCTCCCGGTGGGCATCGACGAGCTGCGCCACGCTGGCGTCGAGGCGGCTCGCCACCGGCCCGACCTCGGCCCCGCGATCGAGGCTCTGCTTCCGTTGCTCGGCGACCCGGGGCATCCGCTGGCCGTGCGCTTCCAGCAGACCTCGGGCATGGTGATGGCCAAGGGTGTCGAGGACACCGCGTACTACCGCTTCAGCCGGCTCACCTCGCTGAACGAGGTCGGCGCCGACCCGGGGGAGTTCGCGGTCGACATGGCCGAGTTCCACCGTCGCCAGCAGACCCGCCAGGCCACCTTCCCGGCCTCGTTGACGACCCTTTCCACCCACGACACCAAGCGCAGTGAGGATGTGCGCGCCCGGATCTCGGTGCTGGCCGAGATCCCGGCCGAATGGGAGAGCACCCTGCGCACCCTGCGCGCGACCGCGCCCCTCGGCGACGCCCCGTTCGAGAACCTGCTCTGGCAGGCCATCGTCGGATCGTGGCCGGCCACACCGGAACGCCTCATCGCCTACGCGGAGAAGGCGGCTCGGGAAGCCGGAACGTCGACCACCTGGACCAGCCAGAACGCGGAGTTCGAGACGGCGATGCGCGGCCTCGTGACCGCCTCCTTCAACGACCCGGCAGTCACGCAGACGCTCACCGCGTTCGTCGACCGGGTGCGCCAGGCGGGCTGGAGCAACGCGCTCTCGAACAAGCTCGTGCAGCTGACGGCCCCCGGAGTGCCCGACGTCTACCAGGGCAGCGAGCTATGGGACACCTCCCTCGTCGACCCCGACAACCGCCGCCCGGTCGACTACGACCTGCGGCGCGGCTACCTGGCCCGGGTGCAGGACGGCTGGCTGCCGCCCGTCGACGAGACCGGCGCCGTGAAACTTCTGGTCACCACGCGCGCCCTCCGGCTGCGCCGCGACCAGCCCGAACGTTTCTACCGGCACAGTCCGGTCCCCGCGTTCGGCGCCGCCGCCGACCACGTGATCGCTTTCGACCGCGGCGGCGCGGTCACCATCGCCACCCGGCTGCCGCTCGGGCTCGCGGCCGCGGGCGGCTGGGGAGATACGATCGTGGTCTTGGCCGGCGGGCCGGTCGTCGATCTGCTGACCGGGGAACGCCACCCCGGCGCATCCGTCAGCGTGGCCGCCCTGCTGGGGCGCTACCCGGTGGCCCTGCTGGTGCCGGCCGACGACGCCGACCCGACCCGCACGACCGACCTGGAAGGTGCCGACCATGCCCGCTGAATTCGAAGTCTGGGCTCCCAACGCATCGGCCCTGGCGGTCGAACTCGCCGACCAGACCGTGCCGATGACCCCGCGGGGCGACGGATGGTGGCACGCACCCCGTCCGCTGACCGAGCCCGCCGAGGGCCGTGCCGCTGAGCCCGTCGACTACGGCTTTTTGATCGACGGCCAGGGGCCCTTCCCCGACCCCTGCTCCCGGCACCAGCCGAACGGCGTGCACGCGAAGAGCCGCACGTTCGATCCCGGCGCGCACGTCTGGCAGGACAGCGCCTGGACCGGCCGCCAGCTGGCCGGCAGCACGATCTATGAGCTGCACCTCGGCACCTTCACCACGGAGGGCACCCTCGACGCCGCGGCGGGCCGGCTGGCCCACCTGGCCTCGATCGGCGTCGACTTCGTGGAGCTGCTCCCGGTCAATGCCTTCAACGGCACCCACAACTGGGGCTACGACGGGGTGCTCTGGTACGCCGTGCACGAGGGCTACGGCGGACCGGCTGCCTACCAACGGTTCGTGGACGCCTGTCACCAGGCCGGAATCGGCGTCATCCAGGACGTGGTCTACAACCACCTCGGCCCGAGCGGCAACTACCTGCCGCAGTTCGGTCCGTACCTGAACGAGAGGGGCGACACGGGCTGGGGCTCCTCTCTCAACCTCGACGGCGCCGACTCCGACCCGGTGCGCCGCTACATCATCGACAACGCCCTGATGTGGCTGGGCGACTACCACGTCGACGGACTCAGGCTGGATGCGGTGCACGCCCTGCGGGACGACCACGCCCTGCACCTGCTCGAGGAACTCGCCGCCGACGTCGATGTGTTGAGCGCCACCTGCGGGCGTCCGCTCACCCTGATCGCCGAGTCGGACCTCAACGACCCGCGTCTGATCACGCCGCGGGACGTCGGCGGCTATGGGCTCACCGGCCAGTGGAGCGACGACTTCCACCACGCCGTGCACGTGGCGGTCACCGGCGAGACCACCGGCTACTACGCCGACTTCGAGCCGCTCAGCGCCCTCGCGAAGGTGCTCACCCACGGGTTCTTCCACGACGGCACCTTCTCCAGCTTCCGCGGGCGCACCCACGGTCGGCCGATCGACACCGCACGGATGCCGGCCTGGCGCCTCGTCGTCAACAACCAGAACCACGACCAGATCGGCAACCGGGCCACGGGCGACCGCCTCAGTGCGACCCTCGACGCCGGGCAGCTGGCGATCGCCGCCACCCTGACCCTGCTCGGCCCGTTCACGCCCATGCTGTTCATGGGCGAGGAGTGGGGGGCGAGCACACCCTGGCAGTTCTTCACGTCGCATCCGGAACCCGAACTCGGCGAGGCCGTCCGCACAGGCCGGATCGGCGAGTTCGCGCGCATGGGCTGGGACCCGGCCGTGGTGCCCGACCCGCAGGACCCGGCCACGTTCGAGCGGTCGGTGCTGGACTGGGCTGAGGTGTCCCAACCGGCCCACGCGCGCCTGCTCGATTTCTACCGGGCTCTGGGCTGGCTGCGGCGTTCCCGTCCGGACATCACGGACCCGCGCTTCGGCCGGGTCGCGGTCGACGTCGACGATAACGAGCGGTGGCTGCGGCTCTGCCGCGGCGACACCGAAATCCTGGTCAACCTGGGCACGGAGGCGTGTGACGTGCCGACGGATGCCTCGGCGCTACTGGCATCCTTCGCGGCCGTCGGCGACGCGGTCCAGTCTCGCACGCCCACCGCGGTCACCCTCGCACCGCACTCCGTCGCCGTGTTCGGCGCCTCCGAGTAGCCCGCAGTCAACGGTCCCCGGGGCCTCGTGCCTCGCGGCGCACCCTACGGAAGCTGGCGCACGTTACACCGTGCGCCAGCTTCTCCAACCTGCGCCGCGAGTGGGCAGAACTCAGACGGCGCCCGACTCTGCCAGGTGGGATGCGGCGGCATCCGGATCGTCGGCGTCGGGCCGGGTCACCTCTTCCAGCAGCTCGAGCACGTGGCGGTACTCCTTGCCGGTGGCCCGGGTCAGCCCGAGCTCACAGGTGCGGTTGCACGACGCGAATGCCGTGGCGTCCATCGTCGCGACATCGGCCGCCTGCGCCCGGGTGGCGGATTCTGTCAGCTCGGGATGCAGCATGCCGCGGTCCCCGGCGAAGCCGCAGCAGCCCCAGTTATCCGGCACCTGCACCCTCTCGGCCACCCCGCCGGCCAGGGTCTGCAGGGAGTCGTTGATGCCCATCCGGGTGGAGGAACACGTGGGGTGCAGCGCGAGCGAATCGATCTTCTGGTACTCGGGCAGTGACGGCAGGATGCGTTCGACCGCGAACTGCACGGCGTCGACCACCCGCAGGCGCGGCTCGTTCTGGTCACCCTCGATGGTCGTCCGCAGCCCCTCGGTGCAGGAGGAGGCGTCGCAGATGATGGCGAGCTCGCCGTTCCGGGTCGCCGTGCGCAGCGCCGCGAGGGTCTTGGCCCGCATGGTCGCTTCGCCGGTCTTCAGCCCCTTCGACGACCACGGCGTGCCGCAGCAGAGCCCGTCGATGCCCGCGGGCACGACGAGGGTGATGCCGGCCCGGTCGCAGAGCTGCTCGAAGCTGACCTGCACCCCGGGCGTGCCCGCGGTGGCCGGACCGAACATGGTCTGCACGCAGGCCGGGAAGTAGACGGCCTCCGGCGCCAGGGCCGGCACCGGGCGGGAGCGTCCGCCGCCGCCGCCGGGCAGCTCGCTCGAGTAGAGCGGCAGCGTGTCGGTGCCGAGCACGGCTCGGCCGAGCTTGTTGGGCACCATCAGCACCGGGGCCGGGATCTTGCGCACCACAGTGAGGGCCAGCCCGGCGCCGCGGGTGACCGCACCCCAGTTCTTGGCCGCGGTGTTCCAGACGCCGTTGATCAGCGGCCCGGTCTCGCCGCGCCGGATCTGCTTCATCATGGTGCCGGTGTTGATGTTGACCGGGCAGGCGGTCTGGCACATGCCGTCGACCGCGCAGGTCTCCACGCCGTCGTAGACGAAGTCCTTCTCCAGCTCGGCGGCCAGAGCCAGGTCGCCGCTCCGGCGGGCCTGTTCGATGGCGCGCAGGGTGACGATGCGCTGGCGGGGGGTCAGGGTCAGGTCCCGGCTGGGGCAGACGGGTTCGCAGTAGCCGCAGGAGACGCAGCTATCGACCACCTCGGCGACGGGCGGCACCAGCTTGATGTCACGAAGGTGCACCTCAGGGTCGTCGTTCATCAGCACGCCGGGGTTGAGCATCCCGGCGGGGTCGAACAGCACCTTGAGCTGCCGCATGACGTCGTAGAGCTCGTCGCCGTACTGGCGCCGCACATACGGAGCCATCACCCGGCCGGTGCCGTGCTCCGCCTTGAGCGAGCCGCCCTCGCCGAGCACCAGGTCGACCATGTCCTCGGTGAAGGCGCTGTAGCGCTCCAGCTCGGTTGTGCCGGTGAACCCGTCGGTGAGCATGAAGTGGATGTTGCCGTCCTTGGCATGGCCGAAGATCACGCTGTTGCGGTAGCTGTACTTGTCGAACAACCGGATCAGCTCCACGCAGGTGCGGCCGAGCGCGGCCACCGGCACGACGACGTCCTCGAGCAGCGCGGTGGTGCCCTGCGGGCGGGCGCCGGCGACGGATGCGTAGAGCCCCTTCCGCAGATGCCACAGCTGGGCACGGGTCGCGGAGTCCGCGCTGAACTTCACCGGGGCGCTGAGCCCGAGCCCCGGCATAATGGTCAGCCCCGCGCGCTGGAGCTCCTGCAGCGATTCGGGGTTGTCGGTCTGGTACTCCATCAGGAGGGCGGCGTGGTCGCGCACCGCGAGGTCGCGCACGACCGGGGGTACGTCGTCCAGGCCCTGGCCGACCTTGAGCGACAGGGCGTCCATCAGCTCCAGGGTGGCCGCCCCGGTTCCCACCAGGGCAGGCAGGGCCGCGTTGGCGGTCTCCAGGTCCGGGAAGACCAGCAGGCCGGTGACCGTGTGGGTCGGCCGCGGGACGGTGCGGAAGACCGCCTCCGCGACGAACCCGAGGGTGCCCTCGCTGCCCACGATCAGGTGCGCCAGGATGTCGACGGGCCGGTCGAAGTCCAGCAGGGAGTTCAGGCCGTAGCCCATGGTGTTTTTCATCGAGAACTGGTGACGGATGGTCGAGACGGAGGCCGGGTTGCCGGCAACCCGCTTGGCGAGGCGCAGCAGGCCCTCGTGCAGCTCGGGTTCGAGGGCGCGGAGGCGCGCGTCGGCATCCGCCGCCCCGGTGTCGACGACGGTGCCGCTGGGCAGCACCACCGTGACCGATTCCAGGGTCTGGTAGGCGTTGTCGACGGTGCCGCAGGCCATACCGGAGGAGTTGTTGGCCACGACGCCGCCGATGGTGCAGGCGGATTCGCTCGCCGGGTCCGGACCGAATTTGCGGCCGTACTGCGCCAGGCGGGCGTTCAGGGCGCGCACGGTGACGCCGGGCTGAACCCGCACTCGGGCGCCGTTGTCCTGCACCTCGATCTGTTTGAAGTTGCGGCGCACGTCGACGAGCACGCCGTCGGTGAGCGCCTGGCCGCTCAGGCTGGTACCGCCGGAGCGGAACGTGAGCGGCACACCCTGCGCCCGACTGGCGCGCAGCAGCTTGCCGACCTCGTCCGCGTTGGCGGCCACGACGACCGCCTGCGGCACCAGCAGGAAGTGCGAGGCGTCGTGGGCGTTGGCGTGCAGGTCGATCGCCCGGGTCTTCACCTGGGCCGGGTCGGACACCGCGGCGCGGAGTGCACCCAGCATCCCGGCGGATGCAGGCACCGCTGTGGGACCGGAGACGGTCGCCGAGGGCGTGACCACCGTGCCGCGGCGGGCCATTACGGCACCATCCAGCCGAGGACCGGGGTGGACTGCAGCACGATCAGGACCGTGATCAGCACGAGGAGCCCCAGGCTCCACCCGACGAGCTTGCGGAAGAGCAGGCTCTCCGCACCCACCAGGCCGACGGCGGCGGCCGCCACGGCCAGGTTCTGCAGCGAGAGCATCTTGCCGAGCACACCGGCCGACGAGTTGGCGGCGGCCATCAGCACAGGCGACAGGCCGGTCGCGTTGGCGGCGGTGACCTGCAGCTGCCCGAAGAGCGCGTTGGACGAGGTGTCGGAACCGGTCAGGGCCACGCCGATCCATCCGATCAGGGGGGAGATCACGGCGAAGAATACGCCGGCGGTGGCCAGGTAGGCGCCGAGGGAGGCGGTCTGGCCGGACAGGTTCATCACGAATGAGAGGGCGAGCACGGTGGTAACGGTGACGATGGTCCAGCGCAGCTGCACGAGGGTGTCGCCGTAGATCTTGAGGCCCTGGCGGAACGAGACCTTGTAGAGCGCCATGGTGAGCAGGCCGGAGAAAAGCAGCAGGGTGCCGGTGGCCTTGAAGTGGTCGAGCTTGAACATCGTGGCCGGAACCGGGTCGCCGGCGGCGTCGGTCACGTTCAGTCCGGGCCAGGCGAAGGTGACGCTGCCCACGACGCTGAGCCAGGCCTTGATGGCCGGGATCTGCGCGATCGAGAAGATGCCCATGATGATCAGGTACGGGGCGATGGCCTTCCACACCTGGCGCGGTTCCGGGCGGGTGTTGTCGTTCAGGTCAGGGCTGTCGGCAGAGCGTCGCGCCGACTTGAGCGCGGTGGTGGGGGTGCTACGCATGGCGGATGCGGGGACCGCGGCGCCCACGGTCGTGCTCACCAGGTTCTCGGCACCGGACAGTTCGACGTCGTCGTTCAGTCCCATGGATTCGGCCGGCTGCCAGAAGCGCAGCATGACCAGGACGGCGGCCACGGTGGCGACGGCGGCCACGACATCCGTCAGCTCGACGGCGAAGAAGTTGGCGGTGACGAACTGGGCCAGTCCGAAGACGAGTCCGGCGACCACGGCCACCGGCCAGGTCTGCTTGACGCCGCGCTTGCCGTCGACGATGAAGACGAGGATCAGCGGAACGATCACGGCGATGAACGGCGTCTGGCGGCCGGCCATCGACGCGAGGTCCTGGATCGGCAGGCCGGTGACGCCGTTGAGGGCGATGATCGGGGCGGCCATGGCACCGAACGCCACCGGGGCCGTGTTTGCCAGCAGCGACACCATGGCGGATTTGAGGGGCTTCATGCCCGCGGCCATCAGCATGGCGGCGGAAATGGCAACCGGGGCGCCGAATCCGGCGAGGGACTCGAGTAGTGCGCCGAAGCAGAAGGCGATCAGGATGGCCAGGATACGCAGGTCGTTGGAGATGGAGCGGATGGTGCGGCCCAGCACCTCGAACCAGGGGGTGGCCACGGTGAGCTTGTAGATCCACAACGCGTTGACCAGAATCCAGAGAATCGGGAAGAGGCCGTAGAAGAGGCCGGCGGCCGTGGCGCTCAGCGCTTGGCCGACCGGCATCTGCCAGCCGACGACGGCGAGCACGACCGAGAGGAGCAGGCTGACCAGCGCCGCCTTGTGCGCCTTGACCCGGAACACGCCGAGAAGGACGAACAGGAGAATCAGCGGCAATGCGGCGCAGATGGCCGACAGGACGAGGGATCCAAGAATCGGATCGAGTATCTGTTGAAAGATTGGGTCTCCACACTGAGGTCGTGGTCACGCCGTCGTGACACTTCATCAGTTGTATAGCAAGTATGCAAGTAAGTCAATATAAATTGTGTTTTTGTCTGTCAAGATGAGAACACAATTTAGGAAAGGCAGGCCCCGTGACAGCGCGCGTAACGGCAACGTCGATCGTGGATGCCATCGCGAACGACCTGCGAACCCGAATCCTTGAAGGGGAATTGACCTCCGCCGCGGCCCTGACTGAGACCGATATGGCCGCGAGCTACGACGTCGCCCGCCCCACGGCGAAGGCGGCGATCGAGAAACTCGTCGCTGAGGGACTGCTGGTGCGCGGGGCGCACAAGAGCGCCCGCGTCGCCGAGCTCGGACCGGACTCCGTGCGCGACATCTACCAGGCCCGCGCCTACCTCGAAAGCGAGGTGCTGCGCCGCCTGGCCCTCAGCTGCACCGTCCCCGAGGAGGCCGTGCAGGCCAACCTCGACATCGCGGCCGTGGCTGGCGGCTCCGCCCTCGACGTCGTGGAACCCGATATGCGTTTCCACACCAGTCTGATCGACGCCGTCGGCAACGAGCGGATCAGCAGGATGTACCGTTCCCTGGTTAGCGAGGTACGCCTCTGCATGGTGCGGGTGCAGTCGCTGAACCTGCTCGACACCGCGTTGATCCAGGCCGAACACCAGCGCCTGCTCGAGCTGATCGGGGAGGGCGATGGCGCCGCGGCCGCCGAGTTGCTCGACGAACACCTCGCCCGTGCCCGCGAACGCCTCGCCGCGGCAATCGGCGGCGAAGCCGGCCCGGAGGCACACCTCCCGTCGTCCCTGCACCGGGTCTGAGTCCCCCAGAGACGCCATGGGCTACTTTCTCGCACCATCCACCCGGGTTGCCCTGTCGCGCCTGGTGACCCTCGACACGGCCCCGGGCTCGGCGCCGCTCGAGCGGTTGCGGGCCATCCGTTCCCTGCTCTTCGAGCTCGACGCCGACCCAGCCACCCTGGTAGGTGTGCGCGACGCCCTCAGCGGGGGAGCGGACTGGGACGAGATCGCCGACGCCGCCGGTTTGAAACCGGCCGCCGCGAAGTGGCGCTGGAGCGGCACCGATGCGGAGATCGCCGCCCGGCAGGCGGCCGGACGCAAGCGGTCCGCACGTCCCAGCGCCGTGCCCACCGATCTGCCCGGGCTGTCCGTGTCCGAGGCAGCTGCGCAGCTGGGGGTCACCGCCCAGGCGATCTACCTGAAGCTGAGCCGCGGCAAGCTCGCCGGCCGAACCGTCGAACTCCCCGACGGGCGAAGCTACAAACGGGTCTTTCTCAACGAAGACCCGGATGCCCGCCTTGACCGCGCCGAATCGGCAGCAGACAATGACCCCACCGCTTCCCCCCGATGCACTCTGACGACGGAGCCCTCACCATGACTGATTTCTCCTCGACCAGCACGCCCACCCGGTCGATGCCCCTGTCCGATCAGACCGAGACGCTCGAGCCCCTTGAAGAGCCTCAGACGACCGAGGCCCAGCCCGCGCCCAGGCGCGTAGCGCACCTCACGACCACGTCCGGCCAGCGCACCGCGCTGGTCGTCCTGGTCGGAATCATAGCCCTCGCCGTGGCCTTCATCGTGATGCTTTTGGTGGGGGTGTCGAGCGAGAGCATCAACGCCCTGGCCGTATTCGCCACGCCCGTCGCCTCGATGGTGGCCGCCTATTACGGCATCACCCTGAGCATCCAGCAGGTGCGCAGCGAACGCGCCGAGAAGGAAAAGGCTATCGCCCGAGCGGATGCCGCCGACGCCGCCAGCCGCGAGACCGAGGTCTGGGCCGCCCAGATGGAATCCGGCCTGCGCGTCGCGATGGCCCAGCTCGCCGCCGCGGGTATCGGCACCGAGGCGGTCGAGAAGGCTGCAGGCACCCCCGACGGCTTCTTCTGACCGGGGTTCGATCACTTGAAGCCGCCCAGTTTCGGCTAGCCGGCCTCCTTCTCGGCGGTGCCGTTCCGCACGCGCACGATGGTCCCCCAGCAGGCGACGGTCGTCAGCATGAACGCTCCCAGCGCTCCTAACGCGAGCGGCGAGAGGGCGAAGGCGAGGGGCAGCGCCAGCAGCAGCAGTGCGATTCCCGTGACATGGGAGATCAGCACCTCCCGGGCCACGACGAATCGGAACAACGCCAGCCCCAGCAGGTACAGCAGAGGCCCGCCGGTGATGGCGACGGCCGTCGAAAAAATGACCGGGTCATCCGGATGCGCCAGGATCTCCTTAACGCCGACCGAGCTCAGAACAACGCCGGCGATGAGCATCGCATGTACATAGGTATACGCGAGCCGGGCGAGCCGGCCGGGGTCGGCGGCATCGGCGAGGGCTTTGCTGCCCGCGTACTCGCTGTGGTCGAAGTACAGCCACCACATGGCCGCTCCACTCACGAAGGCCAGCAGCAGGCCGAGCACACCCGGCACCGACACGTCCTGATCGACGAAGGCGAAGCCCGTCACCAGAAATGATTCGCCGAGTGCGATGATGACGAACAGGGCGCTGCGCTCCGCGATGTGCGGACCGGAGAGCTCGCCGTCGCCGGGAGTGGCCCGGCCGAGGCCCGGCACCGGGAAACCGAGCGTCGCGGAAACGAACTCGATCCCGAGTGCGGTGGCCCAGAGCAGCAACCGGTAGTCGGCCGGGAGCAGGCCGCCGAGAATCCAGAAGAGCCCGGCCACGGCGAGCCAGAGGAAGATCCGCACGAAGGCGCGGTAGAGGGCGCGATCGTGGAGCGCGAGGGCGAGCGCCATGAAGGCCGTTCGGCCCAGCTGCAGGGTGACGTAGGCCACGGCGAAGAGGAATCCCCGGTCGCCGAATGATTCGTGGATCGAGACGCTCACCACCAGCCCGACCAGGGAGAGGCCGATCACGACCCCGCGCACAGGCAGGCGGGCCGGATCGAGCAGGTTGGTCACCCAGGTGGTGTGCACCCAGATCCACCACAGGGCGAGCACCAGGATGACGGACTCGGCGGTTCCCTGCCAGGACTGGTTCTCGTAGAGATGGCGCGACAGCTGGGTCAACGCGAACACAAAGATCAGGTCGAAGAACAGCTCGATGTAGGTGACCCGATCCGCCAGGTCGGACCGATCCGGGCGCATCAGATTGAGCCGGAGGCCAAAACGGACGGCGGGGCGGCGACCGGTGCCGGGAGCGGAGGGGACGGTGCTGGGCGTTGCGTTCACGCACCCAGTCTGCCTCAGTCCGGCAGATGTGGGGGAGGCGGCGTGGCGGCCTCCCCTGTTGCCCTGAGGGGACTTTCTATGACATTCTTTTACAAAACGAACGGTCAGTTAGTAAACGCGGCGATCAAAGGTGATGAAGCCATGCCCGAAGCATTCCTAGTTGATGGTGTTCGAACTCCTATCGGCCGATACGGCGGGGTGCTGGCCGGCATCCGCCCCGACGACCTGGCCGCCATCGTGCTTGCCTCGGTCGTGTCCCGGTCCGGGCTGGATCCCGCCCTCGTTGACGAGGTCATCCTCGGCGCCGCCAACCAGGCCGGCGAGGACAACCGCAACGTCGCCCGCATGGCCGTGCTCCTGGCCGGTCTCCCCGACAGCGTGCCGGGGATCACGGTCAACCGGCTCTGCGCATCCGGCCTGTCCGCCGTGCACCTGGCCGCCAACATGATCAAGGCCGGCGAAGCAGACCTCGTGATCGCCGGCGGCGTCGAATCGATGACCCGCGCACCCTGGGTTCTCGCCAAGCCGGAGAAGGCGTTCGCCAAGCCGGGCGAGATCGTCGACACCTCGATCGGC
The DNA here is from genome assembly GCF_002929635.1 of Cryobacterium sp. M25. Classification (NCBI taxonomy): domain Bacteria; kingdom Bacillati; phylum Actinomycetota; class Actinomycetes; order Micrococcales; family Microbacteriaceae; genus Cryobacterium; species Cryobacterium sp. M25. The sequence goes on along the minus strand of NZ_PJJU01000055.1, from coordinate 175,258 downwards.
TGGCGCTTCACGAACCCGCGCCTGAAAGCGCGCGACAAGGCCACCTTCTCCATGTCGGAGACGGCGGAGGAGGTCGCCGCCCTCGACGGCATCAGCCGGGCGGATGCCGACACGTTCGCCCTCCGCTCGCACCGGCTGGCACTCGAGGCGCAACGTGACGGCATCTTCACGCCCGAGATCGTGGGTGTTCCCACCCGCGCCGGACTGATCGAGATCGACGAGGGCCCCCGAGCCGACACCACGCTCGAACGCCTCGCCGGGCTGCGCTCGGTCGTGCGGACGGGCGGCATCGTCACGGCCGGCAACGCCAGCTCCCTCAACGACGGGGCCTCCGCCATCGTTGTGGCGAGCGAGGCGGCCATCGAGCGTCTGGGGCTGACGCCCCGCGCCCGGGTGGTAGGCGGAGCCAGCGCCGGCGTCGCCCCGGAGACCATGGGCCTCGGCCCGGTCCCCGCCACCCAGAAGCTGCTGCACCGCCTGGGACTGACCATCGGTGACGTCGACGCCGTCGAACTCAACGAGGCGTTCGCGACCCAGTCTCTGGCCTGCATCCGCCGGCTCGGCCTCGACCCGGAAATCGTCAACCGGCACGGCGGCGCCATCGCCCTCGGGCACCCGCTCGGGTCGTCCGGGTCCCGCATCCTGATCACCCTGTTGGGGCGCATGGAGCGCGAGGGTGCCCACCGCGGCGTGGCCACCATGTGCGTGGGCGTCGGGCAAGGTTCCTCCCTGCTGGTGGAGCGCGTCTAGATGTCGCGCGAGTTCACGACGCTGCTGGTCGACGAGCGGCCCGACCGGGTGCACGTGCAGCTTGACCGACCGGCCGTGCGCAACGCCATCGACCAGACCATGATCGACGAGCTGCACCTGGTCTGCGCCGACCTCGAGCAGGAACCCCGCATCCTGATCCTCTCCGGCACGAACGGCGTCTTCGCCTCCGGGGCCGATATCGCCCAGTTGCGGGAACGCCGGGCCGAAGACGCCCTGAACGGGATCAACTCGACCCTGTTCGGCCGGATCGCCCGCCTGCCGATGCCCGTGATCGCCGCCATCGACGGTTGGGCGCTCGGCGGCGGGGCCGAGCTGGCCTACGCCGCCGACTTCCGGATCGCCTCCACGACCGCCCGGCTCGGCAATCCGGAGACGGCCCTCGGCATCATCCCGGCGGCCGGAGCGCTGTGGCGGCTGGCCGCGCTGGTCGGCGAACCCGTGGCCAAGGAGATCATCCTGGCCGGGCGCATCCTGAACGCTTCCGAGGCGCTGGCGGTGCACCTGGTCACCGAGGTGCACGAGTCGGACGTCCTGCTCGAGGCAGCGCACGCGCTGGCCGACCGGATCGCCAAGCAGGACCCGCTGGCCACCCAGCTGGCCAAGGAGGTCTTCCATGTTCCCGCCGCGGAGCATCCCGTGGCCGACAACGAGGCCCAGGCGCGCCTGTTCGAGTCCGACCAGAAATTCACCCGAATGACCGCATTCTTGGAGAGGAAGAAGCGATGACGCTCAGCACCGTGTCCACAAAGGCCCAAGCCGCTCAGTCCGTGCCAGTGCCGCACCAGGTCGGCGTGCTCGGCGGAGGCCGCATGGGCGCCGGCATTGCGCACGCGTTCCTGATGGCCGGGGCCCATGTCACCGTCGTGGAGCAGGGAGACGACGCGGCTGCTGCCGCCCGCGACCGGGTCCTGACCGCCATCGACAAATCCCAGAGCCGCGGTAGCGTGACCGCGAGCCGCGCCGAGCTCGGCGACCGGCTGACCGTGACAACGGATGCCGCCGCGTTCGCTGGCTCCGGCCTCGTCGTCGAGGCCGTTCCCGAGATCGTGGCGCTGAAGACGCAGGCGCTCCGCCTGGTGGAGGCGCACCTCGCCCCCACCGCCTGGCTGGCGTCCAACACCTCCTCGCTGTCGATCACCGATCTGGCCGAGACGCTGGACCGCCCGGACCGGTTCATCGGACTGCACTTCTTCAACCCGGTGCCGGTCTCGACCCTGATCGAGGTCGTCACGGGGGAGCGCACCGACCCGGAGCTCGCCCGGCTCGCCCAGGCCTGGGTGTCCGCGCTCGGGAAGACGCCGATCCTGGTGCGGGACTCGCCCGGATTCGCCAGCTCCCGCCTCGGCGTCGCGATCGCGCTCGAGGCGATCCGCATGGTCGAGGAGGGCGTGGCCAGCCCCGAGGCCATCGACACGGCCATGGTTCTCGGCTACAAGCATCCGGTCGGGCCTCTCCGCACGACCGACATCGTCGGCCTCGACGTTCGCCTCGGCATCGCCGAACACCTGCACGAAACCCTCGGCGACCGGTTCGCCCCGCCGCAACTGCTGCGCGACCTTGTCGCACGCGGTGACCTCGGACGCAAAAGCGGCCGCGGCTTCTTCGATTGGAAGGATGCATGATGACACTCCTCAGCAATGGCACCAGCACTGACACCGGCCCTGACACGAGCTCTGACACGGTCGTTCCCAGTTACGTTCTCGACTCCTGGTGGACCCCGGACACCGACGTGGTCGCCCAGCGTGTCCTCGACGCGAGCACCGGGGCCGAGGTCGCCCGGGTCAGCAGCGACGGGCTCGACCTGGCCGCCGTGGTCGAACACGCCCGCACCGTCGGCCAGGCCTCGCTCGGGGAACTGACCTTCCACCAGCGCGCCATCCTGCTCAAGAAGCTGGGACAGTACCTGGGCGGGGTCAAGGAGGAGCTCTACGCGCTCTCCGCCCGCACCGGCGCCACCCGCTACGACTCGATGGTCGACATCGACGGCGGCATCGGAGTGCTGTTCACGCTGTCCTCCAAGGCCCGGCGCGAGATGCCCAACAGTCAGGTTTACATCGACGGCGACGTCGAGGCGCTCTCCCGCGACGGCTCCTTCAGCGGTCAGCACATCTACACCCGCATCCCCGGAGTCGCCTGCCAGATCAATGCCTTCAACTTCCCGGTCTGGGGCATGCTTGAGAAGCTGGCCCCGGCGTTCATCGCCGGCGTGCCGACGATCGTCAAGCCCGCGACGCCCACCGGGTACCTGACCGAGGCGGTCGTGCGTCACATCCTGGCGTCCGGCATCCTGCCCCTGGGCGCCCTGCAGCTGATCTCCGGCAGCGCTAGGGACCTGATCGACCACCTCGATTACCGCGATCTGGTGGCGTTCACCGGGTCGGCCGGCACCGCCCGCACCCTCAAGTCCCACCCGAACGTGGTCGAGGGCGGCGTGCGCTTCACGAGCGAGACCGATTCGCTCAACGCCGCGATCCTGGGCCCGGACGCCGCGGCCGGCACGGCCGAGTTCGACGCCTATGTCGCCTCCGTAGTGACCGAGATGACCAGCAAGGCCGGTCAGAAGTGCACCAGCATCCGCCGGCTGATCGTGCCGGCGGGCCGCCGCGACCAGGTCGTCGCGGCCGTCTCCGAACGGATGGCCCGCCGCGTCACCCTCGGCGACCCGCGCGCCGAGGGGGTCACCATGGGGCCCCTCGCCAGCACCGGGCAGCGCGACGAGGTGCTCGCCAGCGTCGCCCGCCTGATCGACGGCGGCGGACGCATCGTGATGGGCTCGGTGGACGCCCCGACCGGAACCGACCCGGGCGGCGCCTTCGTCGCCCCCATCCTGCTGGCCTTCCACGACCCGGAGAGCCCGGCCGTGCACGAGATCGAAGCCTTCGGCCCGGTGGCCTCCATCATCGAGTACACCGACCTGGACCACGCCATCGTGCTGGCCGCGCGCGGCGGCGGCTCACTGGTGACGACCGTGGCCACTCACCACCCCGATATCGCGCGTACGCTCGTGCTCGGGATCGCAGCGCACCACGGCCGGGTACTGATGCTTGACCGGGTCGATGCGCGCAGCAGCACGGGCCACGGATCGCCCGTTCCGCACCTCGTGCACGGCGGACCCGGGCGGGCCGGCGGCAGTGAGGAGCTCGGCGGCATCCGTTCGGTGCTGCACCACATGCAGCGCACGGCTATCCAGGGCTCGCCCGACATGCTGACCGCCATCACGGGGGAGTGGCACGCCGGTGCCGCGGTGCGAACGGGCATCCACCCGTTCCGAAAGTCCCTGGCCGAGTTGCGGGTGGGCGACCAGACCCAGGGCGGACCGCGCGTGGTCACTCTGGCCGACATCACGGCATTCGCCGAGGCCACCGGCGACAAGTTCTACGCGCACACGGACCCCGAGGCGGCGGCGGCGAACCCGTTCTTCCCCGGGATCGTCGCGCACGGCTACCTGCTGGTGTCCTGGGCGGCCGGGTTGTTCGTGGATGCGGCCCCCGGGCCGGTGCTCGCGAACTCCGGGCTGGAGAAGCTGCGGTTCGTCACCCCGGTGTCGCCCGGCGACAGCATCCGGGTCACCCTGACGGCCAAGCGGATCACCCCGCGCGAGACCGAAGAGTACGGCGAGGTCTGCTGGGACGCCGTGCTGCACAACCAGAACGATGAGGTCGTCGCCACCTACGACGTTCTCACCCTGGTCGCCAAGGAGTAACCCCCGGGCACCAGCTGAGAGCGCCACAGGCGGAGCGCCAGGTCGGGTGTCGAACGAATTCGACGGAGATTTTAAGGAATGAGCCGGTTTCCGGGCTGCTTTGGGCCGTTTCGCGCAAAATCTCCGTCGAACTCGTTCACGCTGCCGGCGGGGCGCGCGTACGGTGCGCGGCCGCTGTCGACGGCACGAGCGCGATCGGGCAGGCCTTCGATGCCGCACCGGAGTGCACTTCCCTGACTCGGTAGGTCTGCGGGTGAGCAGAGCATGACACCATGACTATGTGACTTCCGGGACAGATCCAGCGTTGGTGCCTGAACTTCTGGTGCGGGATCTTGAAGCCAGCATCGAGTTCTGGTGCGACTTGTGCGGATTCACGATTCGCTACGACCGCCCCGCTGACGGCTTCGCTTACATCATGCGGGGATCCGCGCACGTGATGCTGGAACGGGCGGGAGCCGGCAGGAACTGGATCACGGGTCCCCTCGAGGTGCCGCAGGGTCGCGGCGTGAACTTTCAGGTGGCCGTGCCCGACGTCGATCCGATCCTGTCGGCCTTGCGAGCGGCCGGCGTTTCACTGTTCATGGCGCCCGAGACGAAGTGGTATCGCGTCGACGACGAGGAAGCCGGTGTGCGCCAGTTCCTGGTCACCGATCCGGACGGCTACCTGATTCGGTTCCAAAGCCCACTCGGCCGCCGGCCGGTAGTCCGGTAGTCCGATAGGCCGGTAGTTCGACGGATGTGCGCCCGGCGGCCGCCTCGGCGGACACCGGCAGATTCGCCAGTCGCCATTCCAACATCCCCTCGTTCAATCGCGTTGCGCGGCGGCCGCTCCGGCGCAGCACGGCCATGGCCTCGTAGGCAAGCACGCAGTACTTGCTGCGGCAGTAGGCGACAACCTCGCGGTCCGTCGGCAGTTCACTGAGCCGATAGCTGAGTTCCTCGAGGGGGATGGAGAGGGCGCCGGGAATGTGCGCAGCGTGGTATTCCTGCCGTGGCCGCACATCCAACACGGTGATAGTCCCGGCCGTCGCGCGTGCGAGAAGCTCTTCCCTGGTGATTTCCTCGTGCGCATCGTCACCCGCCGCTTCGGAGTCATCGAGACCCAGATAGGCGATCCGGATGGATTCGACGTCTGCGAGATGGGTCTGCGCGACGCTGCGCACCAGGCTGTAGAGCCGGGCGACGTCATCCCCGGCGAGTCGGTAGTGAATCCGGGTGCCCTCCCGGCGAGTGCTGACCAGACCCGCATGTTTGAGGGTTTGCAGGTGGGCGGATGCGCTTGTCAGACCCAGGCCGGCCGCGTTCGCCAACGATTCCACCGTGCGTTCGCCCTGGGCGATCAGGTCGACCAGCTCAAGGCGCTTGCCGCTGCCCAGCGCCTTGCCGACGCGGGCAAACTGCTCGAACAGCGCCGATTTCTTTTCTCGATCGCCCATCTTTTTCCTTTCGGTTCCCTTCACACTAGCATCATCTGATAATCCATGGTTTTATGGAATATGATTCGGGCCCGTGTAGCGGCTCTCTCGCTGGAGAACGGACTATGAGTCAGACCCCGAACGCCGCAGACCAACCCAAAGGCGTGCGCCGCGGCATCTTCCTGGGCCTCCGGCAGAACTTCCCCCCAGTTCTTGTTGCTCGTCGCGGTCAACGCGCTGGTCGGCGGCACGCTCGGCCAGGAACGCACTGTGCTGCCGCTGCTGGCGGACGAGGTCTTTCAGCTCGACCGCTATACGGGCGCGCTGACCTTCATCCTCGCCTTCGGCTTCGCCAAGGCCGGCACCAACTATTTCGCCGGCACCTTCTCCGACCGCTACGGCCGAAAGCCGGTGCTGGTCGCAGGCTGCCTGATCGCCATCCCCGTTCCGATCCTGCTCATCCTGGGCCCGACCTGGGGCTGGATCGTCGCCGCCAACGTGATCCTCGGGATCAGCCAGGGACTGACCTGGTCGACCACCGTGGTCATGAAAATGGACCTCGTCGGCCCGAGCCGCCGCGGCCTGGCCATGGGCTTCAACGAGGCGGCCGGGTACCTCGGAGTCGCCGCGACGGCACTGGCCACCGGCTACATCGCGGGCGAATACGGGCTTCGTCCTGGCCCGTTCCTGCTCGGCGCGGTTTTCATCGCTCTGGGCCTCGGTCTGTCGGTCATCTTCGTGCGCGAAACCCATCAGCACGCCAAAGTCGAGGCCGTCAACCACCTGTCTGTTCACGCCCACGCCGGCTCCCTCAGCAATCGCGAGGTGTTCACCCTGACCAGTTTCCGGGACCGGTCGCTGTCTTCGATCAGCCAGGCCGAGATGGTCAACAACCTCTACGACGGCCTCGCCTGGGGGCTCTTCCCCATTCTGTTCGCCGCCGCCGGACTCAGTATCGAACGCATCGGCATCCTGGCCGCCGTCTACCCGGCGGTTTGGGGAGCCGGGCAGTTCATCACCGGAGGGCTCTCCGATCGGATCGGCCGCAAAGGTCTGATTGTCGGTGAGATGATTGTGCAGGCTGTCGCCTTAGGGCTGGTCGCCGCCGGGGACAGCTTCGGGGTCTGGCTGACCGCAGCCATCCTGCTCGGCGCCGGCACCGCCATGGTCTACCCGACACTGCTCGCCGCGATCGGCGACGTCGCCCACCCCGAGTGGAGGGCCCGCTCGGTGGGTGCGTACCGGTTGTGGCGTGACGGAGGCTTCGCCGTGGGCGCGTTACTGTCCGGGCTGCTCGCCGACGCCTTCGGTATTCCTACGGCGGTCGCCGTGGTCGCGGCGCTGACCGCGGCATCCGGACTCGTCGTGGCCTTGCGCATGCGCGGAGACGACCATCTCCGTACCCGCAGCCGATGAGCCGTGCCCTTCGCTCCTGCGCACGCACCAACAGTGAACCCACGATGAGGCTCGCGGTCTCCTGAGTGCCGAATTGCTCGTTCGTTGACCACAAGAATGTCGATTCCGTCGACGTTCTGGCCGATGAACGGTCGTTTTCTAGTCGGTGGAACGAGGATGGTATACCCCCGGGTTATGTGAGCGGCAGGAAAAAGGTAGGCAGAAAATTCTCTGCCCACCTTTTGACCTGAGGTGTCTTATTTGGCGGTGACCGTGATGAGAGGGCTTCCGACCTCTACATGGCCAGACGCTGCCTGGTCGACCGATCCGAACTTCTTGGGGTTCGTCACGAGCACCGGGGTGACCAGCGAGTAGCCGGCATCCTCGATCACCTTGCGGTCGAAGGTCACCAGCGGGGTGCCTGCCTCAACGCGGTCGCCCGCGGCCACCTTGACCTCGAAGCCCTTGCCGCCAAGGTTCACGGTGTCGATACCCACGTGAATGAGCATTTCAACACCGCTGTCGAGTCGCAGCCCGAAGGCGTGACCGGTCGCCTGAGCGACGAGAACCTTGCCTGCTCCAGGGGCGTACACGGTGTCCTCGGTCGGATCGATTCCCACGCCAAGACCGACGATTCCCTTGCTGAACACAGGGTCCGGCACGTCCGTCAGCGGAACGACGATACCGGCGATGGGCGAACCAATCGTGGCCAGGACCGTGGCGGTGGCGGTGGCGGTGGCGGTGGCGGTTGCGGTCCCGGTGCCTGTTCCTGAGCCTGACGCACCGGCAACAACCGGGGCTGCGATGTCAGAGTCGGTTGCAGCTTCTTCGCTCGCTACGGTTTCCGCAGCCAGAGCCTCGGCGAATTCCGCCTTCTGCTCCGGCGTCTTATAGCCGGAGAGGATCACGAGGATCATCGCGGTGAAGAACGACGCGGTGATGGCGCCCGCGTACAGGGGAATGTTGTCGAACGCGGGGATGGTCAACAGCGAGGTGAAGACGAATGCGCTGGTCTTCACGCCGCCGCCGAGGCCGAGGATGACGCCGCCGACCAGGCAGCCCACGAGCATCCGTGGGTAGATGCGCTTGAACCGAAGGTGGATGCCATAGAGCGAGGGTTCAGAAATACCACCCAGCAGGCCGGCCGCGAGCGCGCCCGTTGCGGTCTGCTTCATCTGACGGTCCTTTTCGCGGATGGACAGGAACAGCACGCCGGCAGTTGCACCGAAGCACGCGAAGTTCCACGCGCCCATGGGGCCCTGGATGAAGTCATAGCCGAGGGACTGGATGTTGAGCAGCATGATTGCGTTCAGCGGCCAGTGCAGGCCGAGCGGAACCATGAACGGGTAGGCCAGCGGGATGACGACAGCGAAGATGAACGGCGAGAAGTCGTTGATCGACTTGAGGAAGTTACCGAGTGCGGCACCGCCGTACACGCCCATGGGGCCGATCAGGAAGGCGGTCAGCGGGATCATGATGAGCATGCAGAAGAACGGCACGAAGATCAGCTGAACGCTGGACGGAATGATCTTCTTCAGATACTTGGTCAGCAACCCGAGAACGACCGCCATGATCAGCGGCGGGAACACCTGCGAGCTGTAGTCGGTAACGGTCAGAGGCAGTCCGAAGATCTGCACGACTGCTGCCTTGCCGCCGAAGACGGTCTCTGCTCCGTCGGTGAGTCCCAGCGCGTTGAAGCCGGGGAGCATAACGACGGCCATGATGGCGAAGCCGACCCAGGGGTCAGCGCCGAGCCGCTTGGAGGCGTTGTAGGCGACCATCAGCGGAAGGAAGACGAAAACGCCCTGCCACATCAGGTTGATGAACGCCCAGGACGGGTCGAGGGTGACGCCTGGTGCGTTCCACGACGGGATGACCCCGAGGGTTGCCATCAGAGCCATGAACGTGATGAACAGGGATGCGCCGAGCAGCGCACCCAGGATCGGGCGGAAGGAGTCGGACAGGATCTCGAAGAACGTGTCCAGCCCGGAGAACTTTCCGCGCGGGCCCTTCGCGCGTCCCGCGGCCTTCACATCGGCGATGGTATCGCCGGTGCCGGTGCCGTGGTCGCCCGCATGCTTCTTCATTGCGGGAAGCGCCATAATGTCGTTGTATACGGTATCTACGGATCCGCCGACGACGATCTGGTAGCGATCGCCGGCCTGCGGAACAGCGCCGAGAACCAGAGGCAACGCTTCGACGGCCGCTTGGTCAATCCCCGATGCATCCTTCAGCGTGAAACGTAGCCGGGTGGCACAGTGGGTGAGGCCGACGATGTTTCCGGCCCCTCCGATACTTTCAATAATGTCTGCAGCGGGTTTCGATGCCACCTTGGACTCCTTCTGGTGTTAATGCGGATTTTAATGATTCCGCTTGTTACGGCTCAGCGCGAACCACGCTGGCTGGCTGAAGACCGTAATGGTCTCCACGCATCGTTAGCAACGATAACGGTTTTTTGGACACACTTAAGCATAAGGACACCGCCGGCCGTGCGCGGAAGGAATTATGCCGTCGCGAGTCAGCGATGAGTCGGTACCATCGCGGGATGGGGAACCACGAAACACATCCGCCGTCGCGAGCAGTCTTGTCCAAACCAATTGAAGACCTGTGGCCACCTTTCGGGCTGAAAATCACCTGCGGCCCCGTTACGTTGTCTCCCGTTCGCGACGCTGACCTACCCGAACTCGATGCGCTCGCTGCGGCAGGCATCCACGCGCCGACGGAGATGCCGTTCTTCTTCCCGTGGACCGTAGGTTCCCCGGGCGAGATCCGGTTGCGACTCATGCAATACCACTGGGCACAACGAGCCGAGATGTCGCCGGCGGCCTGGTCGCTCGAGACCACGGTTCGCTTCGACGGTGAGATCGTCGGTTGCCAGAGCATCTCAACCAGGGACTACCTCGTCACGAGAACGGGGGAGACGGGCTCATGGCTCGGCATGAAGCACCACGGCCGCGGGATCGGTACGCGCATGCGTCAGACTCTCTGCGCATTCATGTTCGATCACCTGGACGCCGCCGAGGTCACCTCAGCGGCATTCGTTGACAATCCCGCGTCCCTCGCGGTGTCGAGAAAGGTCGGTTACCGGGAGAACGGAATCGGTCGCCTGAAGAGGCGCGACGGCGAGATGGTCTTGAACCAGAAACTGGTTCTGACTGCCGACACCCTGAACCGCGCCGAGCCCGAACTGAAAGTCGAGGGCGCACTGCAGCTCCGGGACTTCCTCGGCCTGAATGGTCGCGATCAATGATCAGGGCTTTTTCCTCCACATTGTGGGTGTGATCGGGTTATCCACAGGGTGCGTGTAGGTGGGCGGATGCCGCGGGCAATGTCGGTGGGTGCCCGTAGCGTGTGTGTCATGAAGCCCTCATTTATTGAAGAGCAAGAGGCTCTCGGGGAGCATTTCGAGGCGATCGCGGAGGCCGAACTGGCCTGCACGATTCGGGTGCCGCGCCGCACGGCCGAGAACCTGATCGCGGAGAGCCGCGCCCTGGCCGGCGAGCTCCCGGCCACCCGGGCCGCCCTCGAGGCCGGCGAGATCAGTTACCAGCACGCGAAGGTGGTGATCAATCAGGCCTGGTCGGTTCCCGACGAGGCCAAGGCGGCGTTCGAGGCGGAGGTTCTGCGGTCGGCGGGCACGGTGACGGCGTCGAAGCTGAAAAACCGGGCCCGGCTGCTCCGGGAGCGCCTGCATCCGGAGACGATCCGGGCCCGGCACCAGAAGTCCGTGCGCGACCGGGCCATGTTCTTCGAGCCCGAGCCCGACGGTATGGCGTCGCTGACCCTGTACGACAGTGCGGAGAAGGTGGCCGGTGCCTACGAGCGGGTGATGCTCGCAGCGTTGAGCCTGCAGGGGCCGGAGACGGGGGCGGTGCTGTCGGTAGGCCGGGACCGGTACGCGGTCCCGGAAGACCTGAAACGGTTCCTCCGGGTGCGAGACAAAACCTGCCGGTTTCCGGGCTGCAACCGGTCGGCGGCGCATTGCGACCTGGACCATTCCCTGGATTGGCAGTTCGACGGCCTGACCGCGCACGACAACCTCGCGCATCTGTGTCCGGCGTGTCATGCGTTGAAGAGCGAGACCGGGTGGCGGGTGTTGCACCTCGGTGGCGGCACGCTTGAGTGGACGTCGCCGACCGGGCGCACGTTCGTGAGTGAGCCGGCCACGGTCATCCGCTCGGTGTCGACCACACCGTCGCCCGCCCCACCCGGCCGGGATGCCCAGTCAGGGGTGCCCACGCCGTTCTGAGGACGCGCGCGGCAGATACGCGAAACCGACCAGGAGTGCACCCGCGAACCATCCGCCGGGCGGAGCGCCCACCGGTAGCCACAGGAGAAGCACTGTTCCGACCAGGATCAGTAGTCCGGCGAGCACGGCGAAGAGACGCATCCCGTAAAGGAAAACGAACGGCAGATAATGCGCACCGACGATGATCATGCTTGCCGGGAAGAACAGGTTCGGTTCGGTCAGTCCCAGGGCAACGGTCACGAGCATGCCCGAAGGGACGGTGAATGCGATCTGCGTCGCGAGCGCCGCCATCGGATGGCCCTTGGGCAATGCCGCTGGCCCACCGGCGGTTCGAAGCGTGAGCGTCGTCAGGGGAAAAATCAGCATCCCACCCAGGAACAGCGTTGCGATCGATGCGCATGGCGACAATCAAGTCGCCACGGCCGCCGCGATCAGCCACAGTATGCCTGAAACCAATTGACCGACGAAGCCGCCGCGGTAGACACGTCGAACGTGCGCCTGAGCCTCATCAATCCGCACAACGGCATCGTCCCACGGGTCGGCCGCTGGCCTGTCCACACGCTTGCTGGTCGGGCGTGACAGACCGGGTCATCCCGTTGTCTTGTCAGGTCCGAACGACGAGCAGAGCACGTCGCGCACCAGCTGTGCGGTGGAGGCGATCTCTCGTTTCGTGATGCCGTACTCGCGGGCGGACTCGGTGCGAACGACGGCGGCCTCACGGCGAGCGGCACGCACTATGAGCACGGTGTAGACGACGCCGACGAGTAGCAGGATTCCACCGTCGAGCCGCGTGAGTAGCCCATCCCCGGCGAAGATCAACATCAGAGCGGATGCGCCGACGATCGTCGGCAGAAATGGTGCCGACCGCGACCACCGTGACGCCGATCACCATCGGTGAGATCCCAAACCGAGCCGCGAGGCGGGTGCCACTGCGCACCACGAGTTCCGCGCCGCCGATCAGAGCGAGCAAGCCGATGACGAACTCACCCAACCCAATCATGCGTTGAGACTACTCACGGACCTTGCCCGGGCACCCAAAAACCGGTGAGGTTGACGCGTGGTGCGCATTAGGGCTCATGATGAGAAAATCGCTCACCCGGACCCATCCCTCCGGTGTCTGATCGCCGAACGCGGCCGGGCGTCTGCGAGCATGAGTGCATGGACTTGGGTAATGAGGCAACGATCGGCGGGTGCTGGTTTGCGCTGACACTCGTGAATGCAGGGCTTGCTGAGTCGAAAGGACGCGGTTGACTGCTCTGGTGGTTGTTATCCCTTGTCCTTGTGCCGATCGCAACTTTCCTCATCGTGGTGATGCCGCGCGGCGATCTCCGATTCTGAAGTCCAAGATTCATCCACCTGTTCGGTTCGGATGGCGGCGAAGAGCCCGAGGCGCATCGTCACGGTCGTCAGTTTCGTAAGTCGAGATCCTCGACGAGGTGGGCGACTCGCGTGCGTGCTGCCACTTTCAGGCCGCGGATGGGGCGCGGCAGCGAGGCGGGAGGAACGAGCCCCAGGTGTTCCGCGATCGTGGCCGTCACTCGCAGACTGCCGTGAGCGGCGAACATCTCCCAGAGCGGCTGCAGACGCTGCGATTCAGCGTCGGCCGCAGCGGTATCTCCTGCTTGTGCTGCGCGGGTGATCGTGAGGGCCAGTGCGGGGAGTGTGCCGCCGATCACCGAGTACCAAACCTCGCATCCCGCATTGAGCCCGGTCGCGGCCGCGCTGTCCCCAGAGATCCCGACGGTGACGTGCTCGGGAACGAGCGAGCGAATCGCGTCGACACGGGCCCGTGCTTCATCGGGAACGGTGGGAAGGCCTGGAATCTTGATCGACGTCACGTTCGGCAGGGTCCCGATGCGTGCGTACAGTTCGTCGGAGAAGGTGAAGTGGGTTGTGCCCGGGTTGTCGTACACCACAAGCGGAACGGAGAGCCCCGCCGTGACGTCTTCGTAGAGGCCGAACACGTCGTCCTCGGTGAGTGTCTGATACGACATAGGGGCAAGGAGCACGCCGGATGCCCCCGCGTTCTGGGCGTCCTCGGCCAGTGCTTGCACTCGAGAGGTGCGCAGCGCGCCGATGCCGACCATCACGGGGGTGCTTTCCGCAGCCTGAACGGCGGTGTCAGCGACGAGGCGGCGCTCCTCACGGTCGAGGTAGGCATGGGAACCAGTGGAGCCGAGCGCGGTGATCGAGTCGACGCCGGCGGTGCTCAGCTGCGTCACGAGACGTGCATACGCATCCTGCTGGAACACGTCGTCGCAGAGGGGTGTCAGCGGGAAGGCGTTGAGTCCGGTGAACATGTGGGGGCTCCTGTCTGGGACACGGGTGCGGGAACACGCGGTGCATCCCGTTGTGCGGCGGCTCCGGCGAGAACGACGAAGATGATCGCTCCGGCCATGAGGCGCAACCACGCCGTTCCGGCAGCACCGACTGTCGCGATCAGGTCGACGGAGAGCGCCGAGCCGAGCTGAACAGACAGCATGGCCGTGACAGCAAGCGCCGAAGCGGGAATCGGGATGCTGCGTTGGTTCATGTCAGGCATTTCCGGACAGTGCGTTTGCTCCGAGCCGGCGCTGCGCGACCTGAACGTTCGAGCCGAGACGAGTGAGCTCCCACTCGAGCTCCCGAGCTGCTGCCAATAGTGCGTCGTCGTCGAGCGGTTCGAGTGCGTCGAGGATGAACAGGGCGCTGGTGGTGGTGTCGGTGAGCTGGGTGCGACGTGCTTGACGCCAGTTCCAGCGTCGACACGTCACACCGCCCGCGTCGGTCCACACGACCTCCCCGGCGTCGGGATGCTCAGTCACGGATGTGCCCTCGGACATGATCTCGAAAGGTTCCGACCCGGTTGCGCGGATCAGGCGTGGTGCTCCGACGTAGTGCGCCAGGTCCTCCCCGCCGAGCGGCACCACGTGCAGAATCGAGATTGCGTTGTACAGGTCCGTGAGTCGATTCACACGGGGCAGCCTGGATGCCGCGCGGCGCATGAGCGCCTCCAGACTGTTGCGGGTGCGCTGCGGCTTCGCACCGAACGCCCGGTACGCCTGGCGCCACGCGGCAATGTGCGGAACCTCCTCGACAGCCTGTTGCTGGAGAGTGGAGCGGGCGGCCTCTTCCGCCGCGAGGAGCAGCGCCTCGCTTGCCTCATCACTCGGGCCGGGCTCGAGTCCATCGACAGCGACCAACACCGCCCGGTAGTCGGGCCGTAACGCAAAGACGTCATCGTCGACTCGGGCGGCGTCGAGGAACGTGTTCAAGGCCGTCTGCTCAGGCATCAACGCGTTCCGTTCGGGTAGCCGAGCCGACGCCCGGGTCAAACACTGTCAGTGAGAATCGTGCTGCGTGCGGGCCGGCGTTGACGTAGGAATGGGCTACGTCGCCGGGGAAGGAGAGCGCGTCGCGATCGTTGAGCGTGATCGTCTGTTCTCCCGACGAAATCGAGATCGTTCCCATGTGCACCTGCACGAGCTTTTTCGTGCCGGCCGTATGCGGTTCACTCACATGTCGATCGCCTGCTTCGAGGGTCCAGTCCCACAGTTCGACGACGTTCGGCGGTATAGTCACCGCGACGAGCGCTCCGCGCCCGCCGTGCGCGCCGGTCCACAGCACCGCGCCCTTGCCCCTTCGGATGACTTTCATCGGCTTCGATCGGGGCGGTTCGACCAGATCGGGGAGGCCCACGCCGAGGGCGCCACTGATCCGGAGCAGTGTCCCTACGCTCGGGTTCGCGGCACCCTGCTCGATGTTGACCAGCATTCGGCGACTCACCCCGGTTCCTTCCGCCAGCTGGTCAAGAGTCCACCGACGTTGTTGGCGTTCGTGTTTGACGCGTACACCGATGGCGGTCGCAAGTTCCGCAGCACTTTTTTCCACAAGTGCACGATAGTGCACTATTAGTGCATCAATTAGAGTTTTCCCTCGGGTACCAACAGTTGGTCTCAGTGGGGGAGGATGACGATCTTGCCGATGTGTCGTCGCTCGGAGAACTCCGTTTGGGCTTCGGCGATCTCGGTCAGGGCAAACGTGCTGCTGACCTGAGGACTGACCTGCCCGCCGCGTGCAAGCTCGACGAGCCGATGAAAATGAACCCGGGTGTGCATCGAGGATCCGATCAGCTGCACATTGTGAAGATAGAGGCGGCGGAGGTCGAAGTCGATCACCGGCCCCGCCACAGCACCCGCGATCACCCAGCACCCGTTGTCCCGAAGCATCGGCATCATGGTGGAGACCCCCGGTCCACCGGCGATGTCAGCAACCACGTCCAACCCCGCCGGATGCTCCCGTCACGAGCACGGTTTCGCCGCCTCGCACGTTGGCACGTTCGAGAATTCCGATCGCGGTGCCGAATGCCACAGGCAGGCACGCCAGCTGCTCATCCGATAGCGGGGAATCCAGCACGTCATGAGCATGAGTGGCATCCACTGCGACGTACTGCGCGAACCCGCCATCGGCCTCGCTGCCCAGGTATCCCACCGGAGACGCATTCTCGCTTTCGCATCCGTAGATAGCCGGGTCCACGAGCACCCGGCGACTCGACAGTTCTTCGGTCACACCATGACCCACCTCGACGACAATGCCGGTGATATCCCCACCCTGAATGCGCGGAAAATCAAACGAACCCAGCCAGCCGGCCTGCGCCGTGGGATCTTCCGGCAACCCATGTGCTCCCTGGCGCGTCCAAATGTCTGTGTTGTTGACGGCAGCCGCTGTTACTTTCACCAGCACCTGGTGGTCCTGCGGCCGCGGCCGGAGCCAATCGTGGTGCAATTCCAATGCTTCGGTGCCACCGAATCTCGTCAGTACGGCTGCCGTCATCACGTTATTCATCCTTCAAGCCTGCCAGTGTCAGCAGGCTTTCGTGAAGTGGGTTCCGCCGAAGCCCTGAGCTCTGCGAGACACTGCAGATTCCCCGGTTTCGCGGTGTTGGACTAGGCCAACACCAAGCCGAACAATCTCATCCATATTTCGGGTTGCCAACGAGGGCATCGCCTTCACCGAACGAGTTCCTGCCCACCGTGCACGGGTTCGACGCGTTCTTCGGCAACCTCTACCACTTGAAAACCGAGGAGGAGACGGAAACCGACCGCCGCCGTCGTGCAAAGTCAGATCGGGCATACCCCAGTGTCTCGCGCAACCGTTCCTGCCGTTTCAGTCCTCCAGAGCCTCGCCCCGTTTCTCGGGGAGTCCAAGAGCGCCGAGTGCAGCGACCACGAAAAACATTGCGAAGACCGTGAAAAGAAGTGCGGTCCCGCCCACCTCGCGTAGCATCGGCACGGCCAGCGGAGCCAGGATCGCGGCGATCCGACCAACGCCGGCTGCCCAGCCGGCCCCGGTGGCACGGATGCGGGTCGGGTACAGCTCCGGGGTCACTGCGTAGAGCGCTCCCCACGCACCCAGGTTAAAAAAGGAAAGCAGCATGCCGGCACCGATCACCTGGGTGGCATCGCCGGCTACCGCGAATAACGCCGCCGCAAGTGCCGAGCCGGCAAGGAATACGGCCAGTGTCCTGCGCCGTCCCCAACGCTCGATAAGGTACGCCGAAGCGGCATAACCCGGCAGTTGGGCCACGGTGATGATCAGCGTGTACGCGAAGGAGCGAACGAGCGAGTATCCCGACGCGACCAGGATGGTCGGAAGCCAGATGAAGGCGCCATAGTAGGAGAAGTTCACGCAGAACCAGACCAGCCACAGCGCACCGGTTCGGCGACGCAGGCCGCGCGACCACAGCGCGGTGACGCGTGTCCGGGAACCGGTTTTGATCGGCCCCTCACCTGTCTTTGCGGGGCACGCAGAATCATAGGGTCCGGCGGTGATTCCGGCGGACTTTTCGAAACGTCGGACGGTCGACTCCGCCTCAGAGAGGCGGCCACGCGACTCGAGGAAGCGAACCGATTCCGGCAGCCGAAGGCGCACGACCACCGCGTACACGGCCGGAACCGCTCCGACAGCCAGTGCCCAGCGCCAGCCGTCGGCCGATGACGGTACGACCAGGTACCCGATGACTGCGGAAACGGTCCAGCCAATGGCCCAGAAGGATTCGAGGATGACGATGATGCGGCCGCGAATTCGTGGAGGCGCGAACTCGCTCACGAGCGTCGAAGCGACCGGGAGCTCACCGCCAAGACCGAGCCCCACGATAAATCGCCATGCAATGAGTACGGCCACAGTCTCGGACAGTGCCGACGCTCCCGTCGCGAGACCATAAACGAGAAGGGTGAGAGCGAAAACCTGGCGTCGGCCGATACGGTCGGCCAGCAAACCACCGAGAACTGCACCTATGGCCATACCGACGAACCCGGCGGATGCGATCCAGGACAGCTCCGCGTCGGAGACTTGCCATTGCACCGCCAATTGTGCGAGAACGAAAGAAATGAGTCCAACGTCCATTGCATCCAGAGCCCAGCCCAGGCCGGAACCCACAAGCACACGGCGGTGCTCCCGGGTGAACGGCAGCGCATCCAATCGCTCGGATCGACTGGGGCGTGCGCGAACTTCAGACATCAGGTTCCCAATTCAGCGTTTGTGACCAGGCGGCGAACTGAGGGTGAAGCGTCTGCCGGATAATTGAACCCTATTGCACGAGACCTGCCCGACGTGAGTGTGTCATGGAGCGGCGGCGCCGGGGTGCGAGACTGGCCAGACACAGTCGGCCGAGCGGGCGTACCCGCACTAGCCCAAGGAGTTCAACGATGAACACACCCACCACAGCATCCGTCCCAGCGCCTACTACTGGCCTCTCCGCCCGCGTCGAACGAGCAGATCTCGATGTCGCCTCCTCATTCGCCGCGTTCGTCGAGAACGAGGCGCTGCAGGGAACCGGCATCACCGCGGACGCCTTTTGGCTTGGGCTGAGCACGCTGATCAGCGACCTCACTCCCCGGAACACTGAGTTGCTCGGCATCAGGGATGACCTGCAGGCCCAGATCGATGCCTTTCACCGGGCTAACCCCGGCCAGCCTGACCCGGGCGAGTACCGTGCTTTCCTCACCAGGATCGGGTACCTCGCGCCCGAACCCGGGGACTTCACCATCACCACCTCGAACGTCGATGCGGAGATCGCGTCGCAGGCGGGACCCCAGCTTGTCGTTCCGCTGCTCAACGCGCGGTTCGCTGTCAACGCGGCGAACGCCCGCTGGGGTTCGCTTTACGACGCGCTGTACGGCACTGACGCGATATCCGATGACGGCGGTGCGTCCCGGGCGGATTCCTACAACGCCGTCCGCGGCGGACGGGTGATCGCGCGCGGACGGGCTCTGCTTGACCAGGCCATCCCACTCGAACGGGGCTCGCACGCTGATGCCGTCGCTTACCGAGTCGAGAACGGTGCGCTGGTCGTGGCTTTGAAAGACGGATCATCCGCTGTCCTGGCGTCGCCCTCGGCGCTGGTCGGCTACAGGGGAGAGGCGTTGGAACCGTCGTCCGTGCTCTTCCGACATCACGGACTGCACCTCGACGTGATCATTGATCGGACCGCACCTATCGGGGCCACGGACAGCGCGGGCATCCAGGACATCGTGCTCGAGTCCGCTGTCACCACGATCATGGACCTCGAAGACTCGGTTGCCGCAGTCGACGCCGACGACAAGGTACTCGGCTACCGCAACTGGCGCGAACTCATGCGCGGCACACTGAATGAGACCGTCAGGAAGGGCGCCGGCGTCTTCATGCGCACCATGAACGGCGACCGCGTCTACACCGTTCCAACCGGCGGCGAGTTGACGCTGCACGGCCGAAGCCTGCTGCTGGTGCGCAACGTCGGGCACCTGATGCAGACCGACACCGTGCGGGATGCGTCCGGCGCCGAGGTGTTCGAAGGAATCCTCGACGCGGTGCTGACCGTTCTCGGTTCGTTCCCCGACCTCGTCGGCGAGGCCCGCGGCGGCAACTCATGCACCGGCTCGGTGTACATCGTCAAGCCGAAAATGCACGGCCCCCACGAGGTCGCGTTCACCGTCGACCTGTTCGCCCGGGTAGAGCAGCTCCTCGGCCTGCCCCCACTCACCGTGAAGATCGGGATCATGGACGAAGAACGGCGAACGACGCTCAACTTGCGGGCCTGTATCGCCGTTGCCGCCGAGCGAATCGTCTTCATCAACACGGGATTCCTCGATCGCACGGGCGACGAGATCCACACCTCCATGCACGCCGGGCCAGTGGCCACCAAGAGCTCGATACGTTCCATGCCCTTCATGGCTGCCTACGAGAACGCGAACGTCGACGCCGGTCTCGCGGCGGGCTTTCCCGGCCGTGCCCAGATCGGCAAGGGCATGTGGGCCATGCCCGATCTCATGCACGACATGCTCGAGCAGAAGATTTCGCACCCCCATTCCGGTGCAACCACAGCCTGGGTCCCGTCTCCCACAGCGGCGACGCTGCATGCGATCCACTATCACGAGGTCGACGTGGCCGCCCGTCAACACGAACTGGCCGGGCGGACAGGCCAGGCCCTGGACCCGATTCTCGTCCTCCCTCTCTCCGAGCGAGACCTCAGCGATGAGGAGCGCCTGACCGAGCTGAACAACAACGTTCAGTCGATCCTCGGCTACGTCGTTCGATGGGTCGATCAGGGGGTCGGGTGTTCCAAGGTTCCGGACATTCACGGCGTGGGGCTCATGGAGGACCGTGCGACGCTGCGCATTTCCAGTCAACTCCTCGCGAACTGGCTCACCCACGGCGTCATCAGCAAGACGGATGTCGACGCCAGCCTCGGGCGACTGGCGGCGGTCGTCGATGCACAGAATTCCGATGACCCGACCTATGAAGCGCTGATCGGCAGAACCGGGCCTGGGCTCGCGTTTCGGGCCGCCCGCCGACTCATCATCGACGGTGCATCCTCACCCAACGGATACACCGAGCCGATCCTCCACCAGGTCCGGAGGGCAAAGAAGCGTCAGGCTCCCGCGCGTCATTTGCTCTAACGGAACCTCATGCGGGCGGGTTGCAGTGCGGCAGCCGCCGGTGGCATACCTTCCCGGCGGGACCTACTTGATGCCGCCGGTTGGGCGTCCATCGAGCAGGTTGCTGGTGAACCTCGCGATGTCGTCCCGAAATTCGGCATAGGCGCTCGGGGCGGGCCCCTCCGAACGGACGAACACGTCCACTGCCTCGAGCGCTGAGGTGACGATGGAACGAGGTGAGCGCACTTCCCCTGATGAGTTTGCGGCACGGTATCGTATGCCGGGGTGATTCTCGTGCTGTCGTCATACAGGTTTCATTACGCATCTACTCGGTGTGGTTCACTGTGCTGAATTGACAGGTGGCTGCTCGTGACTGCGGCGGGACTTGACAAGCAGCACCACGCCGAGGGTCAGCCACCAAAGCATTCCCAGAGGGATCAGTGCCATGGAGGCGAGCCAGATCCCGGGCAGGTCGATCGCTGCTGCCGTCATCAATGGCCCAGCATTGAGCATCACGAGACGGAGGCCTGCGACTAATCCCAAGACACATAACCAGATCGGAAGGGGGCGGGAGTGAGCCCCGGCCACACAGATACCCACGGACCAGACAGATACCCACGGACCAGACAGATACCCACGGACCAGACAGCGAGCGTAATGAGGCCCGCCGCAAGGAAACCATGGGTTCCCAACATCTGAATGGTGAGGTATGCGGACTCGCCCCATCCCCTATTGACCGAGTCGATGTAGAGCAACGGCCCCACCGACTCGCGCAAGACCCCGTGCATGAACAAGAACGCAGCCGCGAAAAGTCCGAGCGCGCTCAGGCTTCGGCGCGTGATCATACTCGTGCGTGGCGTAAGCACATCTGAGATAGCGAAACTCGCCACGATGTACGCGAGTGCCATGATAAACACTGCGACCGCCGCCAAAGCGTAAAACTGCGGATACTGGCGCAGATAATGGAGGCTCACTGCGGGATTGTCGGTGTCATCGAAACCGAGAACCGGTCCCATCAGCTCAAGGGTAAACATCGCGATGCCTGACCGCCCGGCGACGATAACCGCTATCCCACCTGAGCGCAATGCTGACCGATTTATGTTCCCAACCGCCGTTTTTCTCCGATGCGGGACGCCTGTTGTTGTCGCTGGTTGCACGCATGGTGCACTCTTTTGGGATAGCTCCGCGCGGGCAAGCATGGCACGCCGGTCACGGTCTAGCGATGCATCGAATGGTACGCGCAAGAACGGTCGCGCGGAATGGATTTACCAGGCGCCTCCAAGTGCCCTGAGTGGATGACCAGTGACTCCTGGAACCCGCCGCGGCTATCGGCCAGCGCTCCATTTAGTACCTGCGGTGAAGTTCACTATCGAAGTGGCATATTGGGCGGCTCGCGCGGCCGCGCCGACGGTGGCACCTTTTGGTTCCTTCGACCTGCACAGAACTTCTGGCAACCGAGCAGGCGCCCGTACTTCGAGGCCTGGCTACCTGACGCTTTCCGCGTTGTGACTTCAAGGTGAACTGCCCTGACGACAGACTCGTTCGTCGGACGCCTATGGACCCAGGCTCGGCACCAATTTGCCGAGATTCCGAAGTCCCGGAAGAGTGGCATTCGGAAACCTCTTCCGGGCGGGTGTTCTTGTGCTTTCACGGCATCGTGAGGCTGAGCCAGCGTTCTTCGATGGCATAGCCGAGATGTTCATTCATGCGGATGCTGCCGGCGTTTGACTTGGACTACCTGGATATCCGCGTTCATTAGGCCTGCAGGCTTGCGATCATATCAAAAAGTCGGTCGCGATCACGTCGGTATAGTGCGGCATGCTCCACGAAATCATTGCGACTTGTGTCGGCGGCACGTTGATCCGTGAAAACGGCAAGATCCTCCATCCGGTGCGCTGCCGCACGGAGCACAGCAGCCTGATCGAACTCAGAGCCGTACGCACGGATGAGCGCATCGAGCCGGCCGAGGCGAGCATCCCAGTCCGGAGCGTCATGGTCTGCGTACTCGCCGAGCGGGACGAGCCGATATGCGAGGTACGCGAGGTCCCAAATCCGAGGCCCGGGGGAGGCCATATCGACGTCGATCAGACCCGTGATGTGCCCGTCTTGGAAGACCATGTTGTACGGTGCGATGTCGTTCAGGCACACCACCTCGATTGGCTGATGCGCAGGCAGCTGCCAGATGGCGGCCGAGTGCGCGAGGGGCGCGCTGGCGTCATGCACCCTTCGGAGCAAGGACCCGGCCTCGTGCAGGATCTTGGGCGACCAGATCCAGCCGGGCATTGGGTGGTGGCCGACGATTCCCGGAAGGTAAGAGAGCACTTCGCGGCCCTGCTCGTCCAGGCCCAAGGGCTCAGGTACTTCCGTCACTCCCGCCGCGCGGAGTGTGCTCAGAAGTTGATGGACCGCGGGAGTCCAAGGACCGGCGGGGCGGTAAACGGTGTCGCCTACCCGCACGACAATGCTCGAGTTTCCCCCGGCCAGAACCTCTTCATCCATCCCACAAACCTAAAGGCTGCAAGCGGAACCCTGGACGTGAGCGAGCCCGGCCAACGTCGCCAGTACCACCGAAAAGGT
Source organism: Cryobacterium sp. M25 (assembly GCF_002929635.1). Lineage (NCBI taxonomy): Bacteria > Bacillati > Actinomycetota > Actinomycetes > Micrococcales > Microbacteriaceae > Cryobacterium > Cryobacterium sp. M25. Next base: position 152,254 of record NZ_PJJU01000055.1, on the reverse strand, counting down.
GGCAATTGAGCGTTAGAGCTTCTTGACCATTTTCAGTTCGCTCCTGCTGGTGTCGAGGTTGTATGGGACACGGTACCCGGTGGCCGCGAAGCCCCGACTTTCGGACGCCCGTCGCGCGCGCGCGTTCTCGTGCACAGGGAGAGTCAACCGGTCGGCGTCTCGCGAATCATCTCCGAGCGCAGGTCACGAATTTCACGCCAGTCAGAATGATCTGTTGATCGGATCGAGAACCCCTATGTGCTCACCCGTTCATTCACGCCATTGAGCGATGCGAATTCACCGCCAGCTAGCGCTGCACTTCACTGACTTCTCTTTGGCTTCGGAAAGTGCGTTTCGCAAGGTTTCGGAGCAGTCGAGTGGAATAAGTCAGAATAGAGTGAATCCGTAACTATGGATATGCTAATAAGCATTGGTATACTTGATACATGTCCATGTTTGAGAAGAAGTCGGTCTGGCCGTTGATCGGCTGTGAAGAACGGCCGTGGCGAAGCGTCCAGGACGAGTATGGCCTACGAACCCAGAAGCGTCTGGCGTCAGGTCCGTACTTGGCGTCGGTGCCCGCGTTGATCTCTGATCTCGACATACCGTTCGACAGCGAGATGCATGCGCTGACTGAAGAGGCCGCCAGCGAGCTTGCCCGCTTCGATGCAGAAGTGGGGCAAATCGCTGCACCATTTGCGTCCATTCTCCTTCGAACCGAGAGTGCCTCCAGCTCCGAAATTGAGAACCTCACGAGCGGCGCTCGGCAGATCGCCTTGGCGGAGCTCGGTGAGCACGCCTCGAAGAATGCGCAGCTCATCGTCGGCAACGTCCGAGCGATGCAAGCGGCACTTGCCCTGTCTGAGTCGATCGACGGCAACGCCATCCTGGAGATGCATCGCGCTCTCCTTGAGCAAAGCAATCCTGACATCGTCGGTCACTGGCGTGACCAGCAGGTCTGGATCGGTGGCGGGAGTTTTGGGCCGCACACCGCACAGTTTGTCCCGCCCCATCAGGACCGCGTCCCCGCGCTCATGGACGACCTTGTTGCCTTCGCCAATCGAGTTGATCTTCCCGTGCTTGCCCAGACCGCGATCGCTCATGCGCAATTTGAAACAATCCATCCGTTCCCCGACGGAAATGGAAGGGTCGGTCGCGCACTCATCCAGGCGATGCTGCGTTCTGGAGGGCTCACTCAAAACGTTGCTGTTCCGGTCTCCGCGGGGCTGCTTCACGACACCGGTCGATATTTCGATGCCCTGAGCGCGTACCGGTCCGGGGATGTCGCCCCGATCATCCGTTCCATCGCGGAGGCGTCGTTCGCGGCGGTGCACAATGGTCGAATCCTCGTGGCTGACCTGGAAAGCGTGCAGGTGGAGTGGCGCGGGCGCATCAGCGCGAGACGAGATTCAGCGGTACACCGGCTCGTGGGTATTCTGCTTCGGCAACCCGTGATCGGCGCAGCCGCAGCCGCAGCTCAGCTCGGTATTTCGAGCGTCAATGCCCAGGTCGCTATCGATCGCCTTGTTGACGCCAACATTTTGACCCAAATCACAGACGGACGACGAAATCGAATTTGGCTAGCCAAGGACGTCGTTCAAGTCCTTGACGAGTTCGCCGCCCGAGCAAAGAGACGCCGATAGCAGAACGGTCTCCGCATCAACCTTCCAGCAGCCCGCTGGGAGATTGCGATATTGAATCCCACTTCCAGTGCGACGATGCAGGACGCCGGGTTGTTGACCCTGTGCTTGAGCTCGAGCCGGAGCGAGTCGCGCCTTTCAAATGCCCAGCGGTAGCCGAGGCGAGGGAGCGTGAGGCGAGGCCTTGGCCTCGGGCCTCGGCGGACACCCAGTAGTAGACCCTACCGGTGTCGTGTCGATGCTCCATGTTTCCGATGCCCACGTTGCCGACAGCCTTGCCGTCGACGCTGATTGCGAAGTTGCGCACGGACGGGCTGGATGGGGCGAGCTGAAGTGCGATGAATTCCTGGCAGCGCTCGAGCGTTGACAGGTCGGTGTCGCCGACCTGGGTTGCGAGGTCATCGTTGGCACCGAAGGCGCGAAGCAGGTGCCCGGTGTCAGATTCGTCCCATGGGCGACACTTCTGCACGCGATCGTCAGACCAAAGCGTCGGGCAACGCCGAGGCTTCTTCCCCGAATGGGGCGGTGCGGATAGCGATTCTGAACAGTAGGGTCGGGCCTCGGTCCCGCGGTTGACGCGTCCAGTTGGGGGGAACCTGACGAGATGACACTCGACGACCTGCGGCTTTCAAGAAGCGCATTTCACGTTCCGCACATGCCTACAACAGAAATGAGTGGAGCGATGACAGCCAGTTGGGTCCGCCTCTCACTCTGGGTTGCCGCCCTGGTCGCATGGTCCGCGCTCATCCTCGTCGGGCTGGTCCTGTTGGGGACAGGTCTCGATCGAACATTCTTTTTTGAGCCAACCGGTGAGGCTCTTGAACGCGATCGTGCTGGGAAGATTCTCATTCTCGCGGGTTCGGTCGCCCTCGTCGGGGCCGCGGTCTGGGCTCGGTTGATGCACGCCCCCATCTGGACCTGCGCCCTCGTCGCAGCCCCGGCTGTCCTTGTCGGCGGCCTCACCTTGTTTTTCGGAGGTTCTCTCTTCCCACACCTCAGCGCTTTGGTGGCTTTCCCTGTTGCCTTCGCCGGCCTGGTTTGCGGGCTTGTCCTCGCCAGGCCACTGCTTCGCGCTGGATCCACGGGCCCTAGCGCGTCGGTTGACCGTCAGGAATCAGACTGAGCTTCCGCCCGCCGACGGCGAGTGCTGATAACTATCCATCTGAAGATGGCAGCATTGATCGCAGCCAAGAGGAAGAATCCCAGGTAGTACAACGCCGCGCTCATGGTCAATGCTTCGACGGCGAATTCTGCTGGCCCGGACATTTGCGATGAACCCAGTGAACCGACGACATAGTAAGCAGTAGATAACGGCAACGTCAGAACCACGATGAGCAGAACCATCGCTTCGGGTGCGGCCGTCCCGACGCCCAGTTCGAAGGCGCGCATCACGGACACTGCCGCAATGAGCCCGGCGACTGACACGAGGTAGGCGCCCATCGACCCCGCGGCCCAGGAGGGTAGGCGGCGGTTCCCTGTCGGCCTTACACGGTCGGACGTCATTTCCGAAAGCTACAGGCCTTGCCCGACTTCGGGCAACAAGGACCGTTCCGACGTCTCGGGGGAGTGGCCTTTGGAAACGGTCTCCGCATGAATCTCCCAGCAGCCCGTTGGGAGATTTTGCCGTGGAGGCCAGTGCCGTTAACGGCGGAATTCGTTCGCGAACTGGGGACACCGATCGATTTCAACTGTGTACACAGTACTTCTTTCAGGTCCGGGCGAGTGGATGGCGATTTCCGCTAGCTCCGGCTCCCCAGGAACTCCTCCAGCGCGGCGAGGTCATCCGTATTTATGTGGTCAACGCCGGCCTCGTGCAGCTCAGTCCAGATCGCTTCGCGGGCTTCGCCCGGAACATCGAGGGTTCCCCAGAAACGGACGCGGTAGCCCTGGGAGTGCGCCGACTGCACGTATTCGCGCAGCTTGACCTTTTCGCTTTCCGGCATCGGACCGACGCCCTGCCACACGAATAGCTTGTTCCAATTCTCACTGACCAGCGGCATGAGATCGGCTGGTATTCCAGATGTCAGGTCGCCGGAGCGGCCGTCATAGAAAGCCAACCGTGAGTCAAGATTTTGCATGGTTTTTAGAGGGCGGTTGCCGCTGACCACGGCGACAACCGGTCCGGATTTGGTTTTGCCGTTCGTGTACTTGGTCATGATCGAGCGATGCTCAGCCAGGTCTTCCTCGATCGCAGCGTAGGTACTCTCGCCGTCACTCTTTATGTCGATCAGAAGTTGGAAGCTGCCATCCCAGCCAGAGTAGACACTGCCAGCACGGCCGTCCACGAGGCGGTCGAGCGGATCCAGGTAGAGGCTTTCGAGAGTAACCCCCGCCTGGACATCCTCGAGATCGTGAGCGACGAGAAGCTCGCCATCTACGAGCCAAACATCGGCTTCCACACTGGTGAATCCGTGCTCGAGGGCATCAAATAACGGACGCTCATGCTCATAGTCATTGTGCGCGTGGGCGGCATCCTGCGGTTCGCCGAGCACGATGTCGGCCTGTGATGGTGCGGCCGCGCCGGTGACGGTAGCGAGGCCGACGAGGGTAACGAGAACCAAAGCGGAATTTTTGACGATCATGGAAGTCCATTTCTACAAAGTGTGTTCCGCCGAGAAAGTCCCGTCGAAATGAGATTGACCGCATTATCGGCTCCACGCGTGTTCCAGTGCACAAGCTGGTTCGGTTTCGAATGCGCAACGGCTACAGTTCTATCGGAGTCGGGTTAAGTGCTGGCGCCGGTCGAACCAACGCACCATGAACGGTCTGGGCCTGCGTGACCTTCTGCTCGCGTGAGAACCACGCTCCTAGCTCCACCAGTCCGACCTCGCGTCGCGCCGGCAGATTCGGTATTCACTGGAGGGCCGTCGGGGTGGTTCTAACAGTCGAATAGTCGCAGCGCTGGCATACCTTGTCATGCTTGCCGCGCTGACTTCAGGTGTTGTCGGCGCTGACTGTGCGGGCTCTGCCATCGAGCCGGATCGTATTGCCTTGCGGGACGATCAACTGGGTCTGGTGTGTCCGAATGGCACTCCGATACAGATCACAGCCTCGGAGTTATATCGAGAGACTTGCTCGATAATCGTGTCGCGCTGAACTGCGCGCAGTCGAGCGCGCTCGCCTGCGAACGGCACGGACCGCCAGGCTGCCCGCAAGCCGGACCTTGAGCGCACTCGGGCTTGGAATTCGGGGCCAGAAGCAAACGCATCCGGGCGGAGCGCCCGGATAACCCGCCCGGTGAGGATTCGCACTTGAGGGCGTCGACCGCAACAAACCCCAGCGGCAGGAAACCCCTGCCACGAGATGTCCTGGCGTGTCGTAGACGACCTGGCGCACGCCTCGACCCCAGGCGGCACCACAGCAGGGTCGAGGCCGTTTGCGGCTCGGTCAGAGGTCGGCGAGCATGCTCACAGGGTTCTCGATGCAGCGTGCGACGTAGGTGAGGAAACCGGCGGCGGTGCCTCCGTCACAGACCCGGTGGTCGAAGACCAGCGACAGCTCGACCACAGTGCGCACCGCGAGGGCGTGATTGACCACCCAGGGGCGCTCGATCATCCGTCCGATGCCCAGAATGGCGGCCTCAGGGTGGTTGATGATCGCGGCTGACCCGTCGACACCCAGAGCACCGAAGTTGTTCAGGGTGAAGGTGCCGCCGCTGAGTCGAGATGGGGGAAACGAGCCATCCGTTGCCTGGGTCACGATACCGGCGATCGCATCCCGGAGTTCGCGGGTGGTCAGTGAGTGGGCGTCGTGCACGACCGGCACCATCAGCCCCCGCGGGGTCTGAGCGGCAAGCCCGAGGTTGATGGCACCGCGTTGGAGGATCTCCTGGCTGGCCGTGTCGACTGAGGAGTTCAACAGCGGAAACTGGCGCAGTCCGGCGACCGTGAACCGGGCGATCAGCGCGGTCACGCTGAAGCGTTCGCCTGTGGCGTCGAAGAGACGGTCCCGCGCGGCGAAGACCTCGGTGGCGTCCACATCGAGCCAGACGGTTGCCTCGGGGATTTCCCGGCGCGAGGTGGTCATCCGCTCCGACACCACCCTGCGTAGGCCGGTGATCGGGATTCGGATGTCGTCGGTGGGTGCGGCCCGGGTTCCGACCGGCTCCGCCACGGGTGCAGGTTGGGCCAGTGCCGCGGGCTCGACCACCGGTGTGGACTCAACCGCTGCGGCCCGTTCCCGGATTGCCGATTCCACGTCCCGGCGCAGCACAAGCGCGTTGCTCCCGCTGCCGATTAGCAGGGTCGCGTCGAGGCCGTTTTCGCGGGCCAGACGCCGCACCAGCGGTGAGACCACGGGGGAGCGGCCGGCCGGGTAAGACGGAGAGGCCGGAGCCGTTACCGGGGTGGCCGGAGTCACCTCGGAGACCGGTTCGACGATTGCCGCGACGACCGGAGCCGCTGAGCCGGGTCGCACGCCGAAGCGCGCAGTGGCAGGGCGCCGCACGGGACGCGTGTTCTCCCTCGTGCCGTAGCCGATGAGCACGGCACCGGATGCCGACCCGTCGACCTCCGCGACCGGAACCCCGGCTGCCATCGCCGCGGGCGTAACAGCAGTCCGAGCGGTCGGCCGTGCGGTGTCGGCCTCGGCGGCATCCGTCACTGTCAGCAGCACCTGCCCGGCGTGAATGATCTGGCCGGCGACCCCGTTCAGGGCCTCGACCACACCGCCGAACGGCGACGGCAACTCCACGATGGACTTGGCCGATTCGACCTCCACCACGGGCTGGTCGATGGTGATGGTGTCGCCCACGGCGACCAGCCAGGAGACGATTTCGGCTTCGGTGAGTCCTTCGCCGAGGTCGGGCAGGATGAAATTCTGACCCATCAGTTCCACTCCCAGGTTCCGAGGGCGGTCAGGATGCGGTCGGGAGTGGGCAGAAAGTATTGCTCGAGCTTGGGGGAGGGATAGGGGATATCGAAACCCGTGATCCGCAGGATCGGCGCTGCCAGGTGGAAGAAGTTGCGCTCGGTCAGCCGGGCGGCGACCTCGGCCCCGTAGCCGCCGAACTGCGCCGCCTCATGCAGCACAGTGGCGCGGGAGGTCTTCCGCAGGGAGGCGCCCACCGTCTCGTCGTCGAACGGGGAGAGGCTGCGCAGGTCGATCACCTCGATCGAGAGCCCCTCGGCGACGGCCAGCTCGGCTGTCGCGAGGGCCGTTTTCACGGTCGGACCGTAGGCGATCAGCGTGACATCGGTGCCCTCCCGCAGCACGACCGCAGTGGTCATCGGCGCGGTGCGCACAGGCAGGCTGAGCTCGGCTTTGGCCCAGTACCGGCTCTTGGGTTCGAGGAAAATGACCGGGTCGTCACAAGCAATGGCCTCGCGGAGCATTGAATAGGCATCCGCCGGATTCGATGGCGAGACCACCGTAAGGCCGGGCGTGGCCGTCCAGTAGGCCTCGGAGGAATCGGAGTGGTGTTCCACACCCCCGATGTCGCCGGCGTAGGGGATCCGGATCACAAGGGGCAGCTGGATGCGCCCACGGGTGCGGTTGCGCATCTTGGCCACGTGCGAAACGATCTGCTCGAACGCAGGGTAGCTGAACGCGTCGAACTGCATCTCGACCACCGGGCGCAGGCCGTACATGGCCATGCCGATCGCGGTGCCCACAATCCCCGATTCGGCCAGCGGCGAGTCGCTCACGCGGCTCTCCCCGAATTCGGCGTACAGCCCGTCGGTCACACGGAAGACGCCGCCGAGCGGGCCGACATCCTCACCGAACAGGACGACCGTCGGATCGTCGCGCATCGCGTCCTGGATCGCGGCGTTCAGCGCCGCCGCCATGGTGAGAGTGACCGGTGCGCGCAGGGGCGTCGGTGCGGTGTCGGGGAGCGTCATGAGTTGACTCCTGAGTGGGCGGCGACGGATGCTGCGACGGCGTGCTCGGCGTGCTCTGCGTTCTCTGCGTGCTCGTCGAGCTCAGCTGCGAGGAAAGCTCGTTGTTCCGCCAGGGCGGCGCGCGGGGTCGCGTAGACGTGGTCGAACAGCTCCAGCGGATCCACTGGGGCGGACCGGGTCATGCATTCGCGGGTGTCCGCCGCCAGATCCTCGGCCTCGGCACGGATGTCCGCACGCTCCGCGTCGCTCAGCGCACCGATCTCGCACAGGTAGGTGTCCAGGCGGGTGATCGGGTCGCGGCGTCGCCAGATCTCCAGATCCCCGGGATCGCGGTAGCGGCTTGGGTCGTCGGAGTTCGTGTGTGCCTCCATCCGATAGGTCAGACCCTCGATCAGGGTCGGGCCGTGGCCGGCGCGGGCGTTCTCCATTGCCGACGAGGTGACCGCGTACATTGCGGCGACGTCGTTGCCGTCCACGAAGTAGCCGGGCATCCCGTAGCCGATGGCCTTGTCGGCGATGGTGCGGCAGCGCATCTGCTTGTCCAGCGGCACGCTGATCGCGTACTGGTTGTTCTGCACCACGAAGACGACCGGGGCCTGCCAGACGGCAGCAAAGTTGAACGCCTCGTGGGCGTCGCCCTCGCTGGTGGCGCCGTCGCCGAGCAGGGTCAGTGCGACGGTGCGCTCCCGTTTGAGCTTGGACGCGGTCGCGAGCCCCACGGCGTGCAGCGCCTGGGTAGCCAGAGGGGTGGCCTGCGGGGCGATCCGGTGGGCGTTCTGGTCGTAGCCGCTGTGCCAGTCCCCGCGGAACGAGGCCAGGATGTGCTCGGGCGGCACGCCGCGGGTCAGTAGGGCGATGCTGTCCCGGTAGGTGGGGAAGAGCCAGTCCTCGGCGCCGAGGGCGGCGACCGCGGCGATCTCGCAGGCCTCCTGGCCGAGAGCTGACGGGTACGTTGCCAGGCGTCCCTGCCGGGTCAGCGCGGTGACCTGCACGTCGAACCGGCGGGCGACGACCATGCGCCGGTAGAGATTGAGCAGTGTGGTCGGGTCCGGCAAGGTAAACCCGAAGGCCTCATCGAGTGGCGCGGCGCGACCGGTGTCATCGATCAGGCGGAGGGGACGCGGCGCGGTGAGGGGGCTCTCAACCAGGCTCTCGACATTGAGGCTCATGTCGCAATGGTGGGGCATCTCCGCGCCGTCGACGATGCCCCGGCGACGGATGCGAACGATTGGTCCGAAGCGGCGTCGCGCCAGGCCATTCGTCCGCGGAAAACGACCGTTCAGCGCCAGCTGTCCGCGGCACGGGCCGGGGGCAGGCCGGTGATTTCCTCGAGGATGAGGTGGGACCGGGTGGAGATCACGCCGGGCATGCTGTGGATATCGCGCAGGATGGCTTGGCTCAGCTGCTCGTGGTCCGGAGCGCTGACGGTGAGGATGATGTCGATGTCGCCGCTCACGGCCTGAGCTTTTTCGACGAAGGGCAGTTCACTCAGGCGCCGGGCCATCTCGGCCCAAGAGACATCGCCGATCTTGACGATCACGAGGGCGGAGACCCTGAGCCCGAGCGCCCGGCGGTCGATCTGTGCTCCGAATCCAGTGACCACACCGTGACGCACGAGATTCTGCATCCGGGTGTGCGCGGTGGTGCGGGAAATGTGCACGAGCACGGCCAGCTGGCGCATCGACAGGCGGCCGTCGCGGCTGAGTTCGGCCACGATCTGCCGGTCGATAGCGTCGAGACCGTCGGGCGTGCCCGGGGCGGCGGGGGCCGAGTGCTGCGTCATTGGAATCCTCAGGCTGGGGAAACCCTCAGACTACCGCCAGCGCAGGCGACTACCGCATCGCGCGCAGGTAGTGGTTCTTGGGCCAATGGCGCAGCCGGCGCGGAAGCCGGGGATAGACACGTATGGTCAGCCGGATCAGCCGGTCGAAGCGGCGCTGCGCCCCCGCGGTCCAGGGCAGGCCGAACAGTTCCCGCACCGAGCAGGGGAGCAGCCCGACGGTCACGAACCGGCCCAGTGGCATCATCAGCCGCAGCCAGAGCGGCCCGGTGCGGGGATGCAGCAGCTGGCGTGCCACGGCGCGCGTGGCGGCATCCGTCTGCAACTCGCCGACGCGTCGGTCCCAGTAGGCGGCGAAGGCGGCCCGGTTGGGCGGCCACAGCTCCGCGGGCATCTGCAACGCCGTGCCCAGCACGGCGTACTCCCGGTAAAGCGCGTCCGCCGTGGCTCCGTCGAGCGGGCCGTAGACCAGCTCCCGCATGGTCATGGCGGAGTCATACAGGGTCGCCGCCACCCAGAGCTGCAGCTCCGGGGTGAAGGCGGTGTAAGCCGGACGAGCCTCGGTGGCCAAGCCCGACACCGGGGCGTGGGCGTGATCGACCCGGCGTCGTGCCCGGGCAGCCTCCTCCGGCGTTCCGAACACGACCGCGTACACGTAGGTCAGGGTGCCGTCCAGCCGATCGAGCGGTCGGGAGGCGAAGTCGCTGTGGTGCGCAATTCCGTGGCCGATCGCCGGGTCGGCGATCTGCAGGAGGATGGACCGCCCGCCGGCGGCGATCAGCACGGCCTCGCCGGCCATGTCCCTCATCTGCATGCGCGCCTCCCCGCTCGAAGACCGATTCTAACGCCGCCGGCGGTGAAGCGGATGGGCGCTTCGCCCTGGTAGCTGCCGGCAGGTTAGCCTGGACCGGTGATCTCCGGCCGACGACACCCGGCCCCAGCCCCCCGCCTGGCGGCGCTCGCCGCCATGGCCCTGCTGGCCCTCACCCTCTCCGGCTGCACCGCGGCGCGCGGAACGGACGCGAAAAGCGGCACCGCCGCCCCGCTCCGGCCCGGCTGGTCGGCCGACCCTGTTGCCGAAGACGCCACTCGCCGCCTGGCCGCCATGTCCCTGACCGAGAAGGTCGCGAGCCTACTGATGCTGCACCAGCCGGGAACAGATGCGGCCGAGCTGCGCACCTTCGCCGGGGCGAACGGCCTCGGTGGACTCATCCTGATGGGTGACAACGTGCCGGTCTCCCCGGAAGAAATGCGGGCAATGACGGATGCCCTCAGTCCCGACCCGGAACTCCCGCTGCTCATCGGCATCGACCAGGAGGGCGGCGAGGTCTCCCGGCTGCCCGCCGACCTGGCGCCCCGGGCTGCCCAGCTGCAGACGCTCCCGCACCGGCCACAGAGGATGCCTTCCGCAGTTGGTCGACCCTGCTCCAGTCCGTCGGCGTGAGTGTCAACTTCGGCATCGTCGCCGACCTCACGGCCGACCCGAGCGTCGATCCGCGTCCGGCGAGCCTGTCGCCGGCCTGGCACGAGATCCTCCGCACCGAACTCGGTTTCGACGGCGTCACGATTACCGACGATCTGCTGATGCTCCAGGACTCCGGCCTGCCGGAGTACGCCGATCCGGCCGAGAACGGGATCGCCGCCCTGGCAGCGGGCAACACCATGCTGCTCTACGTTCTGCTGGCGAATCCCGCACGGTACGGCACCGATGTCACAGTTCTGATCGGCAGAATCGTCGAAGCGGTCGATACCGGGCGGCTCACGCCGGAGCAGATCGATGATGCTGCCTACAAGCTCCTGGTGCTGCGCGGCCGGGCCGCCCTCAGCGCATCCCAGGAGTGAACCCCGAATCCTGATTGTGCAGCGAACCGCACCGAGTAGGAACTCATGGATGCCGGCACACTCTAATCACGCATTCTCGTCTTCGTCGGAGGCACCGGAGTGTCCTCAGCTGGGTGTCACCAAAGTCATGACCCAGTACGCCGGGCGCCCGGTCAGCTCTCAGTCCGCTAGCCCTCTGCCGTGCCGACGAAGTACGCCGTGACGACCTCGCGGGTGGTGAGCGGATCTCCCCCCGAAATGGGCGCGACGCGCACCGTCCACCGGGGACCTGACCGATCGATGCCGTCTGCGCTCTCCGCCCAGACCGCCCCATCTTCCGTGCACGAGTAGGTGCCGTACCAGGCGGGGTGCTCGGTCAGGTCGTTCCAAACGCCACCGCTGCGAATCAGGCAGCGGTCCCCGTCGCTGAGCAACAGCCCGAGCGGTCGCGCCTGCTCGGGCGCGGTGGCCGCCGGCAGGCTCCCGGTGCTCGGCAGGCGCACCACCGCCGTGGTCCACGGGTCGCGGTAGCAGGCCACAAAGCCGGGCGCCGCATCCTGCCAGCACGCTACGGCGAACGCGCTCGACGGTGTGCAGGCGTGGATGTTGTCGTCGACGGCGACCGCGGACGGCCGTTCATCGAACGACGCGCTGCCACACTCGAGCGTGACGGTCGTCTCCTCGGTGACGGTGAAGCCCGCGGCAGGCAGACCGCCCTCGGTGATGGGGCGCATTACCACGCTCTCGGTTGCCGGCGCCGAAGCAGAGGAGGGAGACGAAGGGGCCGGGGACGCGCATCCGGCGAGCAGGGCGATCAGCAGACCCGGGGGGAGCAAGAACCGTGAGCGCATTTCAGCCCTCCGTTCCACCCATGCACCAGCCCCCTGAGCGACCGACGGTACCCTCGGCCCCGGAGGCAGTCAAGGGATTCCGGCGGGAGTGGCCGGACCACTGTCGAAAAGAACTCTCCCCGATTCGGAATATTTCACTTTCCTATGCGCTTGCATAAAGATGAGGACGAGAATCCACCGTTCCGCGAATTGAGGAGAACCCATGACTCAGACCACCGCAGCGAGCATACCCGGCTACAAGGCCGGAACCTGGACCATCGACCCGACCCACAGTGAGGTCGGTTTCAGCATCCGCCACCTCATGATCAGCAAGGTCAAGGGCACGTTCGAGAAGTTCGACGCGACCTTCGTCACCGGCGAGAACCCGCTCGACTCCTCCGTCACGGCCACGGCCCAGGTCGTGACGATCAACACCAACCAGGCGGACCGCGACGGCCACCTGCGCACCGGCGATTTCTTCGACGCCGAGACCTACCCGACCATCAACTTCGTCTCTACCGGCGTGCGTCAGGTCAAGGACGACTTCCTCGTCGACGGCAACCTCACCATCAAGGGCGTCACCAAGCCCGTAACCTTTGACTTCGAGTTCGGCGGCTTCGGCACCGACCCGTACGGCAACTACAAGGCCGGCGCCACGGCGAAGACCGAGGTCACCCGCGCCGACTTCGGCCTCACCTATAACGCGGCCCTTGAGACCGGCGGAATGCTGCTCGGCGAAAAGGTCATCATCACCATCGAACTTCAGGCCGCGCTCAACCAGGCGTAGTCGTCCGCGCGCAGAGGTCTGCGCAGGGTGGACAAGAACACGAGAGGGACCCCACGGGAGTGAGGTCCCTCTCGTGTTGACCTTTGGTTAGGGTACCGACGCGGCCGCTCCGATCCTCTACGCCCCGGGGTATTGGTCGTGAATGAGAGACCACGCTGCTCGGGCCGAGCGCAGGCGTTCGGGGTCAGAAACGCGCGCGCTCCCTTTCGATCCGACGGCATATTGTGCACCTCGGAAATCATCGGCTATTCGCCCTTGATCTCCTCACGCACCCGGCGTAGGTCCTCCATCAGGGATCCGATCAGGATCCAGTGCTGCGGATGAGGCGTCGCAATGATCAGGGGGGCGGTCAGGGTGGGTGGTCTCTGCGGCAGGCTGACCTGCTGGACGCCGGGGTGGTCCACCTGTTCGGTGAGGAGCCTCAGGTCATGGGCGGCACGGCTCAGCTCGACAGTGATCGCGAGCACCGTGGGCTCGAGGTGCAGGGAATGGTCGTAGTGGTCGCGCAGGGACCGGGTCATGCCGATCGCGCGTGCGACGAGCGAGGTCAGCCGGGCGAAGAGCTCCTCGTCGATGTCGAGGAGACGCCGGTTCACCGCGTGCCGCGGGTTGAGCGTGAGGCTCTCCTCGGCCTGCTTGAGCGCCTGATCCGCCTTGGCGAGCATGGGGCGCAGCAGACGCACCTTGATCATCATCTCTTCGATCTGGCTGGCCTTCTGCGGAAATCGCAGGGCGTCGACGATCCGGTCGAGGGTGTCCGCGATCTCGTAGGCAAGTCGGATCACAGCCGCGTGCGCCGGACGAAGAAGCACTGGCGGCACGATCAGGGCGTTGACGAGGAGTGCGGCCGCCGCCCCGATGATGGTTTCGACGATGCGATCCCGCGCGTATTCAGCCGTAGCCGTGCCGATTGTGAGTAGGAGCATGGCGCTGATCGGAATTTGGCTCGCCGAGCTGGGGGCCAGCCGAAGCGCCCACGCCAGCATGATGCAGAACACGATGGCCAGGAGAACGACCCAGCTGGACTGGCCGAATGCGACACCGACGCCATAGGCGATGATGACCCCGCCGATAACACCCAGGCTGCGTTCGACTGCGCGACCGAGGGTCTGGTTGATGTTCGGCTGCACCACCAGCAGGGCGGCGATCGCGGCGAAGACGGGCAGCTGCTCCGTGTCCAGTAGCAGTTGCGACAGGATCCAGCCGAGGGCGACGGCCACGGATGTCTTCACTGCCTGGAGCAGAGGAATCCGGCTTGTGGATCGCAGCCGGGTGTTGATTCTCACTTGCCTAGGGTAGTCGAATGCGTGGGCGAGTCGTATGCACAGGCTCGTCGGACCGGTGCCGGTGCCGTTGAAACCCTGCGTGCTAGGGCAGGTCGTCGTCGGTGCGGGCACCGAACACGATTTCGTCCCAGCTGGGCATCGAGGCCCGCCCGCGCTTGCCATGACCCGACGCTCGCGGAGTCGCGGCCGGTGACTGACCCCCGGCGGCCTGGGCAGACCAGGCGTTGCGGGGGGCCTCGGTCGGCGGGGCGGCGAGAGCCGAGGGAGCGACGTGGGGTTCCGCGGCGGCCTCGACCGGCTGGTCCACCAATCGGATGCCCGGGGCCGGGCTGGTGCTGGCGGGGTTGCTGTGGCTGGAGTGGCTCTCGACCTGGTTGCTTTCGAAAGCGGCGGCTTCGCGCTCCCCGCGGCGGCGGCGCAGTGACGCCAGCAGGTCGGCCGTCTCGCTCAGGCTCTGCGGCGGTTCGTCGGCGCGCTTGATGGCTGCACGGGACACGGCATCCGTTGTGCCGGCCGACCGGGAATACGGCACCGGGTCCAGAAGCGGCGCCGTATCGTGCAACGTCTCCTCGGACAGTGATTCCTTGAATGTGAAGGCGCCACTGTCGAAGCGGGACACATCGGCGAGGCTGGTCTCGGCGCCGACGGCCCGCAGCCGCGGGATCAGGGCACCCTTCAGTTCACCCTGCTGCGACAAGGCGATGGCTTCACTGCCGTCCGGAGAGAGCGAGTTCTTCTTGGGTTCGAAGCCCCACCGGGCGTCGTGGTCGATGTCATCGGCGGTGAAGGCCAGTTTGACGATCCAGCCGGCGCCGGGTTCCTTCCAGCTGGCCCAGCGCTCGTTCGTGGCGCCGAGCGAGGCCAGACGCTCACGGATGACGGTGCCGAAGTTGGCGCCGCCCTCGATCGGGTCGAGGTCGATGGCGGTGTGCACCGGCACGCTCAGCGCGCAGGAGACCATGTAGTCGCGTTCGGCGACGACCGGGCCCTCGAAGCGGCGCACAAAATCGATGGACGCACCCGTGACCGCGGCGACGTCCTCGGCGGACATGCCGGCACGGATGTGCGCCTGCACTTCCCGGGGACTCAGCTTCGGCCCCGACGCTGGTTCCACCTGGGCCTGGCGAAGCCGGGACTGGAGAACTTCGTCGATGGGGATCCTGAATCGGTCTCCCTCTTCAGACGCTGCGAGCAGCGCACCGCTCTCGACTCCAATAACTTTCAATTCCTGCATGTTGAAAGCCCTTTCGCCATCACTAGTGCGACTAAGAATGCCATGTAAAGAGTGAATCTTCGGGGAATACGCCGGGCGTGCCGCAAGTTGATGACTGTGCCGAGCAAATGACGCGGCGTGTAGTTTGCTATTCCGCCCGGATTGTTGGAAACTATGGCCGCCGAAATCCTTTCTCGGCGTAACTGAATGGATGGGTATGGCAACCGATTACGACGCACCACGGAAGACCGAAGACGACTCAGAGTCGATTGAGGCCCTCAAGGAGCGCGTACCCGACAAGATGTCCGGTGTCGTAGATGTCGACGACTCGGACAACCCCGGTGGTTTCGATCTTCCCGGCGCTGATCTGTCCGACCTCGACCTCGATGTCGTCGTTCTGCCTCCGCAGGCGGACGAGTTCACCTGCGTGGAGTGCTTCCTGGTGAAGCACCGTTCGCAGATGTCGCACGAGACCAAGCTCGGCCTGGTATGCCTGGAGTGCGACTCCTAAACGCGCTCAATCATGTGATGCTGGTCGTCGCGATCCGTTGATCGCGGCGGCCAATTTCTGTGGGCGCCGCGTCGACACCAGCCAATACGGCGCCGGATCCGTCGCATCCAGGATCGGGATTCGCACGACGGGCCGAATCCAGCCGCGGATGAGCAGCCAGGCCCGGGCGTCGAGCCGTTGGCCACGTTCCAGGGCGGCCTCATCTCCGTCGAAGGGCTGAACCTCGCCAACCAGATCGATCGATATGCTCGCGCGCCCGGCGGTGAGCTCACCGCCCCGCACCTGCACCACCGGTGCCGACAAGAGCAGCGCCAGAACGCAAGCGGCGTACAGACCGGCGGCCAGCAGCACCCCGGCCAGCATCGAAATCGGTGCGAACACGAGGATGCTGGCAGGAATGATGAGCGCAGTCGCCACATAGGGTGCGGGAGAGGCCCAGAGTTTTTCGCGATATTCAGGCATGGGTCTATTCGATCAGACTTCTGCACTAGCCTCGACACGTGGCAGAAAGCGTCGAAGTCCTGATTACCGCGTCCATCCTCCCGAGCTACGCGCACCCGGGTGACGCGGGAGCGGACCTTCATTCCTCCCAGGCTCTAGTCCTGGCCCCCGGCGAACGAGCACTGGTCGGCACGGGCGTGTCGATCGCCCTGCCCGACGGTTTCGCGGCATTCGTCGTGCCCCGCAGCGGTCTCGCGTCCAAGCACGGCATCACGATCGTGAACGCGCCGGGCACCGTCGACGCCGGGTATCGCGGCGAGATCAAGGTGACGCTGCTCAACACCGACCAGACCACGCCCCATGCGATCGCGATCGGCGACCGCATCGCCCAGATCATCATCATGCCCGTCAGTCGGGCCACGTTTATTCCCGTGGATCGGCTGCCCGGCAGCCAGCGCGGGGTTGGCGGATTCGGGTCCACCGGCCTGAGCCGGAACATCAGCACGGGCACCTCAACGTCAGGAGACAACCAGTGAGCGACACCGCGAACCCGGAGGAGAACCCGGACGAGACGGCCAAGTCGGCGCCGGACGATCGTGCGACCGAGGGTCCCCTCGACGAAGCCGAAGCCAACCCGGTGCGGCCCTACGTGGACCTCGGCGGGGTCAAGATCCTCCCGCGTGAGGGGCTTCACCTACGGTTGGAGATCGAAGAGGGCAGCAAGCGGGTCGTGGCGATCGGGCTCGACTACGCCGGCTCCACCCTCCAGGTACAGCCGTTCGCCGCGCCCCGCTCAAGTGGCCTGTGGAACGAAATCCGCGCCCAGATCGCCGATCAGATCGGCAAGCAGGGCGGAACGACGACCCTGCGCGAAGGCCCGTTCGGCCCCGAATTGGTGGCCGAGATTCCCGTGGCCGCGGGTCACGGATCCGACGGAACGAGCAGGCTGGCCCGCTTCATCGGAGTCGACGGCCCGCGCTGGTTCCTGCGCGGCGTGATTGCCGGCGAGGGTGCCATCAACACCGACGCCGCGACCGAGATCGAAAACCTGTTCCGCAGCATCGTCGTGGTGCGCGGATCCGCCCCGATGCCGCCGCGTGACCTCATTCCGCTGCGGATGCCGGCCACCCCCGCCACTGCGGCCGAGCCGGGCCAGTCCTGAAGAACGCCGGGATGACGGACGCACCACTCCCCGACGAGGCCCGCGAGCCCGACGCATCAGAGAACGCGCCTGACTCGCCCGTGCCGGCCGCGTTCGCCGACGGCATGGCGGCGGCGGCCCGGCGGGCCGGCTTCACGCCGGCGGCCGAGGGTGATCCGATCAGCGGGCGCGCCCTGCTGGCCGCGATGGGCGGCATCCGTGGACTGGTCGAGGCCCTGCTGCCCGGACTTGTCTTCCTGATCACCTACACCTTCACCCGGCAGCTTTTTCCCGAGCAGTCGCTGGTGCTGTCCCTCGTTGTGCCGGTGCTGATCGGCGTCGTTTTCATCGTTCTGCGCCGGATTAGTCGCCAAACGGTGACGCCTGCCGTCGGCGGCCTGGTGGCACTGATCGTCAGCGCCGTGCTCGCTCTGTTCACCGGCCGCGCCGAAGACTTCTTTTTGCCCGGATTCTGGACCAATGGACTGTACGGCGGTGCCCTCTTCATCTCGGCGGTCGTCGGCTGGCCGCTGATCGGGCTGGCTGTCGGATTCCTGATGGGCGAGGGAATCGCCTGGCGGTCGAACCGGTCCAGGCGTCGGGTGCTGACCATTCTCACGCTCTGCTGGGCGGGCTTGTTCGCCCTGCGCCTGGCCGTTCAGCTTCCCCTCTACTACTCCGGAAACGTGGAGTGGCTCGGCGCCGTCAAGCTCCTGATGGGGATTCCGCTCTACGCGCCGCTCCTGGTGATCTCGTGGCTGGTGGTCCGGGCGGTCTACCGCGTCGACGACCGGGAGACCGACGACGCAGCGGGTCGCCGGCCCGATTAAATTCACCGCGATTCCGCGACATCTGCCGGAAATAAGCGCGGGAAACGCGGTGGCACCGCTAGAGTTATCTCTACGTCAAGATAGTTCGGCGTTGGACATCGTCCGCACGTGGCATCCGCCGGTTAGGTTACCCTTGCTGGCAGGGGCAGGCGTCCGGTCGTCAGGATTGAGGATTGCGGACGGTTTCGCCGTCGGTTTCCACGAAGGAGAGGGCATCGTGTCGGCGCTTAATAATGCGGTCGTAAACAGTTTTGGAGCCAAGGACACCCTGCGGGTCGGGTCGACGGACTACGAGGTCTTTCGTCTCGACGCGGTAACGGGCTACGAGAAGCTTCCGTTCAGCCTGAAAGTGCTGCTGGAGAACCTCCTTCGCACCGAGGACGGCGCCAACATCACCGAGGCCCACATTCGCGCCCTGGGCGAGTGGGTCCCAACGGCGGAACCCGACACCGAGATCCAGTTCACCCCTGGCCGCGTCGTCATGCAGGACTTCACCGGCGTGCCGTGCATCGTCGACCTCGCCACCATGCGCGAGGCCGTCGCCGAACTCGGCGGCGACCCGAAGAAGATCAACCCGCTGGCTCCGGCCGAGCTGGTCATCGACCACTCCGTCATCGCCGACCTGTTCGGAACCGCGGACGCCCTCGAGCGCAACGTGGAGATCGAGTACGAGCGCAACGGTGAGCGGTACCAGTTCCTGCGCTGGGGCCAGACCGCGTTCAACGATTTCAAGGTCGTGCCGCCCGGAACCGGCATTGTGCACCAGGTCAACCTGGAGTATCTGGCCCGCGTTACGATGACCCGCACCGTGCCGGACGCCGAGGGCAACGACGTGCTCCAGGCCTACCCCGACACCTGCGTGGGAACCGACTCGCACACGACCATGGTCAACGGCCTCGGCGTGCTCGCCTGGGGTGTGGGCGGCATCGAAGCCGAGGCAGCCATGCTTGGCCAGTCCATCTCGATGCTCATTCCCAAGGTGGTCGGCTTCAAGCTCAACGGCTCCATTCCGACCGGCGTCACCGCGACGGATGTCGTGCTCACCATCACCCAGATTCTGCGCAAGCACGGCGTGGTCGGTAAGTTCGTCGAGTTCTACGGCGCGGGTGTCTCGCAGGTTCCGCTGGCCAACCGGGCCACGATCGGCAACATGAGCCCGGAGTTCGGATCCACGGCCGCGATGTTCCCGATCGACGACGTCACCCTCGACTACCTGCGCCTGACCGGTCGCAGCGACGAGCAGGTTGCACTCGTCGAGGCCTACTCGAAGCTGCAGGGCCTGTGGCACGATGCCGACAAGGAACCCGTCTTCAGCGAGTACCTCGAGCTCGACCTGGGCACCGTCGTGCCATCGATTGCCGGCCCGAAGCGCCCGCAAGACCGCGTCATCCTCACCGAGGCGAAGTCGCAGTTCGAACTTGACCTGCAGAGCTACGCGACGCAGGACTGGACTGTTGTGGACGCGGCCGTCGAGGCCTCTTTCCCTGCTTCAGACCCGATCGGCTTTACCGCCGAGGACGAGAACCTTGACCACAAGGCCTCACACAACCATGTGAGCCACGCTCCGATCAGCGTGTCCAGGCCCGTCGCGATCACCACGCAGGACGGCGCGAACTACACGCTCGACCACGGAGCGGTCGCTGTCGCGGCCATCACCTCGTGCACGAACACGTCCAATCCGAGTGTCATGCTCGCCGCGGGCCTGCTCGCCCGAAACGCCGTCAGGAAGGGCCTCACGAGCAAGCCGTGGGTCAAGACCACCCTGGCTCCGGGCTCGAAGGTCGTCACCGACTACTACGAGAAGGCCGGCCTCACCAGCGACCTGGAGGCCCTCGGCTTCTACACCGTCGGCTACGGCTGCACGGTCTGCATCGGCAACACCGGCCCGCTCATCGACGAGGTCACGACCGCGATCAACGACAACGACCTCGCCGTCACCGCGGTGCTCTCAGGCAACCGCAACTTCGAGGGTCGGATCAGCCCCGACGTCAAGATGAACTACTTGGCCAGCCCGCCGCTGGTCATCGCTTACGCCCTCGCAGGCTCGATGAACTTCGACTTCGAGACGGATGCGCTCGGCATCGGCAGCGACGGCAACGAGGTGTTCCTCAAGGACATCTGGCCCGACTCCGCCGAGGTGCAGTCCACGATCGACGGCTCGATCGACACCGGCATGTTCACGAAGCAGTACGGCCATGTCTTCGAGGGCGACGAGCGCTGGCGCGGCCTGCCGACACCGGACAGCGAGGTCTTCGAGTGGGACCCTGAGTCCACGTATGTGCGGAAGCCTCCATACTTCGACGGCATGACCATGGAGACTACCCCGGTGGTCGACATTGTCGGTGCCCGTGTGCTGGCCAAACTGGGCGACTCGGTCACGACCGACCACATCAGCCCTGCTGGTTCGATCAAGGCCGACAGCCCGGCCGGCGCCTACCTGTTGGAGCACGGCGTCGAACGGGGCGACTTCAACTCCTACGGCTCGCGCCGCGGCAACCACGAGATCATGATCCGCGGCACGTTCGCGAACATCCGTCTCCGCAACCAGCTGCTGGACGGAGTCGAGGGTGGCTACACCCGCGACTTCACCGTTGACGGGGCTCCGCAGGCGTTCATCTATGACGCTTCGCAGAACTACCAGGCCGCCGGCACGCCGCTGGTCATCTTCGGTGGCAAGGAATACGGTTCGGGTTCGTCCCGCGACTGGGCCGCGAAGGGCACCAGCCTCCTCGGGGTGAAGGCCGTCATCACGGAGAGCTTCGAACGCATCCACCGTTCGAACCTGATCGGGATGGGCGTCGTGCCTCTGCAGTTCCCGGCCGGCCAGAGCTGGGCGTCACTTGGACTGGACGGCACGGAGGTCGTCACAATCGAGGGTCTCGTCGAGCTGAACAGCGGGGTCACCCCGAAGACGGTGCGCGTCACGGCGGCGCCGAGTGCGCAGTCTGCCGCCGGCAAGGCCACGGTCGAGTTCGACGCGGTCGTCCGCATCGACACTCCGGGTGAGGCCGATTACTACCGCAACGGCGGCATCCTGCAGTACGTCCTGCGTTCGCTGGTCGCATAGCACGCAGGAGCCTTTCGGCTAGCTACCGAAACCGGCGCGTAGACTCGGCTTGACCGAATCTATGCGCCGGTTTTCTGATGGCGGATAGCGCAACGTGAAAGGTGTTATCGATGGCGCTACTGGACACGATTTTCGGGCCGAGAGATCTGGATCGCCTCTCGATGGAACAGCTCGTCCAGCTCGCGGCCGAGGTGCGGGCGTTCCTCGTTCGGGAAGTCTCCAAGACCGGCGGGCACCTTGGTCCGAACCTCGGCGTGGTCGAGCTGACCATCGCTTTGCACCGGGTCTTCGAATCCCCGCGTGACGCCATTGTCTTCGATACCGGACACCAGGCCTACGTGCACAAGCTGCTCACCGGGCGCCAGGACTTCAGCCTCCTCCGCCAGGCCGGTGGCCTGGCCGGCTACCCGCAGCGGCGCGAGTCCGAGCACGACATCGTGGAGAGTTCCCACGCCTCCAGCTCGTTGTCCTGGGCTGACGGTATCTCCCGAGCCTTCGAGATGACCGGGCAGAGCGACCGCCATGTGATCGCGGTCGTCGGCGACGGCTCCCTGACCGGGGGCATGACCTGGGAAGCCCTCAACAACATCAGCGACGACAACACCCGTCGCCTGATCATCATCGTGAATGACAACGGCCGCTCCTACGCGCCCACCATCGGCGGCATGGCCCGCTTCCTGAACACCGTGCGCACCCGACAGGCGTACCACAGTGCCTATCTGACCAGCCGTCAGGCCTTCGAACGGATGGGCGCGCCCGCCCGGGCGTTCTTCCGCGGCGTGCGCGGCGGCATGCACGGCTTCCTCGCCCGGTTCTCCAACAACGAGGCGCTCTACTCCAACCTCGACATTAAGTACATCGGCCCGATCGACGGCCACGACATGGCGGCGATGGTCGAGGCGCTCCATCAGGCCAAGGGCTACGGCGCGCCGGTGATCGTG
The DNA here is from genome assembly GCF_002929635.1 of Cryobacterium sp. M25. Lineage (NCBI taxonomy): Bacteria > Bacillati > Actinomycetota > Actinomycetes > Micrococcales > Microbacteriaceae > Cryobacterium > Cryobacterium sp. M25. The sequence continues at coordinate 130,147 of NZ_PJJU01000055.1, read as the reverse complement.
CACGCGATCACCCAGAAGGGTAAGGGTTACGACCCGGCCGTTCAGGACACCGCCGACCAGTTCCATGCGGTCGGCCAGATCGACCCGGAAACAGGGGAGTCCACCGAATCCGCCGGCGCACCCTCCTGGACGTCGGTGTTCGCCGACGAGCTGCTGCGCCTTGCCACACTCGATCCGAAGATCGTGGGCATCACCGCGGCCATGCTCCGTCCCACCGGCCTGCACAAGATGGCCGAGAGATTCCCCGCCCGGGTGCACGACGTGGGCATCGCCGAGCAGCACGCGGTCACCAGTGCCGCCGGCCTCGCCTTCGGTGGCCTGCACCCGGTCGTCGCGCTCTATGCCACCTTCATCAACCGGGCGTTCGACCAGGTCCTGATGGATGTCGCCCTGCACAAGGCCGGCGTCACATTCGTGCTCGACCGGGCCGGGGTGACCGGGCCCGACGGTCCCAGCCATCACGGCATCTGGGACCTGGCGATCCTTCAGGTCGTCCCCGGGATCCGCCTCGCGGCACCTCGGGACTCGGTGCGCCTGGCAGAGGAGCTCGAAGAGGCCGTGGCCGTCGACGACGCGCCCACTGTGCTGCGTTTCCCCAAGGGCAGCGTGAGCGCACCAATCGACGCCGTGCGCCGCCTGGGCGACGGCGTAGACGTGCTCTTGGAATCAGCCCAGAAAGACGTGCTGATCGTCACCGTCGGGCCGATGGCCACGATCGGTCTCGATGTGGCGGACCGGCTCGCAGCCCAGGGCATCGGAGCCACCGTCGTCGACCCGCGCTGGGTCGTCCCGGTACCGCGGAGCATCGTGGCCCTGGCCGCGGAGTACCGCATCGTCGTGACCATCGAGGACGGCGTCCGGGTCGGCGGCGTCGGCACCCGTGTCCGCCAAGATCTGCGTGAAGCCGGCGTGGACACGGCGGTCACCGAACTGGGGCTGCCCGACGAATTCCTCGACCACGGCACCCGCGCCGAGATCCTCGACCGTGTTGGGCTGACCCCGCAGCGCATCGCCCGCGATGTCGTCGCAATGGTGCTCGGCAGCAAGATCCCGCATGCGCGGCCCCTGCCGGCGGACCGCGCCGACACCGCCAGCATCCCGGCAAACCTTCAGCACGACTAGGTGATTCCCTATCGAATGGTTGTGTCGTTTTCGGAAGGCTGGGGCTGAGATCACCCCGTGGTCGCTGTTCATCACAGGCGGGGTGCCGTGCCCGGCGTCGAGCCAATTCGACGGAGATCCTGGGGAAACCGCTTTCTCGGGGGTTTGTGGGCCAAATCCGCCAAAATCCAAAATCTCCGTCGAATTCGTTCAGGGTAGAGTTGCTGGTCGGGCCGGGCCGGGCCCGGACTCGGATGGGGCGTGGATTGCACGTCCACCCCACATCGAGGTCCCCTGATCGTCTACGTCGGCAAGGGAAACGCCCGGTTCGGAAACCCCGGCCCGTGCGACCCCCAACGCCCACACTTGGCGGGCCTCACCCTTCCGGCCCCGCCGGCCGCACAAAAATACCGCCGACCACCGCGCCGAGCCACGACCTCGGCTCCCCTTCCGTGAAGAGAAAGGAGCCGAGGTTACGGGTCGGCGGAGTGGATGCAGTCAGTCGCCTACGGTCGTGCGGGTGGCAGGCAGGGCCGCGGCAGCGACGCCGCGGATCGGTGGGGTGTGGAACGTGCCCTGGAAGACCCGTTCGCTCGCGCCGACGCGGTCGAGGTAGGGCGTGATCCCGCCCATCTGGAACGGCCAGTTGGCCCCGAGGATCATGCACAGGTCGATGTCCTCCGCGGCGTGCACGACGCCGTCGTCCAGCATCCGCTTGATTTCATCGGCGAGGCCGTCCTCGATCCGGCGTAGGATCTGCTCGGCTGTCATCGGGGTCTGCCCGCCCGCGACGATCTTGACGGCGCCCTTGTCGAAGCCCTTGATCCTGCCCTTGGCGTCGCGCTCCAGAATGGTTCCGTGCTCGGCCAGCTTATGCAGGTTCGCGCTCTCGAAGAACCGGTCCGGGAATGCGGCATGGTGGGTGTCCAGAACGTGTGCGCCGACCTTGAGGCCGACCAGCTCGAGCAGCTCGAAAGGGGTCATCGGCATCCCGAACGGAGCCAGTGACCCATCGACGACCTCGAACGGGGTTCCGGTGTCGACGGCGTGCATGGCCTCACCCAGGAGCTTCGCCAGGAGGCGGTTCACGACGAACCCGGGGGTGTCCCGGGTGATGACCGCGTTCTTTCGCAATTTGGCTGCCACGACCATCGCCGTGGAGAGAGTGGCGTCGTTGGTCCGCGGGGTGTTCACGACCTCGATCAGCGGCATGATCGCCACCGGGTTGAAGAAGTGGAAACCGACCAGGCGCTCGGGGTGGGCCAGCTTCGCACCGATCTGTTCGACCGAGAGGGACGAGGTGTTGGTGGCGAGGATGGCGTCGGGAGAGATGTGCTTCTCGATTTCGGCGAAGACATCCTGCTTCACTCCGAGTTCCTCGAAGACGGCCTCGATCACCCAGTCGGCGTCGGCGAACTGTGCCTTGTCTGTCGTTCCCGTGACCAGAGCGCGGAGCCGGTTGGCCTCGTCGGGGGAGATACGGTTCTTGGTCTCCAGGGTGAGGATCTCGCCGTGGATGTACGCGACGCCCTTGTCGACGCGGGCCTGGTCGAGGTCAGTGATGACTACGGGCACGCGCAGGCGACGCACGAAGAGAAGGGCGAACTGGCTGGCCATCAGGCCGGCGCCGATGACGCCTACCTTCTTTATCGGGCGGGCAAGGGCTTTGTCCGGCGCACCGGCCGGCCGCTTGGCTCGCTTCTGCACCAGGTTGAAAGCGTAAATACTGGCCTGCAGCTGGTCTCCGGCGATGAGTTCGGCCAAGGAGTCGTCTTCCCGCTCGAACCCTTCCTGGCGAGATCCGCTCTTGGCTGCTTTGAGCAGGTCGAGGGCGATGTACGGCGACCGGGCGACGGTTCCGATGCGGTTTTCCAGCATCTTGCGGGCCACGCCCACGGCCACATCCCATTTCACGAGCCGTTCGACCTTGCCGGGCGTATTGGGCCGGGCGACCTTTGTCTTTCCGGCGATCACGCCATCGGCCCACTCGATGGACTGTTCAAGGAACCTGGCCGAGGCGAACTGCACGTCGGCGATGCCCAGCTCGAGAGCATCCGCCGCTTTGAGCGTGCGGTGCTTGAGCGGATTCTCGATGATCACCTTGAGCGCGTTCTCGATGCCGATCAGGTTGGGCAGCAGGTAGGAGCCGCCCCAGCCCGGGATCAGCCCAAGGGAGACCTCGGGCAGCGCGATCGCGGGCACGGTCGCGTCGACGGTGCGGTAATCGGCGTTGAGGGCGATCTCCAGCCCGCCCCCCAGTGCGAGCCCGTTGATGAACACGAAGGAGGGCACACCCAGTTCGGCCTGCTTGCCCAGCGCATAGTGGCCCAACTGGGCCAGCAGCTTGCCCGTCGCGAGCGATGGGATCTCGCTGACCTTGCTCAGGTCGGCGCCGGCGGCGAGGATGAATGGTTTGCCGGTGACGGCGACGCCGTGGATGTCGCCGAGGGCGGCGCGTTCCCGGAGAAGGTCCATCGCCATGGCGAACTCGAGCAGGGTGTTCGGGCCGAGCGTGTTCGGGCGGGTGTGGTCCCGGCCATTGTCGAGCGTGACCAGCGCCAGGGTCCTTCCACCGGACAGAGGCACATCGTGTACGTAGCAGTGGGTGACGACCTCGTCGGCCGACAGCTCGACCAGCGGGGTGAAATCGAGTTGGGAGTAGTTGCTCATCGCTTGCTTGCCTTCCGGTTGAAGTTCGGGTTCTCCCAAATCACGGTGCCGCCCTGGCCGAGGCCGATGCACATGGCGGTGAGGCCGTAGCGCACCTCCGGGTGCTCGCTGAACTGACGGGCGAGCTGGTTCATCAGGCGCACGCCGGAGGAAGCGAGCGGATGTCCGATGGCGATCGCGCCGCCGTACTCGTTCACCCGCGGGTCCTCGTCGTCGATGCCGAAGTGGTCGAGGAACGAGATGACCTGCACGGCGAAAGCCTCATTGAGTTCGAACAGGCCGATGTCCGTGATGCTGAGGCCGGCCTTGCGCAGGGCCTTCTCGGTAGAGGGGACCGGGCCGAGTCCCATGACCTCCGGCTCAACGCCGGCGAAGGCGAAGCTGACCATCTTCATTTTGACGGTGAGACCGAGGTCCTTGGCGGCCTTGCCGCTGGCGAGGAGGCAGGCGCTGGCACCGTCGTTGAGCCCGGACGCGTTGCCGGCAGTGACCCGTCCGTGGGGACGGAAGGGGGTCTTGAGAGTCGCGAGGCCCTCCATCGTGGTTTCGGGGCGGGGAGCCTCGTCGCGGGTCGCCAGACCCCAGCCGGAATCGCTGCGGATCGCAACCGACACCAGGTCGGGCTGTATCTTCTCGGCGGCATAGGCCGCGGCGACCTTCTGTTGGCTGCGCAGGGCGAACCGGTCGGACCGCTCCTTGGTGTACGCCGGGAACCGGTCGTGGATGCGCTCGGCCGTGGCACCCATATTGAGGGCGTCCTCGCTGACCAGGCGCTCGGACAGGAAACGCGGATTCGGGTCGACGCCCGAACCCATCGGGTGGCGTCCCATGTGCTCGACGCCGCCGGCGATGGCCAGGTCGTAGGCGCCAAATCCGATCCCGGCTCCGAGAGTGGTCACGGCGGTCATGGCGCCGGCGCACATCCGGTCAATGGCGAATCCGGGTACCGACTTCGGCAACCCGGAAAGCAGTGCCGCCGTGCGACCGAGCGTGAGGCCCTGGTCGCCGGTCTGGGTGGTGGCGGCAATCGCCACCTCGTCGATGCGTTCCCCAGGGACCGACGGGTTGCGTTCCAGCAGTCCGATCATGGCCTTGACCACGAGATCATCCGCCCGGGTGTTCCAGTACATGCCCTTTTCACCGGCGCGTCCGAACGGGGTACGAACCCCGTCCACAAACACGACTTCTGTTCTATCGGCCACTTTGCCTCCATCATCGATCAGGTGTCGGTCGATCCTAAAGGGGCTCCCGTGGAGGGTCGAATCCTTGGACGGATCCTACGAATCCGCTTCCGAAGAGAGCTCGATCGATTGGTGGACATCCACAAAGGCATCGGCGATCCGTTGTGCGGTCACTTCAATTTGCCAGGTGCGCGCACCCAGGTGCGCGAGCGCCTCACCGACGGATGCGGGGTCGACGTTCTCGGGCGGCGTCCACGCCACCCGGCGGACATAGTCCGGGGTGACGAGGTTCTCCAGCGGGATGGCGAGCTCCTCGGAGACCTCGGTGAGGGCTGCGCGAGCGGCCTTGTAGCGCAGGTCAGCCTCGGGATTGCGGTCGGACCAGGCGCGCGGGGGCGGGAGCAGGTCGCCGTTTCCCCGAAGCGACGGCAGGTCGGTTGACGCCAGGCCCTTCTGGATGGCACGCCACCAGCGGTCGAGTTCGCTGCGGCTCGCACGGCCGCTGAACTCCCTCAGATCAGCCAGGGCCTGCCGGTTCGCCGGCATTGCCCGTGCTGCCGCCGTCAGCGACGCGTCGGGCACGAGCCGGCCGGGGGACACATCCAGCTCCTGCGCCAGAGCGTCGCGAGCCAGCCACAATTCCCGGGCCACGGCCAGACCGCGCTGTCCCCGGATGGAGTGCACGCCGGAAAGGCGGCGCCAGGGTTCGGGGCCGACGGGCTTCGCCTCACGCGCCAGCACGGCGGCGAATTCCTGCGCGGCGATGTCGGTCTTGGAATTTGTGGCGAGCATGTCGACCATACGGTCACGCAGGTCGGGAAGCAGTTCCACGTCGAGCGCGCCGTAGACCAGCCAGGCCTCCGGCAGTGGGCGGGTCGACCAGTTGGCGGCGGAGTGTTCCTTGGCAAGATGGATGCCGAGCAGCTCTTCCACCACAGTGCCGAGGCCGACCCGGGGGATTCCGAGCAGGCGAGCGGCCAGTTCAGTGTCGAAGATGTGCCGGGGGTCAAGTCCAACCTCGCGCAGGCAGGCCAGGTCCTGGCTCGCGGCGTGGAAAATCCACTCGTCATCGCGCAGAGCCTGGTTGAGCTCGTGGAAGTCGCCGATCGCGGGCGGGTCAAACAGGAATGTGCCAGCGTCGCGCCGATAGATCTGGATCAGGTAGGCGCGCTGGGAGTAGGTGAAGCCGGAGGCTCGTTCAGCGTCGATGCCGATCGGGCCCGTGCCCGCGCTGAGGACTGCGGTCGCCGCGAGGTAGGCGTCCCGCGTATCGATCACCTGGTGATCAAGCACGACCGGTTCGGCGTGTGGACAACATGCTGACTCCTTCGCCAGTGGGTGGAAGACCTGCGAGCATGCAGAGCAGCTCGCCCCATCCTTCGACGTGGGCGGCGAGATTGTGGTCCAGCGGCGTCCACGAGGCTCGCAGTTCGATCTGCGCGCCATCGCCCTGCTTGGCAAGTTCGCCAAAGCCGGACGAGATAATCTTAGTAGCGGTCCCCGAGGCCGCTGTATACCGTGCCCCGTGGGCGTCGAGAGCATCGACCAGCCACGACCAGGTGACCCCCGCGACGAACGGGTCGAGGCCGATGTCGGTTTCCAGGGGAGCCTGGGCGAAGCAGACGACGCGGAAGGCGCCGCCCCACTCCTCGGGCTCGGCCGGGTCATAAAGCAGGATGAAGCGTCCGGTCCCGAGATCGGAGTCGCTCCCGTGACGTACCGGGGTCACGTCGGCCGAGAAGGCGATGGAGTGCGGAGCGAGGTTTCCGGGTGCGGAAATCTCATTGACCACAAGCTCCGTACGGATGCGGGCACGTGCGAAGGATGCGCGGGCGGCGGCGAACTCCGGCGGGAGCGTTTCTTGTGTTTCGGGCACGTGTGCAGACTAGAGTTTTTTTCGAGCGGAGTCGGACAGGCACGCCGGACAGGGGAGGTAGTCATGCGTGAGCGGGCGGGCTCAGGGCGGTACCCGAGGCGTTTTCTGGCGGTGAGCGGGATCGCAGTCGCCGGGGCAACGGTGTTGCTGGGGGTCGCGGGCGGTGTTTTGGCGGCCGTGATGGCACGTCGGATTGTGACGCCCTCGACCACGCGCTCCGACGACGTGCGGATCCACTCCGTCGACCTCGCGGCGGAAACGATTACGCTGCAGTCCACGGCGGATTCCGTACTGCAGGGCGATTACAGCTTCTGGTTCTCGGGTGATACAGGACACGCCCACCTGGGCGAGATCCTCCGTCTCACGCCCACGAAGGTGACGCGGCGCATCCTGCGCGTCGATCACGGGGATCTGGCCCGGGCCGAGCGCGGCCGGCTCGGCGGCTACTCGTACCTCGGGCCCTGGGACCTCGGCTTCGCCTTCGAGGACGTGCTCGTTTCTACCGACGCCGGTGACGCCCCGGCCTGGCTGATCCCGGCCGAGGAGCCGGACGGCCGCTGGGTGATCCAGGTGCACGGGCGCGGGGTGCAGCGGCAGGAGACGCTGCGAGCGGCGCCGGTCTTCCGGGATGCGGGCTTCACGTCCCTGCTTGTGTCGTACCGCAACGACGGGGAGGCACCGCGGAGCGGCGACGGTCGGTATTCCCTCGGAGACGCGGAGTGGCAGGATGTCGATGCGGCGATCGCGTTCGCGGTGCACCGCGGTGCGACCGAGATCGTGTTGATGGGGTGGTCCATGGGCGGCGCGATCGTGCTGCAGAGCGCGACGCGATCAACGCTGCGCGACCGGATCGTCGGCATCGTGCTCGACTCGCCCGTGATCGACTGGGCGGATGTCGCGCGCTTCCACGGCGGCCTGCTCGGCCTGCCCGCGGTCATCGCCAGCGGTGCTCTGGAGGTCCTGGGACGGCGTTGGGGCAAGATCGTCACCGGTCAGACCCAACCGATCGACTTCGGACGCCTCGATTTCGTCACGCGCGCCGCCGAGCTCGACCTACCGGTGCTCCTGATGCACAGCGACGACGACGGATTCGTGCCCGCGACCGGCTCCCGCGCCCTGGCCGGGCGCCGACCCGACATCGTGACCTTTCTGCCGTTCGCGGTGGCGCGGCACACGAAGCTGTGGAACTACGACCGCGAGGGTTGGAATCAGGCCATCACGAACTGGCTGGTCGAGATCGCTCCCACCGAGCGTAAGTCGCTCCCTGGTCGTCCAGAAGAAGTTGCCGCAACCTGAATCCGGTGGATCCGGCCGTGGCCGATTCGAGCAACCCCCGGCCGCCGAGCACTACCTGGGGGCTCGTGGACAGGCAGAATTCGTCGACCAGGTCGGCCGCGAAGAATCGCCCGGCCAGCACCGGACCTCCCTCGCAGACGATGCGCGGGAGGCCGAGGGCGCAGAGGGCCGCGAGAATCGTGGACGGAGTGAGGACACCGTTCTCATCGTCGAGCGGCACGACGGTCGTGCGGGCCCCGACCGTGGCGGCCTCCACCCGGCCGACTGCGATGCGCGGACAGAGGATGAACACCGGCTGCCGATGCGCGGATTCCGGGTGTGCGGAGTCCCGGTTCGTAAAGTGCTCGAGCCGATGACCGGCCAGGTTTCCGCTGGAGGTGACGACCGCGAGGGCCGTCCGGGCCGGCACGACGTACCCCTCCGCACGGACACTGCCGGCGCCGACCAGGACGACGTCTGCAAGTTCCCTGATCACACCTAGGATGCGGCGATCGAGGCGGCTCGAGAGGGAATCCGAGGTGCCATCGGTCCCGGCCACGCCGCCGTTCAGGCTGGCGATCATGTTGACCCGCAGGTACGCGCCCGGCGCCGGGGCGTAGCGCCGCAACAGCCAATCCCGGCTGTCCGGGTCGAGCCCGTCGACGCTCCGCGGCAGGTCGACCGTATCGCCGCCCGCGTCCGGCTCCGGAAACACCCGGGTCAGGGTCACGCAGCGCCCTCGCGCAGGCGGCGCTTGGTGCGGGCGAGCATGGCTGACATGCCGCGGATGCGCAGGGGAGACACCGCTTTCGTCAATCCGATCGTGTTCGGATAGTCATCCGGCACATCGAGCACCTCCTGGGCGCTGAGCCCATCCAGACCTTGGGCCAGGATCGAGGCGAAGCCCCGGGTCGTCGGCGACTCCCGGGGAGCGGTCGCGTAGAGGTGCACCGCGGACTCGTCGTCCACCTCGACGAACATGAAGACGGGGGACTGGCATTCAACGACCCGCTCGAGCAGGTCCGGGTGCTCCGCGTAGCGCGGCGGAAGCGCCGGCAGCTCGTCGGCGAACTCAAGCAGCAGCAGCAGCCGGTCGGACTCCTCGAGTTCGAGGAAGTCATCGCGGATCTCGGCCAGTTTGGCGGGAAGTTCGGTGGCGGTCATCAACACTCATTCTGCCATGCGCGGGCCGTGAGGCCCCGGAATCCGAGTGGGCCGGCCGGCTCAGCGGGGCTGAGGTGCGGCGCCCGGCTCCGTGCCCATCGCGATCGGCACGTGCACGGCGTTACCCCATTCGGTCCAGGACCCGTCGTAGTTGCGCACGCCTTCGAAGCCGAGAAGGTGGGTCAGGACGAACCAGGTGTGGCTGGACCGCTCGCCGATCCGGCAGTAGGCGATGACGTTGTCGCCGTCGGAGAGGCCGGCCTCGTCACGGTAGATGGCGTCCAGCTCGGTGCGGGTGCGGAAGGTGGCGTCCGGTGCAGCGGCGCGCGCCCACGGCACCGACGCTGCCGACGGGATGTGGCCGCCGCGCAGGGCGCCCTCCTCCGGGTAGGCCGGCATGTGGGTGCGTTCGCCGGTGTACTCCTCGGGGGAGCGCACGTCGATCAGCGGGTTCCCGAAGTGCGCGAAGACATCCTCGCGGAATGCGCGGATGGCGGAATCGTTGCGCGGGGCGACCGGGTACACGGTCGGGGTGATAACGGGCTTGTCCCGGGTGAGGCCTCGTTCCTCGGCCACCCACTTGTCACGGCCGCCGTCGAGCAGGCGGACGTCTTCGTGGCCGAATAGGGTGAACACCCACAGGGCGTAGGCCGCCCACCAGTTGTTCTTGTCGCCGTAGATGACCACGGTGGTGTCGCGGGAGATGCCCTTGGCACTGAGCATTGCGGCGAAGGCGGCACCGTCGACGAAGTCGCGCTCGACCGGATCATTGAGGTCGGTGTGCCAGTCGATTTTCACGGCTCCCGGGATGTGGCCGGTTTCGTAGAGCAGAACGTCTTCATCCGATTCGACGACAACAAGACCGGGGGTTTCGAGATGCGCCTGCAGCCACTCGGTGCTGACCAGACGTTCGGGGTGGGCGTAGGCCATGAACTTCGGTGCCGGATCGAGATCAACAGACATGGGGGGAACCTCCTGGTGGCGTCCGATGGACACTGGAATCAAATGGGCGCGGTTTAGGCTGGTTACCGGTCCGCGTTTTCGAATCTACGCGGTATGGGTCCTGATCGCATCCGCGGTCGTTCTTCAACGATGATGCTCCGACCGGGACTATCAGTCCGACACAGAAACCGGGTACTACAGCATGGCTCCACAAGCTCTCAGCCAGGTGCAACGTTTGGCCGATCGCTCTCCGAGCATCACCGGGCCGGAGATCGTGGCCGAGTTGGTTCCGCCGCCCCAGTTCGAGCACGCCTCCTTCGCGTCGTACCGACCTGACCTGAACTTCCCCTCGCAGCTCGAGGCCGTGGAACGGCTGGGCACCTTTGCCGGAGCCTGGCTGGCCCAGCGGCCCAGCGGCTTCTTCTCCCGCACCCGCAAGTCCAAGCCGGAGCTGCCGGGCATCTACCTGGACGGTGGTTTCGGCGTCGGCAAGACCCACCTGCTGGCCGCGCTCTGGCATGCCGCCCCGGGACCGAAATACTTCGGCACCTTCATCGAGTACACCGCACTGGTGGGAGCACTCGGCTACGCAGCCACCGTCAGGCAGCTCTCCGGCGCCCGCCTGATCTGCATCGACGAGTTCGAACTCGACGACCCGGGCGACACTATGCTGATGACCCGGCTTCTGGGCGAGCTCGTGGCCTCGGGTACCCGCGTCGCCGCCACGTCGAACACGCCGCCGAATTCGCTGGGCGAGGGGCGTTTCGCCGCGATCGACTTCCTTCGCGAGATCCAGGCGATGTCCGCGAACTTCGAGATCGTGCGTATCGACGGCCTCGACTACCGCAGGCGCGACATCGAGGGCCACGCCATCGCCGTGCCCCGGGACGAAGTGGACCAACTGGTGCCCGCCCTGGTCGAACGCGGCTCCACGGTGACCCGGGACGACTTCGGCGACCTGATCCGACATCTCAGCACGGTGCATCCGTCGAAGTACATCAAGTTGATCCACGGCATCGACGTCATCGCCCTGACCGATGTGTACCTGCTGACCGACCAGACGGATGCCCTCAGGCTGGTCGCCTTCATCGACCGGGTCTACGACGCGGAGATTCCGATCATCGCAAACGGGCAGCCCCTGAACGAGGTCTTCGACGAGGAGATGCTCTCCGGCGGTTACCGAAAGAAGTACCAGCGGTCCCAGTCCCGTCTCGTGGCGCTGACCACAGGTGAGCTTCCACCGCACGACTGATCCACGACTGATCGGGGCCGGACCACCGCTCTGCCTGCCGGAAACGCGATGTTAACACCGTCGCTCGGCGCGTAACGCGGGCGAAACATCCGCGCGCACTCACCGAAACCTGACAACTCCAAACTGACTCTGTACCCGCCGAGACACGATCAACCGCTCACCCTGTGCACGTCGACGGCAATCACTGTTAGTAGCGAGAGGTAACCATATCCATGGTTGAACTGTCAGTCCTGTTGGACGCCACAACTGATGAAATAGCCCTGAATCTCAATTCCCTGTGGCTCCTCGTCGCGGCCGCCCTCGTGCTTCTGATGACTCCCGGTGTTGCCTTCTTCTACGGCGGAATGGTGAAGGCGAAGAGCGTCATCAGCATGATGATGATGAGCTTCGGCGCGATGGGCGTTGTCGGTGTGCTGTGGGTGCTCTACGGCTACGGGCTCGTCTTCGGCCCGCCGCTGATCCCCGGTTTCCTCGGCAACCCGTCCGGGCTGCTCGGCCTGAGTGGGCTGCTCGGCGCCGGGGAAGACGGATTTCTCTCTCCCGACCTGAACGGGCTGGCGTTCGCCGGCTTCCAGGCCACCTTCGCCATCATCACCGTCGCACTGATCTCTGGTGCGATCGCCGACCGTGCCAAGTTCGGCGCCTGGTTGATCTTCGCCGCCGTGTGGTCGACCCTGGTGTATTTCCCGGTCGCCTACTGGGTCTTCAACCTCGCCGACGGCTGGGCTCCCGCCGCTCTCGGGGTCAACGACTTCGCCGGTGGCACCGCCGTGCACATCAACGCCGGTGCAGCCGGTCTGGCTCTCGCCTTGGTGCTCGGCAAGCGGGTGGGTTTCAAGAAGGGCATCTCCAAGCCCCACAACGTTCCGCTCACCCTCCTCGGTGCCTCGCTCCTGTGGTTCGGCTGGTTCGGTTTCAATGCCGGCTCCGAAGCCGCCGTCGACGGTGTCGCCGCCCTCGCCTGGATCAACACGCTCGTCGCTCCCGCCGCCGGTATTCTCGGCTGGCTGATCGTCGAGAAGATCAAGGACGGCAAGCCCACCTCGATCGGTGCCGCCTCGGGTGCCGTCGCCGGGCTCGTCGCCGTCACCCCTGCCTGTAACATCCTCACCCCGTTCTGGGCGATCGTCCTCGGAGTCCTCGTCGGAGCGGTGTGCGCGGTTGCCATCGACCTGAAGTTCAAGTGGGGCTTCGACGACTCGCTCGACGTGGTGGGCATCCACCTCATCGGTGGCATGATCGGAACGCTCTACATCGGTATCTTCGGGTCGGGCATCGGCCTGCTCGACACCGGCAGCCTCAACCAGCTCTGGGTGCAGTTTGTCGCAGCCTTCGGCATCGCGATCTTCTCCTTCGTGATGGCCTACGGCATCGGCGTGATCATTCAGAAGACGATCGGCTTCCGAATCAACAACGAAGACGAGGTGGCCGGAGTGGACACCATCGTGCACGGTGAAGAGGGCTACGCGCTCGACGCCGTCTAACCATGAAGCAGCACCCCACTCGATCAGGTCACGCACAGGGCGGTGGGCGCATCCGGTTCAACGGATGAGGCCACCGCTCTGTGCGTGCTGTCCTATTCGGTGGCTGTCCTATTGGGTGGCTGTCCTATTCGGTGTAGGACGACCTCGACAGCGCCTGGGACTTCAGGGCGTCGAACTCGGCCGGGGTGATCGCGCCCGCATCGTGCAGGGCCTTCGCCCGGCCAATCTCCTCCGTGGGCCCGGCACTGGTTCCGGCGACACTGCGGATGTACTGATCGGTCTGCGCCTGGTACTCCCTCGACTCCGTGGAACTGCGTTCCGCCATGCCCTTGCCGCGGGCGATCACGCAGATCAGCACGGTGAGGAAGGGAACGAAGAACAGGACGAGGAACCACGCCGCCTTCGCCCAGCCGCCGAGCTGCCGGTCCCGAAACAGGTCGACGATGACGCCGAAGAGAGCAAAGAATTACGAAACTATCGCGAAGGTCCAGAAGAAGAACCAGATCGTCCCCCACAGGTTTTCCCAGAAGTCCATGGCACTTTCTCCTCATCTTCGGGCACTGCCGTTTTCCTGCGTTGAGCGTCGACCACGACACAATGTGACGGGTGCCACTGTTCTACGTCCAGGCGGCCGGACCACCTTCACCCGAAACGGGTGAATTCCAAACGTTCGAACCCGCTGCAGGCGGTGCGGCGTGCACCGGGCACCCTACCGTGGGGCAGGCCGAGAGCTACGGTGACGAGGCTGAACGACCACTCGGGACCGCGAATGGAGGACGTGTCTCTATGACCTCGCATCGGGTACCGGCTCAGATGGTGCTTCCGGGCGCAGCCCTGACACCGGGAGCCGTGACACCTGCAGCGTCGTCACCGGCTGCACCGTCACCGAGGGTCGGCACGCCGATCCCGGCTCCGTCGACCGCTGAGGTGGAACGGCCGCGGCTTGATGGTGCATTTCATCGGCTCATCGCCGGCGAAGTGCGCTGCGTCTGCGTTTGGGCTGCGGCAGGCTCCGGGAAGATGACCCTGCTGGCCTCCTGGGCTGGCCGTCTTCACCGGAACGGGGAGTCGGTCACCTGGGTACGCGCGCAGCCGGGCCGGTTCCGTCCCGCTGATGTCTGGCGGCAGGTCGGGCGGCGCTCGGGGGTGTCAGGCGACGGGGACACCCGGTACGTGTTCATCGGTGGGTTGGACCGTGTCGAAGCGGATCGGCCGGGGCTGGTGGGCGAGCCGGTCGCGTCGGCGCCCGAGGACATCCGTCTCGTGGTCGCCGGGCGCACCCGGCCGTGCGCAGGGCCGACGCGACTGCGCGGCGACGGCTCCATGGTCGACGTGCCGCCGGCGGACCTGGCGTTCGATCGGAGCGAGCTGCTGGCGCTCGCCGCCGGGCATCGTCTCCTCCTGACGGACGAGGAGACGACGATCCTGCTGCAGCGCACCGCGGGATGGGTGACCGGTCTGATGCTGATCGTGCCGTTCCTGCACGGGAGGAACGATTCCGCAGGGCTGGTGGTGGATTTCGACGGTGACGATCCGGCGGTGGCCGGTTTCCTCCGGTCGGAGATCATCGACGGCTGAGCTGATGGTGACGAGAACACGATGCTGCGCGCCGCCGTCAGGCCTGCCCTCTCGGTCGACCTGGCCGTCGAGGTGACGAAGCGAGCGGATGCCGGGGCTGTGCTGGACCGGCTGGCCGGGCCCAGCGCACTTATCACCAGGGAGAGCGGCGACGACACCAGGGCGTATCGCATCCACCCGATCCTGCTGGCCTATCTGCAGGGCGAGGCGCGGCGACGTGACTTCGTGGCGGCGGCGGCGGCTCACGAGACCGCGGCCCGGTGGTTCGCGCGCCGCGCCGACGGTCAAAACGCTCTCGAGCAGGCGCTTGCTGCCGAGCTGCCCGTCCTCGCCGCCGAGATGCTCGATGCTTTCGGTCTCGATCTCGTGCTCAGGGGAACGCCAGACCTCGTCCTCCGTGCCCTGGCAGAGTCGGCCGCGCGCGCCGGGAACCCAGGTGCATCCGTGGCGGCGTCCCTGAGGCTGCTCCTGGACGCGCCTTACTTTCCCGACCGGGGGCAGGCCGACCACCTGCTGGCGGAGCTTGAGGCGGTGGGGCTTGCGTCCGGCGGCAGTGCGGAGATCTTGACCGTCGTGATCGACGCGCTTGCCGCCTTCTTCGCAGCGACGCCTGACGAAATCCGCGACCGTCTGGCCAGGCTGGGCGCCGTCCGCACCGCACCGGGGCGGCGGGGAGACCTCGGTGTCGACCTGCTGGCCGCCACCGCGGAGACCTGGTGCCGCGCCGGTCTGGGCGAGGCGGAGCGAGCCGAAGCGGGACTGCGAATGGTGGCTGTGACCGCGCGGAATGCCGGTAACCAATGGCTGTTCCTGCTTGCCGGCGACCTCGCCGCCGTGTCGGCCTCCCGCCGGGGTGACTGGGCCCGCGCCGGCCTCATCGACGATCAACTCGCTCGGGCGACGGATGCCGCAGCGCGCCCGGCAACGGGTGCCTCGGCATCCGTGGCGGGGGCGGCGTTCGACCGCGCAGCGGCCCGCGCCTCGGTCTCGCTCCAGATCCGCCGGTACGAACGCTGCGAGCCGATCGAGCAGGGCGTGCTGGAACGGCTTGTCACGGCCGACCCTCTGGTGTGCGATTCCGGACTGATCGTGCCCGCCCAGACCTTCCTGTCCCTGTCGGCACCGGCGGCGGACCCGAGGCGGCGATCGGTGCTCGAGAGTCTGAACGGCTTGATGCGGGAGAATGCGGACGCCCACCCGCGTGTGCTGAGCCTGTGCTGCATTCCCTGGTTCGAGCTGACCGGTGCGCTGGACGGGCGGGCCGAGGCCCGACGTGTCACGCTCCTGGTGGAGAACGTGCTGGGTGCGGACTCGTTGGAGGCCGTGCTGCTCCGCTCCCTCGCGTACCCGCCGGCCCCGGGCCGCCACGGCGCCGGTGGGCGGCTGGAAGCCGCCGCAACGCCGGCCGCCCGGTGTTGGCGCGGGTCCACGCTCGTGAGCGCCTGGATCGTGCTCGCCGGCATCGCCGAGGAGGGTGAACGATCTGCCGAAGCGGATGCCCGTCTTGCTCGGGCGCCGCGCCTGGCTGAGCAGCTGCGGGTCGAGAGAGCCTTTCTGGCCGTGGGCGGGCTCGGGGTGTCGCTTCTCGGCACCAGGGTCGGGCGGTTGGGGACCTCGACGGTTTTGCAAGCCGGATTCTGACTCGGTCCGCTCAGGCGCCGGGGGAGAATCGCCCAGCTCCAGCCCCGGCCCCTGCCCCGGTCGCACCGCTCACCGAGCGGGAGCGGGTGCTGCTGCGCGAGCTGCCCTTCCATCAATCCGTGGCGGACATCGCCCGCAAGCACAATGTGAGCCCGAACACCGTCAAAACTTATCTGCGCAACATCTATCAGAAGCTTGAGGACACCGACCGCGCCCGGGCCGTGACTATTGCTCAGGAGCGCGGCCTGCTCTGACCTGCACCCCCCAAATGGGAATGGTTCCGCCTGACCCGGACCACTAGGCTTCGAGGGTCTCGTGCCCGCGCGCGCCGCGCGAAGTGCCAGGCCACGTGCATGATCTTCGTGCCGGCGGAACGGAAGGACCCCATGTTTGAATTCCTGCTCAGCCCCATCCCCGGTCTCATCATGCTGGGTATCGTCGTCTTCCTGATCGGCCTGTTCTATGCCAAGAGCGTCTACAAGAACGCCGGGCCGGACGAAGCCCTGATCATCACCGGCAAGAAATCGAAGAAGACCATAGTCGACGGCGCCACGCTGGAGGAATCCGGGCAACGCGTCGTGCACGGCCAGGGTGTGTTCATCACCCCGTTCTTCCAGAAGGCGTTCAAGATCAGCCTGCGCAGCCGGGCGATCGAGATCACGGCCGTCGCCCAGGACCAGAACGGCGTCACCCTCACTGTGGAAGCAGTCGCCATTGTGAAGGTCGGCGACGACCCGGCCGCCATTCGTGCCGCCGCGCAGAGGTTTCTCGGCCAGGACAAGAACATCGACGGCTTCGCACAGGAAGTACTGTCGGGATCTCTGCGGTCGTCGATCGGTGGCACGAACGTGATGACCATCATCCAGAAGCGCGACGAGCTCGGCTCCTCGGTGCTGGCGACCGCCCGGGAGTCCCTGGCCAACCAGGGCGTCGACGTGGACTCGTTCGAGATTAAGGGCATCACTGACGAGAACGACTACATCCGGGACCTCGGACGCGCCGAGCAGGCCAAGGTGCGGCGCCAGGCCGAGGTTGCCGAGCACGCGGCCAACCGGGAGGCACAGGAGGCCGCCATTCTGGCCGAGCAGGCCATCGCCGAGGCCCAGAACACGCTCGCACTTCGGAAAGCGGCGCTGCAGCTGGACACCGACAAGGCCGCCGCCGAAGCCGCCGCGGCCAAGCCGCTGGCCGAGGCCAAGGCCCAGCAGGCCATCGTGCAGGAGCAGGAGCTCACCGCCCAGCGGCGCGCATCTCTCCGCAAGGCCGAGCTTGAGTCCGAGGTCAACGCGATCGCCGACGCCGAGGCGTACCGCATCCGGGTGACCGCCATCGCGGCGGCGGAGGCCGCCGTGGCCGGCGCGAACGCCGACCGCGACAGCCGCATCGCCAACGCCGAGGCCCTCCGCGCGGAGGGGCAGGCCGAAGCCGACGCCATCCTCGCCCGCGGTACCGCTGAGGCGACCGCTACCCGGCTGTCCGCCGAGGCCGTCGCCGAGCAGAGTGAGGCGCTGATCCAGCTTCGCATGGTGGAAATGCTGCCCGAGATCGCCCGCGAGCTGGCCGCTCCGATGTCGAACATCGACAACCTGACGGTCATCTCCACGGATGGCGCCAGCCAACTGACCAAGAATGTCGCTTCCGGTATCACCGAGGTCGACGGCGTGCTCAAGTCGACCATGGGTATCGGCATCCGGGAACTGCTCGGCAACCTCGTCGGTGGAGCCGCTGTCGGAGCGGCCGCGACCAAAACCGCCAAGCCACAGGCCTCACTCACGACCGCCCAGCAGGCCGACGTCGACAGCGCTCTGGCCGCGCCGGCCGTCGAGGCATAGCGCGCAGTCAGGTCGGGCGCTGATTCAGGCCTTCGCGCCTGGATCGCTCGCATTTCGAAGGCGTCGACCTGGTCCCGGTGCGAGTACCGTTGATGTTCACAGAATGCCGCAGTCCGGTCCGCATGGGCTCGGGAACAAGGGGAGATTTCCAGATGACGGATGCCGCGATGGACCCGGTCTCGGCCGTTGCGCCCCTGCTGGCCGGGCGAGCGTCCTCGAGCCAGCGCTGGTCGAATCTGATGTTCGTGCACTGGCGCGTGGACGCCGCTCTCCTGGCTCCGCTGCTGCCGGACGGTCTCGTGCCCGACGAATTCGACGGCGCTAGCTGGGTTGGGCTGATCCCGTTCGTGCTGGACCGGGCCACCGTCTTCGGCAGTCCGCCCATTCCCTACTTCGGCACCTTCGTTGAGGTGAACGTGCGCCTGTACGCGGTGGATGCGAACGGGCACCGCGGCGTGGTCTTCGTCTCGCTGGAGGCCTCCCGGCTGGCGGCTGTGCTGGCGGCCCGGGCATTGTTCTCGATCCCGTACATGTGGTCCCGCACCAAGCTTGAGGTCGGGGCGGGGGAGTACCGCTACACCGCGCGCCGCCACCTGGCCGCCGGGGCGCACACCGAGATCGTGGTGCGGCCGACTGCCCGCCCGGTCGTCGGCGACCCGCTCGCCGATTTCCTGACCGCCCGCTGGGCTCTATTCACCCGTACGCGTGGCCGCACGGTGCACCTGCGCAACCACCATGAGCCGTGGGAGCTCTTCGAGGCCGAACTGGTGAGCCTTGACGACACCCTGCTCGCCGTGGCGGGATTCCCCGGGCTGGCCGGACGCGAGCCGGATTCCGTGCTGTATTCGCCCGGGGTCACCACCTGGTTCGGCGCCGCCGGCTGAGTCGCGGGCCGACCCTATCGAGGCAAGGTAGGGCGGGGCGTTCGCCCGGCGGGCGGAACCGGTCGAGGCGGGGCGTCGCTTCGGGCTGGCCCGCGCCGCGTTGGAGTCGGGCGAGATCAGTTGTCAGCATGCGAGGGCTGGGGCTGGAACTCGGGCTGGGGCTCGGGCCCAGACCCGGGCCCAGCTCACCTGAGCACAGACGCGAAGGCGGCATTTGGGATACTCGGAGAATGGTCGACGTCACCCTCACCCTTCCCGCCGGCGCTGTGCTCCTTCGGCGCGCCCTGTCCCAGGACCTGTCTGCAATCGTGGGGCTTCTCGCCGACGACTCCATCAGCGCTTCCCGAGACGACGCCGACCGGCCGGAAGATCGCGTCGCCTACGAACGGGCATTCGCCGCAATCGACGCAGATCCGGCCCAACAGCTGCTGGTCGCGACGTCGCTCCTGGGCGAGGTGCTGGCCACCATGCAGCTCACCGTCATCCCTGGGCTCGCCCGGGTCGGGTCCACCCGGTTGCAGATCGAGGCCGTCCGGGTTCGCTCGGATCAGAGGAGCCGCGGGCTCGGCGGAGCCATGATTCGGTGGGCCGTGCAGAATGCCCCGGCCTTCGGGGCTCAACTCGTCCAGCTCACGTCGGACGCAGCGCGCGTCGACGCGCACCGGTTCTATGAACGGCTGGGCTTCACCGCGTCCCACGTGGGCTTCAAACACGCCGTGCCGACGGTCTCCTGACGGCAGCACCCCCGCGGGGCAGGATCAGGCAAGCAGGCCGAGGAGCCGTCCGGCGGACCCCGCGCACGCGATCGTCGCGGTGAAGAACACGGCCACCCAGACCACGCCCGGGATGTGGGTCAGACGGGCCAGCTGGTCGGCGTCGGAGGCGGTACCGCGGCTCCGCGACCGGGACCGCTGGAGCTCGACCACGGTGCGCACAGCCCCGAGCAGCAGAAACGCCGTGATCAGCAGGGCGAAGACGCTCTGCACCGGAGGAGTGCCGAACCAGGTGATGCCGAAGACCAGACCAGCGGTAACGAGGACGGACCACAGTCCGAACCAGTTGCGGATCTGCACGAGCAGCAGTGCCAGGGCCGCCAGCGACAGCCACAACAGGCCGATGTCGTAGCCGAGGCTGAGCATCCGTGCGGCGCCGAGCCCCAGCAGGGCAGGGGCGGTATAGCCGGCCAGCAGGGTCAGCACCATGCCGGGTCCGCGCGGGCGTCCGCTGCTGACGGTCAACCCCGAGGTGTCGGAATGCAGACGGATACCGCCGAGCCGGCGACCGCTCACCGTCGCGACCACCGCATGGCCGCCCTCGTGCGCGATCGTGATGACGTGGCGGGTGACCCGCCACGCGGCCGGAACCAGCACGAGCACGGCAGCGGCCGCGATGGTCAGCCAGGCCGTGACCGCGGGCAGAGGCTCGTTTCGGGCGGAGAGTTGCCCCCAGAGATCGACAAGCCCGTCCATGGATTTCAGCCTAGATTACCTTGGGCGGGAGCTTTATACTGACCGCAAAAGCTGGATACGAGTGAAAGGACGGTCCCCATGAGTGCTTCGGACAAGATGAAGAACACGGCCGAGGAAGCCGTGGGCAAGGCAAAGGAGGCCGCCGGCAAATTGACCGACAACGAGCGGCTGGAAGCCGAGGGCAAGGCTGAACAGGCCAGGGCAAACCTCAAGCAGGCCGGAGAGAACGTCAAGGACGCCGTCACGGATTGAGTCGAATCCACATCTCCACACCATCAGTGCACGTCAATCAAAAGAAAGGACGGCGAGCAGGATGAACGTACTCCTCGTCATCGTTGCCATCATCGCCATCGCGCTTCTGTTCACCGGAGGGTTCGTCGAGTCGCTCAACTTCCTCATCTGGGTTGGCATCGTGCTCGCCGTGATCGCGCTGATCGTCTGGCTTGCCCGGGTGATCTCCGGGAAGCGGGCCTGACCGCGCCGCGCAGGTAGTCTCCGACCCGTACCGAGAAAAGGAAAAAACCCCGGATCTCCGGGGCTTTTTCTTGGCTGTGGGCGATACCGGACTCGAACCGATGACCTCTTCCGTGTGAAGGAAGCGCGCTACCATCTGCGCCAATCGCCCCTGTGGCCTCGTACTGTAACCACGAGTCTCGATACTAACCCAGACCGGGTGGAAGGCGCACATCGTGGCGGCCTCAACACGCCGGAACGACTCGGTTTGAATATGAACAGGACTATCGGCTAGAGTCTTCCAAGCGCGCAGAAATGCGGGCAGTTGCGGATGTGGCGCAGTGGTAGCGCATCACCTTGCCAAGGTGAGGGTCGCGAGTTCGAATCTCGTCATCCGCTCGAATGGAATCGGCCGAAACGCCGGTTCCTTTCGGTATGAATCCCAAGTGGTGGGTTGGCCGAGAGGCGAGGCAACGGCCTGCAAAGCCGTGTACACGGGTTCGAATCCCGTATCCACCTCCAATCCCGGAAGTCAAAATACAGGAATGACTTTCAGGAAATGGGCGATTGGCGCAGCGGTAGCGCGCTTCCCTGACACGGAAGAGGTCACTGGTTCGATCCCAGTATCGCCCACAGAGTTGGGAAACAGATAAGCCCCCGGTAAAGTGGGGGTTTTTTTGCCCGCACAGCGCCGGAAATCCAGGTGGAGTCGGGCCTTCCTCGGGCTCGCCGCGATGAATCGCCGGGGAGGGTGCGGCGGGTTCGGCCGGAATCGGCTAGAGTCTTTCAAGTCAGCGGAAACGTTGACAAGTGCGGATGTGGCGCAGTGGTAGCGCATCACCTTGCCAAGGTGAGGGTCGCGAGTTCGAATCTCGTCATCCGCTCGAATGGAATCGGCCGTGAGGCCGGTTCTTTTTGGTACGAATCTTATGTGGTGGGTTGGCCGAGAGGCGAGGCAGCGGCCTGCAAAGCCGTCTACACGGGTTCGAATCCCGTATCCACCTCCACTTCTGGAAAGTCTTTTCAGAGAATGGGCGATTGGCGCAGCGGTAGCGCGCTTCCCTGACACGGAAGAGGTCACTGGTTCGATCCCAGTATCGCCCACAGGCAAACCCCCGGTAACTCGGGGGTTTTTCTTTGCCCAAAATGGCCGTGCCCGTCGTGGTCGAGGCGCGCCGCTAAAGTTATTGGGGTTCGAACAATACTGAGGAGTAATACACGTGGCTGACGGCTTTGAGCTATTCACCGACCGGTCCGTTGTCGCAATGCGCGTCAACGGCGAGCTCAAGGATCTCGCCACGACGGTGATTCCGACGGATGTCGTCGAACCGGTGACCATCGGCTCGCCCGACGGCCTCAGCATCCTGCGCCACTCGGCCGCGCACGTGCTCGCACAGGCCGTGCAAACCGTGAACCCGGCGGCGCGCCTGGGCATTGGCCCGCCCGTCACCGACGGTTTCTACTACGACTTCGACGTTGAAGAGGCATTCACCCCCGAGGACATCAAGTCGCTCGAGAAGGCCATGGACCGCATCATCCGCCAGGGCCAGCGGTTGGTGCGCCGCGTCGTCACCGACGACCAGGCCCGGGATGAACTCGCCGCCGAGCCGTACAAGCTCGAACTGATCGGGCTCAAGGGCGGGGCCGCCGAGACCGTCGACAACGAGTCGGTCGAGGTCGGCGGCGCCGAACTCACCATTTACGACAACGTGGACCCGAAGACGGGGGAGACGCTCTGGAAAGACCTCTGCCGCGGTCCCCACCTGCCGAACACGCGCATGATCGGCAACGGCTACTCCCTGACCCGTCTGGCCGCCGCCTACTGGCGCGGGTCCGAGAAGAACCCGCAGCTGCAGCGCATCTACGGCACCGCCTGGCCCACCAAGGACGAACTGCGGGCCTACCAAGCCCGCCAGGAGGAGGCCGCCAAGCGCGACCATCGCAAGCTCGGCGCCGAACTCGACCTCTTCAGCTTCCCCGAGGAGATCGGCTCCGGCCTGCCCGTCTTCCACCCCAGGGGCGGCATCATCCGTCAGGAGATGGAGAACTACTCCCGCAAGCGCCACACCGAGGCCGGCTACGACTTCGTCTACACGCCGCACATCACCAAGTCGAACCTGTTCGAGACGTCCGGTCACCTCGACTGGTACGCCGATGGCATGTTCCCGCCGATGAAACTCGACGCGGAGTACGACGCCGACGGCCACATGACCCGTCAGGGCGTCGACTACTACCTCAAGCCGATGAACTGCCCGTTCCACAACCTGATCTTCCGCTCCAGCGGCCGCAGCTACCGCGACCTGCCCATGCGCCTGTTCGAATTCGGCTCGGTCTACCGCTACGAGAAGTCCGGCGTCGTGCACGGCCTCACCCGCGTGCGCGGGATGACCCAAGACGACGCGCACATCTACACGACCCGCGAAGGCATGAAAGAGGAGCTCACCAGCACCCTCAGCTTCGTGCTCAAGCTGCTCGCCGACTACGGCCTCGAGGACTACTACCTCGAGCTCTCCACGAAGGACCCGAAGAAGTTCGTCGGCACCGACGAGGCCTGGGCGGAAGCGACCGACACCCTGCGCGAAGTCGCCGAAGCATCCGGTCTCGAACTCGTGGCCGACCCGGGCGGCGCCGCCTTCTACGGCCCGAAGATCTCCGTGCAGGCCCGCGACGCGATCGGCCGCACCTGGCAGATGTCCACCATCCAGCTGGACTTCAATCTGCCGGAACGGTTCGACCTCGAGTACACCGCCCCCGACGGCTCCCGCCAGCGCCCGGTGATGATCCACCGGGCCCTATTCGGTTCGATCGAGCGCTTCTTCGCCGTGCTCACCGAGCACTACGCCGGGGCGTTCCCGGTGTGGCTGTCCCCGGTGCAGGTCGTCGGCATCCCCGTGTCCGAGCAGTACGGTCCATACCTCGACGAAATCATCGGCCGGCTCGAGACGGCAGGCGTGCGCGCCCAGGTCGACCACTCCGACGACCGCATGCAGAAGAAGATCCGCAACCACACCAAGGCGAAGGTGCCCTTCCAGCTGATCGTCGGCGAGGATGACCGCTCCAATCGCTCGGTGAGCTTCCGGTTCCGCGACGGCACCCAGGAGAACGGCGTGCCGGCCGACGAAGCCATCCGTCGCATCATCGCCGCGATCCATATGCGCGCGCAGGTCACGACCCAGGGCCAGGTCTGAGATGGACACGCACAGCGACGAGTTCGAGGGGCTCGAGCAGTCGTCCGAGTTCGCCGCGGTTCCGGATGCCTTCCAACGGCTATGGACCCCGCACCGCCTGGTCTACATCCAGGACGGCCAGCAGCCGCACCCGGATGACTGCCCCTTCTGCCTGGCCCCGAGCATGACCGACGAGAAGGCCCTGATTGTGGCCCGCGGCACGCACGCCTACGTGTTGCTGAACCTGTTCCCGTATAACAGCGGGCATCTGCTGGTCTGTCCGTACCGGCACGTCGCGACTTACGACGAGGCCAGTCCGGAGGAGGTCGCCGAGATCGGCAGTCTCACCCAGGTGGCCATGCGTGTGCTCAAGGCGGTGTCGCACTGCGACGGCTTCAACATCGGCATGAACCAAGGCCGTATTGCCGGCGCGGGCATTGCCGAGCACCTACACCAGCACATCGTTCCCCGCTGGGCGCTCGACTCGAACTTCTTCCCGATCATCGCCGGAACGAAGGCGATTCCCCGTCTTCTGGGCGATGTGCGGCGCGAAGTCGCCGAGGGCTGGCCCCAGGATGGCAACTAGCCGTATATACCCCTCCACCGGCACCCGCCGGGCGGAATCGACACCACCCAAGGAATAGAATCAAAGCTATGACTGAAACCACTTCCGCCTTTGGTTCGAGCCGCGTCAAGCGTGGTCTCGCCGACATGATGAAGGGCGGCGTCATCATGGACGTCGTCAACGCCGAGCAGGCTCGCATCGCCGAGGACGCCGGTGCTGTCGCCGTCATGGCCCTTGAGCGGGTTCCCGCCGACATCCGTTCCCAGGGTGGCGTTGCCCGCATGAGCGACCCCGACCTGATCGACAGCATCATCGCCGAGGTATCCATCCCGGTGATGGCCAAGGCGCGCATCGGCCACTTCGTCGAAGCTCAAATCCTTCAGGCCCTGAACGTCGATTACATCGACGAGTCCGAGGTGCTGAGCCCGGCCGACTACGTCAACCACATCGACAAGTGGAACTTCACGGTCCCGTTCGTCTGTGGCGCGACCAACCTGGGTGAGGCGCTTCGCCGCATCAACGAGGGCGCGGCCATGATCAGGTCCAAGGGCGAAGCCGGCACCGGCGACGTCTCGGAGGCCATGAAGCACATCCGCACCATCAAGGGTGAGGTCGCCCGCCTGTCGGCTCTGACCAAGGACGAACTGTACGTCGCCGCGAAGGAACTGCAGGCGCCGTACGAACTCGTCGCCGAGATCGCCGCCACCGGCAAGCTCCCCGTCGTGCTCTTCGTCGCGGGTGGCGTGGCCACCCCCGCCGACGCGGCCCTGATGATGCAGATGGGTGCGGACGGTGTATTCGTCGGCTCCGGCATCTTCAAGTCGGGCAACCCGCAGGCCCGCGCCAACGCCATCGTCAAGGCCGTCACCTTCTACGACGACCCCAGCGTCATCGCATCCGTCTCGCGCGGACTCGGCGAGGCCATGGTCGGCATCAACGTGTCCGATCTGGCTGCGCCGCACCGCCTCTCCGAGCGCGGCTGGTAGATACCCGTTCGTGAGCGTTGGAGTTCTCGCCCTGCAGGGTGACTTTCGTGAGCATGCCGAGGTACTGCGGTCCCTCGGCGCCGAAGTCGAACTCATCCGCCGCCCGGAGGAACTGGACCGCATCAGCGGGCTCGTGATCCCCGGCGGCGAATCCAGCGTCATGGACAAACTGGCCCGCGCGTTCGGTGTGGCGGAACCGCTGGCCGAGGCCGTGCGGGCCGGCCTACCCGTCTACGGCACCTGCGCGGGCCTGATCATGCTCGCCGACACCGTCATCGACGGGATCGAAGGGCAGCAGAGCATCGGCGGCTTCGACATCGCCGTGCGTCGCAACGCCTTCGGTTCGCAGACGCTCTCTTTCGAGACCGACCTCGACGTGCCGGTGCTCGGTGAGCCGCCGGTGCACGCCATTTTCATCCGCGCCCCCGTGGTGGAGTCCGTCGGGACCCGGGCGCGCGCGATAGCCACGCTCTCGGACGGGCGCTGCGTCGCGGTCGAGCAGGACAACCTGCTCGGAACCTCATTCCACCCCGAGATCACCGGGGAGTACCGGTTCCACGACTATTTCCTGCAGAAGGTGGCCGCCGCCGGCTTCCGCTACTAGGCTCCGGTCATGGCCGGCTGGGTGGCGCTCCTGCGCGGAATCAACGTCAACGGGATCACGATCACGATGACGGACCTGCGGGCCGTGTTCCGCGGGCTCGGCTACACGGATGTCCGCACGGTTCTGGCCAGCGGCAACGTGCTCTTCACGGCGGGCGGGACGGATGCCGCGGCCCTCAAGACCACAATCGAACGCGCTCTCTCCGACAACTTCGGTTATCAGGCGTGGATCGTGCTGCTCGGCGTTGACGCACTCGACAGGGTGGCGCGGGCGTTCCCATTCGATGCGGAGCGGGACGGTTGGCATCCGTATGTCGTGTTCGGATCGGCGCGGACCGCGCTCGACGAACTGCTCGAGGCGGCTGGGGAACCGGACCCGGAAACGGAGCAGGTTCGGCCCGGAACCGGCGTGCTTTACTGGCAGGTGCGCCGAAGCATCGGCATCAACAGTCCGTTCAGCAAGCTGAGCGGCAAGGCCCGGTACCGGTCGACCACGACCACCCGCAACCTCCGCACCCTGAACAAACTGATCGCCGCGGCCCCGGGCGCGTGAAGCCCGGCCCATCAGGCATCGCGGGTTAGAATGGGGCGCACCCCACGGTGCAGCGACCAATGGCACCAGTAGTGCAGCGACCAGCACGGCAGCGGCACCCCCGCGCCAATCGACAGCCACGTCACTACAGCCAAAGACAACGGGAGACTCATGTCCGGACATTCCAAGTGGGCGACAACAAAGCACCAGAAGGCGGTCACCGACTCGCGTCGGGCCAAGGCCTTCGCCAAGTTGATCAAGAACATCGAAGTCGCGGCCCGCATGGGTGGCGCCGACCTGTCGGGCAACCCGACCCTGGTCGACGCGATCCAGAAGGCCAAGAAGACCTCTGTTCCCAACGACAACATTGACCGTGCCGTCAAGCGCGGCGCCGGCCTGTCCGGCGAAGTAGTCGACTACACCACCATCATGTATGAGGGCTACGCCGCGCACGGCGTCGCCGTCATGATCGAGTGTTTGACCGACAACAAGAACCGCGCGGCCGCCGAGGTGCGCACCACCATGTCCAGAAACGGCGGCAACATGGCCGACCCCGGCAGCGTCGCGTACAACTTCCACCGCAAGGGCATCGTCGTCGTGCCGAAGAGCAACGGCCTCAGCGAAGATGACGTGCTCCTCGCCGTGCTCGACGCGGGCGCCGAAGAGGTCGTCGACGACGGTGAGAAGTTCGAGGTTTTCAGCGAAGCGCACGATCTCGTCGCGACCCGGACCGCCCTGCAGACCGCCGGGATCGACTACGACTCCGCCGACATCGCGTTCGTGCCCCAGCTCAAGGTCGAGGTCGACGCCGAGATCGCCCGCAAGGTGTTCCGGCTGATCGACGCCCTCGAAGAACTCGACGACGTGCAGAACATCTACAGTAACTACGACGTGTCGCCCGAGGTCATCGCGGAGCTTCAGGCCGAAGCCGAGTAGCGCGCTGTGTCGGTCCGGGTTCTGGGCATCGATCCCGGGCTGACCCGCTGCGGCGTCGGAATCGTAGACGTCGCCGCCAACCGATCCGCGTCCCTGGTCGACGTGACCGTGCTGCGCAGCTCGCCGGACTTGCCGCTCGAGCAGAGGCTCCTGCTGATCAGCCGGGGCCTGGAAGACCTGCTCGACCGGCACAAGCCGGCGGTCGTCGCCATCGAGAGGGTGTTCGCTCAGGACAATGTCAGCACCGTGATGGGCACCGCCCAGCTGAGCGGCGTCGCGCTGCTCCTGGCCGCTCAGCGTGGGCTGACGGTCACCCTGCACACCCCGAGCGAGGTCAAGGCAGCCATCACCGGCTACGGGTCCGCCGACAAAGCCCAGGTCGGCGCCATGGTGGCGCGGGTGCTGGGCCTGGCCGAGGTGCCCAAGCCCGCGGATGCCGCGGACGCGCTGGCCATCGCGATCTGCCATGCCTGGCGCACCGGGGCGGCCGGCGGCACCCTGCCCACCAGCGCCGACGTGGCCCCCGGCACCCTGACCCCGGCCCAGAAGGCGTGGCGCGCCGCCGAGCGCGGCGCAGTGTCGCCGGTGCCCCGTAGTCTGAAGCGGTGATTGCTTCCGTTCGTGGCCTTGTCCTGTCTGCCGTGGGTTCCACGGCCGTGATCGAGGTCGGGGGAGTCGGTCTGGCCGTACAGGTCACCCCGGCCACTGCGCTCTCCCTGCGCGTCGGCACGGAGGCCCGGCTTTCGACCACCCTTATCGTGCGCGAGGACTCGCTCACCCTCTTCGGATTCCCGTCCGCCGACGAACTCGAGGTCTTCGAGCTTTTGGTCGGCGTCACCGGGGTCGGCCCGAAATCGGCCCTCGGCGTACTCGCGGTGCTCAGCCCCGTCCAAATCGCGCAGGCCGTCTCGGCAGAAGACGACGGCGCTTTCCGCAAGGTCAGCGGCATCGGCCCGAAAACGGCCAAACTGATCGTGCTCTCCCTGGCAGGCAAGGTGTTCGTGACCGTCACGGCCGCGGCATCCGCCCGCCCGGAGCCCACCAGCGCGTCGGCGAACGTGCAGGCCGCCCTGATCGGGCTCGGCTGGTCGGAGAAGGTGGCCGCCGAGGCCGTCGACGAGACCCTCGCGGAGACCGTCGAACCCGGGCAGGTCGGCGTCGCAGCGCTCCTTCGCCTCGTACTCGTCAGGCTCGGCCCGGCCCAGCAGGCATCGGAGCGTCGCCCGTGACCGGCGCACAGGGTCTGGCCGGAGATTCCGGCGTGGAGCTCACCAGGCCGGAACTCGAGGGCGACGCCGAACTGGCCTTCGAGGGTGCCCTCCGTCCGCGCAGCCTCGGCGAGTTCGTCGGCCAGCAGAAGGTTCGCGGGCAGCTGCAGCTGCTCCTGACCGCCGCTACCATGCAGAGCCGCACCCCCGACCACATCCTTCTGGCCGGCCCGCCCGGACTCGGCAAGACCACTTTGGCCATGATCATCGCCTACGAGGGCAACCGCCCGCTGCGGATGTCCAGCGGCCCGGCCATCCAGCACGCCGGTGATCTGGCGGCGGTACTCTCCTCGCTGGTGCCCGGCGAGGTGCTGTTCATCGACGAGATCCACCGCATGGCCCGCTCCGCCGAGGAGATGCTCTATCTGGCGATGGAGGACTTCCGCATCGACATCATGGTCGGCAAGGGGGCCGGCGCCACCTCGGTACCCCTCGACCTGGCGCCGTTCACCCTGGTCGGCGCCACGACCCGGTCCGGACTGCTGCCCAACCCACTGCGCGACCGGTTCGGCTTCACCGCCCACCTCGAGTTCTACGCCGACCACGAACTCGAGCAGGTGCTCGGCCGGGCAGCCAAACTGCTCGACCTGGCGATCGACACGGCCGCCATCGCCGAGATCGCCGGTCGGTGCCGCGGCACGCCCAGAATCGCCAACCGCCTGCTCCGGCGGGTGCGGGACTACGCGCTGGTGCACGGTGGAGACGCCGATGTGGCCGCGGTGCACGCGGCTCTCGAGCTGTACGACGTCGACGCCATCGGGCTCGACCGGCTCGACCGGGAGGTGATGCGCATCATCCTGACCCGTTTTGGGGGAGGGCCGGTGGGTCTGAACACGCTTGCGGTGTCCGTGGGGGAGGAGTCCGAGACCATCGAGGCCGTCGTGGAGCCGTTCCTGGTGCGGATCGGCTTCCTGATGCGCACCCCGCGCGGCCGAGTGGCGACCGCGGAAGCGTGGCGGCATTTCGGCCTGACGGCGCCTCTGGTGGGCGGGCCGCCAATCCCCCTTATGCTGGATGACCTATAATTCGAGTTGGTTCGCCTCGAACCACTCGTGCTGGTTCCCCCGAGCCAGACGCACAGACTTCGGCCCTCGCGCCGCAACCGGAAGGTCCCACAGTTTTATGGATCCGTTGACTCTCGTCATGCTCGCCGTTCTCGCGGCGCTCGTGTTCTTCATGTTCCGCAACAGCCGCAAACGCCAGAAGGACCTCGCTGCCCTGCAGGCCCAGATGGTCGTCGGCGCCGAGGTCATGACCAACTTCGGCATGTACGGAACCATCCTCGCGATTGACGAGGAGGCGAACAAGGTTGCCCTCGAGATCGCCCCCGGAACCGTCGTGCAGTTGCACCGTCAGACCATCGCCCGCGTGGTGGAGCCGATCGTGGCCGAGCCCGAAGATGAGGGCGTCGCCGAGCTGAACCAGGGCAGCACCACCGTTATGGGCGAACCTGACTTCGGTCAGCGCGTCGCCGACACCGACGAAGAGCCCAAAAAGGGCGACGCCTAACCAATCCCTCTCCATGCCCGCGCCTCGGCGCGGGCATGAGCATGAGCATAGAAAGCTGAGTTCTCTGGTGGCAAAGTCGTCTTCGGCCAAGAAGGCCTGGCGTTCCCTCACGTGGCTGGGTGTGATCATCGTCGGCCTGATTGCGCTCAACACGGCCGGCGTGCTCACCGGCGGCGGATCCTGGACGCCCAAGCTGGCTCTGGACCTCGAGGGCGGCACGCAGATCATCCTCGCGCCGAAGCTCGAGTCCGGGCAGTCCGTCTCCTCGGAGCAGCTCAACGAGGCCGTGAAGATCATTCGGCAGCGCATCGACTCGGCAGGCGTCTCCGAGGCGGAGATCAACACCCAGGGTGGCCAGAACATCGTCGTGTCCATCCCCGGCGTGCCGGACGACGCGACGATCAACCGAATCGAGTCCTCAGCCAAGCTCGAGTTCCGACCGGTGCTCGTGGCCGGTGCCCCGTCCGCGGCCAGCGTCGGTGAAGACGTTGTCGGAGAGGACGGTGTCGCGACCCCGGTACCGACCCCCACGGTCGACCCGAGTCTGGAAAGCACCCCGACCGCGGTGCCCACCGACGGGAGCGACCTGAACTGGATCACCCCCGCGCTCCAGGCCCGGTACGAGGCCTTCGAGTGCAGCAAGATCGATACCACCAATGTGGCACCGGCGGCGGAGCCGCTTGTCACCTGTGAGGCCGACGGCTCCATCAAGTACATCCTCGGCCCGGTCGAAGTCAGCGGCGAGAACGTCTCCGACGCGACCAACGGCCAGCAGACCACGCAGAGCGGCGCCACGACCGGTGAATGGGTCGTCAACATCACCTTCGACGGAACCGGAACCAAGGCCTTCGCCGACGTCAGCACCCGGCTGAACGCGCTCACCGCAGCGCAGAACCAGTTCGCGATCGTGCTCGACGGCAACGTCATCTCGGCCCCGCGCACCCTGGCGGCCATCACCGACGGCAACGCCCAGATCAGCGGTGACTTCGACCAGGACTCGTCGAAGGCCCTCGCCGACCAGCTCAAGTTCGGCGCCCTGCCGATCAGCTTCACCGTGCAGAGCCAGGACACCATCTCGGCGACCCTGGGCTCCAGCCAGCTCACCGGCGGCCTGATCGCAGGCCTGATCGGACTCGTACTGGTCGTGCTCTACTCGCTGATCCAGTACCGCCTGCTCGGCCTCGTCACAGTGGCGTCGCTCACGGTCGCCGCGATCATCACCTACCTGCTGATCACGATCCTGTCCTGGCGCGAGGGCTACCGGCTGTCGTTGGCCGGCGTCGCGGGTCTGATCGTCGCGATCGGCATCACCGCCGACTCCTTCATCGTCTACTTCGAGCGGGTGCGTGATGAGCTCCGGGACGGACGAGGGCTCGAATCCTCCGTCGAGGCCGGCTGGAAGCGCGCCCTGCGCACCATCCTCGCCTCCGACGCGGTCAACATCTTGGCCGCCGGCGTCCTGTTCATCGTCGCCGTCGGCAACGTCAAGGGCTTCGCCCTCACCCTGGGGCTGACCACCCTCGTCGACGTGCTCGTGGTCATGCTCTTCACCCACCCGATGCTCCAGCTGCTGGCGCGCACGAAGTTCTTCAGCGACGGACACAAGTTCAGCGGCCTCGACCCGCGGGCCCTGGGCGCGACCTACCGCGGGCGGGCGAAATTCCGTCCCTCGGATGACCTCCCTTCCGCCAAACTGTCCTCGGCCAGCCGTGAGGCAGCCAAGCGCCAGACCATCGCCGAGCGCAAGGCGTCAGAACTCGTCGGTTCCAGTGCGGATCGAACGACCGACGGGAAGGATTCCTAATGGCCAGCTTTTCCCAGTTCGGCAACGACCTGCACACCGGCAAGCGCTCGTTCGACATCGTCGGGCGGCGCAAGACCTGGTACCTGGTCGCGGTCGTGTCACTCTTCGTGGCCATCGTCGTTCCCCAGCTGCGTGGCGGCTTCGTCTTCGGCATCGAGTTCACGGGAGGCTCCGAGTTCAAGATCTCCCAGGTCGCCGACCAGGACCAGGGAGCTGCCGCCGATGCCGTGACCGAGGTCGTCCCGTTGGCGACGCCCAGGGTGTCGAGCGTCAGCACCACCGGCATCCGAGTGCAGACCGACCAGCTCACCAGCGACGAGACCCGGGAGATTCGCGCCGCGCTGGCGGATGCCTACGCCGTGCCGATCGAGCAGGTCACCGCGTCCTTCATCGGTCCGGTCTGGGGCCAGGACATCACCGGCCAGGCCGTGCGCGGACTCCTCATCTTCCTCGTGCTCGCCGCCATCGGCATGGCACTGTACTTCCGCACCTGGAAGATGTCGGTCGCGGCCATGACCGCGCTGATGCACGACCTCGTCATCACCGCCGGGATCTACGGCATCACCGGTTTCGAAATCACCCCGGCCGCCGTGATCGGATTTCTCACGATCCTCGGCTACTCGCTCTACGACACGGTCGTGGTCTTCGACAAGATCCGCGAGAACACCTCGGAGGCGGGCGCCGAGACGCGCACGTTGGCCGAATCCGTAAACCTGGCCGTCAACCAGACCCTGGTGCGCTCGATCAACACCTCCGTCGTCGCGGTGCTGCCGGTCGCCTCGATCCTCTTCATCGGAACGCTCGTGCTCGGGGCAGGAACCCTTCGGGACATCTCGCTGGCACTCCTGATCGGCATCGTCGCCGGCGCCTACTCGACGATCTTCATCGCGTCGCCGCTGTACGCTCAAATCCGCTCCGCGGAGCCGGCCGTGCGCCGGGCCGACCAGAAGGTTCTCGCCCAGCGGGCGAAGGCCGGCCCCGCGCTGAGAGTGGCCGCCGAAGTCAGCACCTAGTCGGCCCTGATCACCGCCGGAGGAGGCCCGCACCCGAGCCGGAAGTGGTACCCGATCCGGCTCGGGAGCAGTAATAATTGATCAAGTGGATGGAGGTGGCCAGATGACCGAACTGACGACTCCTCCTGCCTACCCGGCTCCGCTCCCGCCGGCATCCTTGAGGCGCCTCGTGCCTCGGATCTTTTCCCGGGTCCAGCCGGTCGGCGCGGTCGACACGCTGCTGAAGACCGTGCGGATGCACCATCCCAAGGTGGACCTCTCGATCATCGAGCGGGCCTACGTCACCGCGGAGCAGGCGCATGAGGGCCAGTTTCGCCGCAGCGGAGAGCCGTACGTCACACATCCGGTCGCGGTCGCGCAGATCCTGGCGGATCTGGGCATCGGCCCCAAGACCGTCTCGGCGGCACTGCTGCACGACACCGTGGAGGACACCGAGTACACTCTCGACCAGCTGAGGCACGATTTCGGCGACGAGATCACCATGCTGGTCGACGGCGTCACCAAGCTGGACAAGGTCAAGTACGGCGACAGCACCCAGGCCGAGACCGTGCGCAAGATGATCGTGGCGATGTCCAAGGACATCCGTGTGCTGATCATCAAGCTCGCCGACCGGCTGCACAACGCGCGCACCTGGGGATTCGTGCCTGCCGAGTCCGCGGTTCGGAAGGCGACCGAAACGCTGGAGATTTACGCGCCGCTCGCGCATCGCCTGGGCATCCAGGCCATCAAGTGGGAGCTCGAAGACCTCTCGTTCGCGGTGCTGTACCCCAAGCTCTACGCCGAGATCGACAGTCTTGTCAAGCAGCGCACTCCGCAGCGCGAAGAGTTCGTGCAGCACGTCATCGACTCGATCGTCGACGACCTGAAGGCCGCCCGCATCCGGGGCAAGGTCGCCGGCCGGCCCAAGCAGTACTACTCGATCTACCAGAAGATGGTCGTGCGCGGGCGCGAGTTCGACGACATCTACGACCTGGTCGGCATTCGAGTTCTCGTCAACTCGGTGCGGGACTGCTACGCGGTTCTCGGCGCAATCCACGCCCGGTGGACGCCGCTTCCCGGCCGGTTCAAGGACTACATCGCCACCCCCAAATTCAACCTGTACCAGTCGCTGCACACCACGGTTCTCGGCCCGAGCGGGCGCGCCGTGGAGATCCAGATCCGCACCCAGGAAATGCACCAGCGCGCCGAATTCGGCGTGGCCTCGCACTGGAAGTACAAGGAGCAGACCACAGGCAAGAGTTCCGGTCCGGGCCCGCAGAGCGACACCGACATGGCCTGGCTCGCCCACATCTCCGACTGGCAGGCCGAAACGGCCGACCCGGGGGAGTTCCTCGACTCGCTGCGCTACGAGATCGGCGCCAAAGAGGTCTACGTCTTCACCCCCAAGGGCCGGGTGATCGGTCTGCCGGCCGACGCCACCCCGGTCGACTTCGCCTACGCCGTGCACACCGAGGTCGGCCATCGCACCATGGGCGCCAAGGTCAACGGGCGCCTCGTCCCGCTGGAGAGCCCTCTCGTCACCGGTGACGTCGTCGAGGTGTTCACGTCGAAGAATCCCGACTCCGGGCCGAGTAAGGACTGGCTGAACTTCGTCAAGAGCCCCAGGGCTCGCAACAAGATCCGCCAGTGGTTCACCAAGGAGCGCCGCGACGAGGCGATCGAGCAGGGCCGCGACGCCATCGCGCGCGCTATGCGCAAGCAGAACCTGCCGCTGCAGAAACTGATGAACCAGGACTCCTTCGCCGAGGTTGCCGCGGTGATGAAGTATGAAGACGTCTCTGCGCTGTACGCCGCCGTCGGCGAGGGGCATGTGTCGACGCAGTCGGTGCTGGAGAAGGTGGTCGCCACCCTGCAGAGCGTCGAGGAGAGCGACGCCACGGACCTGCCGTTCGCGCCCCACGGCCGCACCCAGACGCTCCGCAACAGCGACTCGGGCATCCTCGTGCGCGGCGCCCCCGACATCCTGGTGAAGCTTGCCCGCTGCTGCACTCCCGTGCCGGGCGACAAAGTCGTGGGATTTATCACGCGCGGCGCCGGGGTATCGGTGCACCAGGCATCCTGTCGCAACGTGCAGTCCCTGCTCAAGGAACCCGAGCGCATGATCGACGTCGATTGGGCGCCCACTTCCAAGAGCCTGTTCCTGGTGCAGATCCAGATCGAGGCTCTCGACCGCTCCGGGTTGCTCTCCGACGTCACCCGGGTGCTGTCGGAGCATCACGTCAACATCCTGTCGGCGACGGTGCACACCTCCTCCGACCGACTCGCGATCAGCCGGTTCGTCTTCGAGATGGGCGACACCACGCACCTCGATCGCGTGCTCAATGCGGTGCGCCGTATCGACGCCGTTTATGACGTCTATCGCGTCAACGAGGGCTGAGCGGCCATTCAGCTCGCATTGGCCTCCCGGTAGAGACATCAGGTGGGGCGCGGATG
The DNA here is from genome assembly GCF_002929635.1 of Cryobacterium sp. M25. Lineage (NCBI taxonomy): Bacteria > Bacillati > Actinomycetota > Actinomycetes > Micrococcales > Microbacteriaceae > Cryobacterium > Cryobacterium sp. M25. Next base: position 94,529 of record NZ_PJJU01000055.1, on the reverse strand, counting down.
CTCGTCGAGGTACCGTTGCACCTCCCGCAGTCGGGTGAGGGCCGGAGCCTTGAACGGCAGGTTGGGTGCCGCGCATAGGCGACTGGCCGGGTCGGTGCTGGTGCAGCCGGCCAGGCGCAGCAGGGCGGCGATCAGGGCAACCCGGTCAACGTCGGTGGGCTCGTCGTGCCAGCGGACGAGGTCGACGGCGGTGCGCAGGGGCAGCGTGACCCGGAGGCCGGAGATCGCCTGAAGCTGGTCGGACGGGCAGCTGACCTCGCGGATCTGAATTCGGGGCGACGGGACCAGTTTCATTCGGGCGGAACTCTGCACGCAGAAGTGGTGGCGGCGAGGTTCCGGCGCCAGACCGTAGATCCAGGCAGCGGTCATCCGCTCGGCGATGGCCCTTGGGGACGCAAGCAGCAACCCGACGGCTCGGGCGCGTCGCACCCGGTCATCGACCTCGTCGACCGGGCACCAAAAGTCGCCCAGGGTGAAGAGTTCCCCGTCGAGACGGGCGCCGCACAGCTCCGCGAGCGGCAGGTCGTGGGCAGAGAGCACCACGGGAAGGCGTGAGTTCATCGACTGTGGGTTCATCGACTCAGCGTGCGCCGGGTGTGTTCTCCCGCCCACAAAAAGTGGGGATCTGTGGACAGATCCCCACTCGTCGTGCTGTGGACGGCCGGGCTACTGGCCGATGGCCTTCAGCCACGCCTTGCGGGTCTCGAGAGCCTCGGTGGCTTCCGTGATCGCCGCGGCATCCCCGCCGGCCTGCGCCGCGGCCAGTTCGGCCTCGAGCTTGACGATGGCATCGTGCAGCTGGCCGGCCAGACCCTCGGCGCGAGCCTTGGTCTCCGGGTTGTTGCGCTTCCAGTGGTCGTCGTCGAGCTTGCGCACGGCTGCCTCGACCTTGCGCATGCGGTCCTCGATGGACTTGACCGAGTCGCGCGGAACCTTGCCGATGGCGTCCCACCGGCGCTGGATGGAGCTCAGCGCGCTGCGCGCCTTGGCGCGGTCCGTCTCGGCCAGCAGAAGTTCGGCTTCGGTGAGCAGCTCGACCTTGAGAGTCAGGTTTCCCGCGAACTCCTCGTCGTCGTGCGCGTCGATTTCGGACTTGACCGAGTAAAGCACGTCGCCGGCTGCCTTGAACTTGGCCCACATGGCGTCGTCCTGCTTCTTGCCGCTGCGACCCGCGAGCTTCCACTCGTCGAGCAGATTGCGGTAGCCCGGGATGCCATCGGCGCCCTTGGGGGCGAGGGCCTCGGCCTGTTCGATCAGGTGCTGCTTGCGGTTGCGAACGTCCTTGTGGGCGCTGTCCAACTCGGCGAAGAATGCCTTGCGGTTCTGCTCGATCGTGGTGCGGGCCGCGCGGAACCGCTTCCAGAGGTCATTGGCCTCGCCCTTGGGAATGCGCGGAGCATCGTGCTGGTGGGCCTGCCACTTCGCGAACAGGGCTTCCAGAGCAGCGCTGGTCTGCTTCCACTGCGTCTTAGCCGGGTCTTCGGCGGCGAGAGCCTCGGCCTCGGCGACGATCGCGGCACGCTCGGCGACGGCGGCGGTCGCTGCGGCCTTTGCTTCGGCGCCCTGCTGCTCGGTGAGCTCGGTCACCGCGCCGCCGAGGGCACCCAGGCGGGTGGCCAGGGCTGCCAGGTTGCCGACCGCGTTGGCGTTCGCCACGGCCTCGGTCAGATGTTTGACGGACTTCGCGATATCTGCGGCAGGTGCGCCACCCTTGGCGCGCTGTTCGAGAAGCGTGACCTGGCCGTTGAGCTCAACGTATTTCCGTTCGAAGTAGGCAAGCGCCTCTTCCGGCGTCGCGTCGGGATACTGTCCCACGGCGCGCTCGCCTGTCGCTTCGCGCACGTAAACCGTGCCGGTTTCGTCTACGCGACCCCATGGTTGCTGATCTGTCGTAGTCAAGAGCCTCACCTTATTGATGTCGTTGTGTGCTCACAAGTGAGCCAATACCCGGTCAAGCCTATTGCAAGCCCGCGCGCTGTTCGTCTGTTCTACTGAACTGATACCTGAGTGATGCTGGTCGGCACCTGAGGGGTGCCGTCCGAAGAGCCGTCGGCGACGCCGGCAGCCGTGATCTGCGCTTTGATTTCGTCCAGTCCATCGGTCACCCGGCCGAGCACCGTGTAGCCGCCGACCGCGTCGGCGGGGATGGTCGTGTCGTCGTAGACGATGAAGAACTGGCTGCCCATACTGTAGGCGTTGCCGCCCTGGCGGGCCATGGCCAGTGTGCCGGCCGGGTACACATCGTCGGCCGGGGCGTTTTCGATCGGTCCATAGCTGTAGCCGGGGCCACCCGATCCCGTTCCGGTCGGGTCCCCGCACTGCAGCACGAAGAAACCGCCGTCGGTGAGCCGGTGGCAGGTCACGTCCTCATAGAAGCCGGTGGTGATCAGGTTGATGGTCGAGGACACCGCCTGAGGGGCGAGGGCTCCATCGAGCTCGATCTCGAGCGGAATGCCGTTGAGGGCCAGCGTGCCGGTCCAGGTGCGGTCTTCCGCCAGGGTGCTGGGCGGCACCTCGCCGCTGTTCGCGCTGTCGGACGGTGCGGCCGACGCGGAGGGGGAAGCGGTGTCGGCCACGGAGGGTGCCGGGCTGCCGGGGCCTCCGGTGAAGAACAGCACCTGGGCGCCGACGGCCAGCGCCACGACCACAGCCACGCTGACGCCGGCGATGAGGTTGTCCCGCCGGCGCCGCTTCACCTGGTGCGCATTCACCGAACGCCGGGCCTGAAAGGCGCGTACACGCACGCGCGCCTCGCGGGCTTCACGTTCTTGCTTCTTGTTCGGTACCACGTCGTAGCCTCCAGGCGGCCTCCTTCGGAAGGCCCGATCGAACGGGGACGGCTCCAGCGTCTGGCGCCCGAACCATGTTGAACTCTACGCAACCCGGAGAGGGCAGACAAACATCCGCTCCGGGCAGCACCGGTTCAGGAGCGGCCCGGTCACCGGCACAAACTACGCTGGACCCATGGTGGATTCACAACCGGGACTGCGCAGCGGGGCCACACCCCTCGCCGTACGGATGCGCCCGACGAGCCTCGAGGAGGTCGCCGGTCAGAAGCATCTGCTCACACCGGGCTCCCCGCTGGTCAGCCTGGCCAGTGACAAGACAGGGGAGCAGGGCGCGGTCTCTGTCATCCTGTGGGGCCCGCCCGGCACCGGCAAGACCACCCTGGCCCAGGCCATCGCGCGCAGCTCGGGCCGCCGGTTTGTCGAGCTGTCCGCCGTGTCGGCCGGAGTGCGGGACGTGCGCCAGGTAATGGAAGAGGCGCGCACCAGCCGGGACCTCTACGGACTCTCCACCGTGCTCTTCCTGGACGAGATCCACCGGTTCAGCAAGGCGCAGCAGGACGCTCTCCTGCCCGGGGTGGAGAACGGGGTCATCATCCTCGTGGCCGCCACCACCGAGAACCCGTCCTTCTCCGTCATCTCGCCGCTGCTGTCCCGCTCCCTACTGCTCACCCTCGAAACGCTCAGCGACGACGATCTCGGTGTCGTTGTCGACCGGGCCGTGGTCGACCCGCGCGGCCTGGCCGACCGGTTCGTGCTCGACCCCGAAGCCAGGGCCGCGATCATCCGGCTCGCGTCCGGTGACGCCCGACGGGCGCTGACCGCCCTGGAAGCCGGGTCGGTGGCGGCGGCGTCCTCCGTCGACGCCGAGTCCGACGCGAAGCCGGTCATCACCACCGAGGTCGTCGCCCTCGCTGTCGACCGTGCGCTTCTGCGCTACGATCGCAACGGCGACGAGCACTACGACGTCATCAGCGCCTTCATCAAATCGGTACGCGGCTCGGATGTCGACGCGTCCCTCCACTATCTCGCGCGCATGATCGAGGCCGGCGAAGATCCCCGGTTCATCTGCCGCCGCATCATCGTGCTGGCCTCCGAAGACATCGGCATGGCCGACCCGCAGGCGCTGGTGATCGCCATCGCCGCCGCCGACGCCGTGCAATACATCGGCATGCCCGAGGGCCGCATCCCGCTCGCCCAGGCCGTCGTGCACCTGGCCACCGCACCCAAGTCCAACGCGGCCTACATGGCCCTGGATGCGGCGATCGCCGACGTGCGGAACGGCAAGACCGGCCGGGTGCCCAAACCGTTGCGGGATGCGCACTACCCAGGCGCCAAACGCCTCGGCCACGGCAAGGGCTACAAGTATCCCCACGACGACGCCCTCGGCGTGCTGGCCCAGCAGTACCCGCCGGACGAGCTCGCCGAGGTGCGCTATTACGAGCCCACCGAGCATGGCCACGAGCGCGAGGTCTCGGCCCGCCTCGCCAAGTTGCGCAAGATCATCCGTGCCCGCTGAACGGAACGGCCGAACAACCCGATGTGCTAATCTAAAGGCTGCCTACAAATGGAATCGGCATGCGGCTGCGTCCGATTCCGGATTGGATGGTCTCGCCCTGTAGCCGGGCGTCCCGTGGCACCACCCCTCTGAACTCCCATGACGTTGAGCCTGTGCTGTCTCACTGCGCGGCCCCCGCCCTGGTTTCCCTTGTTTGCAGTTCCATCGAAAGGACACCGTGTCTACCAAGTCACGTACCCGCAGTAAGACCCGCCTCTCGCGGGCCCTGGGCATCGCCCTGACCCCGAAGGCCGCGCGCTATCTGGAGAAGCGTCCGTACGCCCCGGGCGAGCACGGTCGCACCAAGCGCAAGACCGACTCCGACTACGCCGTTCGCCTCCGCGAAAAGCAGCGCTTACGCGCCCAGTACGGCATCCGCGAAGCCCAGCTCAAGATCGCGTTCGAGGAAGCTCGCCGCGCCCAGGGACTGACCGGTGAGAACCTCGTCGAGATCCTCGAGACCCGTCTCGACGCTCTTCTCGTTCGCTCCGCGATCGCCCGCACCACCGCCCAGGCCCGTCAGATGATCGTGCACCGTCACATCCTGATCGACGGCCAGCTGGTCGACCGTCCCTCCTTCCGCGTGAAGCCGGGACAGCTCATCCATGTCAAGCCCAAGAGCGAGGCCATGGAGCCGTTCCAGGTCGCAGCCGCCGGCGGTCACGTCGACGTTCTGCCCAAGCTCCCCGCCTACCTCGAGGTCGAGATCGACAAGCTGCAGGCCCGCCTCGTGCGCCGCCCGAAGCGCATCGAAATTCCCGTGACCTGTGAAGTCCAGCTCGTCGTCGAGTACTACGCGGCCCGCTAGGCTCCTTTTCACCCGCACCGCCGTCAGGCGCTGCAACTGAACTACGCTGGAGAGCGGATCACCCTGGGGTGGTCCGCTCTTTGCGTACGCGCACCTGGCTCGTGAATGCTGAATCTGGAATGGATGGTTGGTCAATGTCTGGTGGAGATATTGTCGGGCTCGTGTTCGCCGCTGCCTTCCTGATGCTGGTCGGGTTCCTGGCCCTGCCCCTGGTCAAGCTCGGCCGCGTCTTCGACGAGACGACCGTGGCCATCCGCGACCTGACCCACACCGTCACCCCACTGCTTGAGGAATCCACCAAGACCATTCAGGAGACCAACGCGCAGTTGGCCCGGGTGGACACCATCACCTCGAACGTGGCGGACGTCACGGGCAACGTCTCCGCTCTGGTCGCCCTCGTTGCGGCGACCGTCGGCGGCCCGCTGGTCAAAGTGGCCGGCTTCTCCGCGGGGGTTCGCGCGGCCCTGGGGGCTGCCCGCCCGGGCGGTACCCGCCGCCGCCGCCACAGGTAGTCGGGTACTCTGGAACGGAGCCGGCCCGTCTGGGATTCGCCGGTCAGACGGTCGTTCCAGACGTTCAACCGCCGTGAACCGACCTTTTCACCACTTTTCAGGGTCTCCACACATATTCAGGGAGCATTGCTATGAAGAATTTCATCTGGTTTGTCGTCGGTGTCACCACGGGGCTGCTCATCGCCCGCGAAGCCGGCAAGACGCGTCAGGGGAAGCAATTCTTCGCCGATCTGGACACCAAGGCGCGCGAATTCGGTGAGGCCATCTCGGACGGCTACCGCAAGCGTGAGGCCGAGCTGCGGGACGCCATCGGCGAAATCGCGTCGGAGACCGAAATCACGATCGAAAAACTTGCCAAGTAAGTACTCGCCACGCACGTGCTCGCCAGGTAGGTATCATCCAAATCTTTTTCACCACAACGAACTACGGAACTAATGCAGACTGCTGAAATTCGCGGGCGCTGGCTCGACTTCTTTGCCGATCGCGGTCACACCGTCGTCCCCTCCGCTTCGCTTGTCAGCGACGACCCCACACTCCTGTTCACGGTGGCCGGGATGGTCCCGTTCGTACCGTATTTGACCGGTCTCGTGCCGCCCCCCTACCCGCGAGCGACGAGTGTTCAGAAATGCATCCGCACCAACGACATCGAAGAGGTCGGCAAGACCCCGCGTCACGGCACCTTCTTCCAGATGAACGGCAACTTCTCGTTCGGCGACTACTTCAAGGAAGAGGCGATCGGTTACGCCTGGGAGCTGCTCACCAGCTCGGATGCCGACGGCGGCTACGGCTTCGCCGAGAAGGACCTCTGGGTCACCGTCTACGAGGACGACGATGAGGCCTTTCGGTACTGGCGCGCCCTCGGCCTGCCCGAGCACCGCATCCAGCGTCTCGGCATGGACTCCAACTACTGGTCGACCGGTCAGCCCGGGCCCGCCGGACCCTGCTCCGAGATCTTCTTCGACCGCGGCCCGGCCTACGGCATCGACGGCGGCCCGGCCACCGACGACGACCGTTACGTCGAAATCTGGAACCTCGTCTTCATGCAGTACCTCCGCGGCGAGGGCACCAGCAAGAACGACTTTGTCATCCTCGGCGACCTGCCGAAGAAGAACATCGACACCGGCATGGGGCTCGAACGTGTCGCCTTCCTCAAACAGGGCGTTCAGAACATGTACGAGATCGACCAGGTGCGCCCGGTCCTCGACCGGGCCGCGGAACTGTCCGGTCGCCGCTACGGGGCCGTTCACGACGACGACGTGCGGATGCGCATCGTCGCCGACCATGTGCGGTCGTCCCTGATGCTGATGAGCGACGGAGTGATGCCGTCCAACGAGGGCCGCGGGTACATCCTGCGCCGCCTGATGCGCCGCAGCGTGCGCGCCATGCGCCTCCTCGGCGTCGACGCCGCGACCTTTCCCGAATTGTTTCCGGCCTCGCGCGACGCCATGGCCGGCGCGTACCCCGAGATCAAGGCGGACTACGCCCGCATCAGCCAGGCTGCGTATGCCGAAGAGGAGACCTTCCTGCGCACCCTCGCCAGTGGCAGCGCCGTGCTCGACCTCGCCGTCGCGAAGACCAAAAAGGCCGATAAGGTCATTCTGCCGGGCGACACCGCGTTCCTCCTGCATGACACCTACGGCTTCCCGATCGAGATCACCCTCGAGATGGCCGAGGAGGCCGGGCTCAGCGTCAACCGCGAGGCCTTCGACACACTGATGGCCAAGCAGCGCGCGATGGCCAAGGCCGACGCCAAGGCCAAGAAGACGCACCTCGCCGACCTGTCGGTCTACAGCGCATTCCGCGCGGCGGGGGAGACCGTCTTCACGGGCTACGACGCCCTGCAGACCGAATCCAGCGTGCTCGGGATCATCGTCAACGGTCTCTCCGTCGACCGCGCCGTCTCCGGTGACATCGCCGAGGTGATCCTCGCCGAGACGGCCCTGTACGCGGAGTCCGGCGGCCAGGAGGCCGATGCCGGTTTGATCGTGGGCACCGGCTACGAGCTCGAGGTGCTCGACGTGCAGAAGCCCGTCAAGGGCCTGATCAGTCACAAGGTGCAGGTGCGGACCGGTGAAGTCGGCGTCGGGGACTCCGCCACCAGCGTCGTCGACCCCGACTGGCGCCGCGGTGCCCGGCAGGCGCACTCCGGCACGCACGTGCTGCATGCCGCCCTCCGCCAGGTGCTCGGCCCGAACGCCCACCAGTCCGGCTCGTACAACAAGGCCGGCTTCTTCCGCCTCGACTTCTCCTGGAACCAGGCACTGTCCCCGGCAACCCGAAGCGAGATCGAAGAGATCTCCAACAACGCCATCCGGGACAACCTGCCCGTACTCACCCGGGAGCTGCCCCTGGCCGAGGCGAAGGCGCTCGGCGCGATGGCCCTGTTCAGCGAGAAGTACGGCGACCGAGTGCGCGTCGTCGATATCGGCGGCCCCTGGTCTCGCGAACTCTGCGCGGGAACCCACGTCGCCTCCAGCGCCGAGATCGGCATGATCAACCTTGTCAGCGAGGGTTCTGTCGGTTCCACGAACCGCCGGGTGGAGTCGTTGGTCGGCCTCGAGGCCTTCCGCGACCTGGCCGCCGAGCGCGCCCTCGTCTCCCAGCTGACCTCACACCTGAAGACGCCGCGGGAGCAGTTGCCAGAGCGCATCAACGAGCTCGTGCAGAGCCTCAAGACCGCCGAGAAGAAGATCGCCGCGTTCGAGGCGCGGGCCCTCTCCGACAGGGTGCCTGCCCTCGTCGCCTCGGCAAAGCTGGCCGGTTCCGTCAATGTCGTGGCCGAGCAGGTCGGCACGCTGGGCTCCGCTGACGACCTGCGGATGCTGGTCACGGCTACCCGCACGCAGCTCGGCAGCACGCCGGCGGTCGTGGCCCTCGCGGCCGTGGTCGCCGACAAGCCCGTCGTCATCGTGGCCACCAACCCCGCGGCCCGGGAGGCCGGCCAGCGTGCGGGAGCCTTGGCGAAGCAGGTCGCAGGCATCCTCGGCGGCGGCGGCGGCGGCAAGGATGACCTCGCCCAGGGCGGCGGCACCGACGCAGCAGCCATCCCGAACGCCCTCGCGGCCGTTCGATCCGCCGTAGCAGGCTGAACCATGCGTCACGGTGTGCGGGTGGGAGTCGACGTCGGGAAAGCCCGGATCGGCCTGGCCCGCAGCGACGCGCACGGCCTGCTGGCGACCCCGGTCGAGACCGTGGGCCGCGACCACTCCGGCAGCCTAGACGTGGCCCGGATCGTGGCCGTGGTGGCCGAGCTCGACGCCGTTGAGGTGGTGGTCGGGCTGCCGCTCGCGCTCTCCGGCAACCGCACCGCGTCGACCAACGATGCGGTGGGGTTCGCCGAGCTGCTGGCCCGGTCCCTGACCGTTCCGGTTCGCCTGGTCGATGAGCGCCTGTCCACCGTCGCGGCGCAGTCGGTCCTGCGCTCCGCGGGGCGGAAGGCCAAAACCCAGAAACCCGTGATCGACCAAGTCGCCGCGGTCATCATCCTCCAGCACGCCCTCGACACCGAACGCACCCTCGGCACACCCGCCGGCACCGCCGTCGATCTCGTGCGCGACCAGCTTCCAGCCGGGCCCCCGCCAGCTGCCGCACCGAATGAAGGGCAGCCTCAACGATGACACCCCCTCCCGCCGACAGCACCGGAGCCCCGGCCGAGCCGGGCGACCCGACAAGCCCCATCGACCCGGCGGACCCTCTCAGTTCGCGTCGGGCCATCCGTGAGTCACGGGACGAAGGCACCCGGTCCAGTCGTCGCGCCCTGCTGGACTCCGCTCCGGTGCCGCAGAAGAGGGGCCGCCGGGGCGCCTGGGGCTGCCTGATCGTCTTCCTGATCCTGGCCGGACTCGCCGGTGCCGCCGCCCTCCTGCTCCAGGAGCCGATCGGTTCCGTGATCGGCATGGTGCAGGGCCCGGCGGACTACGACGGCGCCGGAGGCGACGAGGTCATCGTGATGATCCACGACGGTGAAACGGGTCAGGACGTCGCGAACTCCCTCGTCGCCCAGGACGTGGTGAAGAGCTACGACGCGTTCTACGAGGTGCTCCGCGCGGAGAGCCCGGCACCCGTTTTCCAGCCCGGCGCCTACCGTTTGGCCGGCAAGATGAGCGGCCGTGCCGCCCTCGACGCCCTGCTCGACCCGGACAACAAGCTCGAACAGACCGTGGTGATACCCGAGGGAACCACGACCGCCTCGGTGCTCCAGCTGATCAGCGAGGGCACCAGCATTCCCTTGGCCGATCTCGAGGCCGCGGCTGCCGACGTCGAGCCCTACGGCCTGCCGGGCGAGGCAACCACCCTCGAGGGGTTCCTGTTCCCGGCCACCTACACGTTCCCCCCGGAGACCACGGCGCCCGAGGCCATCCGCACGCTCGTCGACCGACAGTTCGAGGCTCTCGACGCTGCCGGGGTCGCGCCCGAGAACCGCTGGAAGACCATCGTTATCGCGGCCCTGATCCAACGCGAAGCGGGGCTCACGGAGGATTTCTACAAGGTTTCGCGCGTGTTCCTGAACCGGCTCGACCCGGCGCAGTGGCAGAGCGGGCTCCTGCAGTCCGACGCGACCGTGGCCTACGGGACCGGGGCGACCGACCGGGTGAAGACAACGGATGCCGAACGCGCCGACGCTGCCAACGCCTACAACACCTATATGCACCCCGGGCTTCCCGTGGGGCCGATCTCGAACCCCGGCGACATCGCGATCGACGCCGCCGTAAACCCCGCCGACGGCACCTGGCTGTACTTCGTGTCCTGGAACCTCGACACGGGGGAGACGATCTTCTCCACCACGATCGCGGAGCACGACGCCGCCGTGAACAAATGGCTGGCCTGGATGGATGAGCACCCCGAATATGGTTGAGCCCGAAGCATCCGTGCCGGCCCCCGCCCGTGACCCTGCCCGCGTTCGTCGTCTCGCGGTGCTGGGCTCGCCCGTCGAGCATTCCCTCTCCCCGGCACTGCACCGGGCCGCGTACCAGGCGCTCGGCCTGGACTGGCGCTACGACGCCGTGCGGGTGCCGGCGGGCGGACTGCCGGACTTCCTCGCGTCCCGGGGCGCAGACTGGCGCGGCCTCTCCCTCACGATGCCCCTCAAGCACGGGGTCCAGGCGCAGCTCGACGGCATCGACCGGGTCGCCGCTCAGACCGGCTCCGTCAACACGGTGCTGTTCGGTGAAGCCGACGGCCGGCGCACGTTGCAGGGTTTCAACACGGACGTCACCGGCCTGGTGCGTGCCCTCGCCGAAGCCGGAGTGCGCCGCGCGGTGCACGTGTGCCTGCTCGGCGCCGGCGCCACCGCGGCATCCGCCCTGGTCGCCGCGGCTGAGCTGGGCGCGGAGCTGGTCGACGTACTCGTGCGCACCCCGGCGAAGGCGGCCGATCTGGTCGAACTGGGGCAGAGCTTCGGGGTCGTGGTACGGGTATACCCGCTCACCGACCTGCCCGACCCTGCCCGCGTCAGCGAGCTGGTGATCAGCACCCTGCCCGGGGGCAGCGACCCGGGTGCCGAGTTTCCCGCCGGGCTGCGCCGGCAGGCGCTCCTGTTCGACGTCAGCTATTCCCCCTGGCCCAGCGCCCTCGCCCGGTCCTGGTCGTCGGCGGGCGGCACCGCGGTGTCCGGAGAGGGGATGCTGCTGCACCAGGCCCTGATCCAGGTGCGCATCTTCGTCTCCGGCGACCCGTTCGAGCCGCTGCCGAATGAGGACGTGGTGCTGCACGCCATGCGCGGCGCCCTGACCGGGAAGGCTGTGACAGGATAGTGGTCATGCTTCGTTGGCTCACCGCCGGAGAGTCCCACGGCCCCGAACTCATCGCCATTGTCGAAGGTTTGCCCGCTGGAATCCCGGTTACTCTAGATGCGATCCGCCTCGATCTGGCACGCCGCAAACTCGGCTACGGCCGAGGCGCGCGCCAGAAGTTCGAGCAGGACGAACTGAACATCTCGGGCGGCGTGCGCCACGGCCTCACCATGGGCGGACCGGTTGCCCTGCGGATCGGCAACACTGAATGGCCCAAGTGGGCCGAGGTGATGAGCCCCGCACCGGTGGAGACCACGTCCGCGCGCGGCCGCGGCGCCCCCCTGACCCGTCCCCGGCCCGGCCACGCCGATCTGGTCGGCATGCAGAAGTACGGCTTCGGCGAGGCCCGCCCGGTACTGGAGCGCGCCAGCGCCCGGGAGACCGCGGCACGCGTCGCGCTGGGCGCCGTCGCCCGGTCGTTCCTGGCCGAGCTTGGCATCACCCTGGTCAGCCACACCCTGTCGATCGGGCCGGTTCGCGTGCCCGTCGACGCCCCGCTACCGCTACCCGGCGACGTCGACGCCCTCGACGCCGACCCGCTGCGCTGCTTCGACGCCGTCACCTCCGCCCGGATGGTGGCCGAGGTCGACCTGGCCCACAAGGAGGGCGACACCCTCGGCGGGGTCGTCGAGGTGCTGGCCTACAACCTTCCTCCCGGACTCGGTTCGTTCGTGCACTGGGACCGCCGCCTCGATTCGCAGCTGGCGGCCGCGCTGATGGGCATCCAGGCCATCAAGGGGGTCGAGGTCGGGGACGGTTTCCTGACCACCACCCGGCGCGGGTCGGAGGCGCACGACGAGCTTGTGCAGGCCGACGGTCGCATCCAGCGGGTCAGCGACCGGGCCGGCGGCACCGAAGGCGGCATGAGCACTGGAACAGTGTTGCGCGTGCGCGCCGGGATGAAGCCCATCTCCACGATCCCGCGCGCCCTCCGCACGGTTGACGTGGCCACGAGCGAGGCTGCCCCCGCGCACCACCAGCGGTCGGATGTCTGTGCCGTGCCGGCCGCCGGCGTGGTCGCGGAAGCCATGGTCGCTCTGGTGCTGGCCAACTCGGTCCTGGAGAAGTTCGGTGGTGACTCCATCGTGGAGACGCGCCGCAACCTGGATTCCTACCTGGCCGGCATGCCGGCGAATCTCCAGACGGGCGCGTCCAGCGACGCTTCCCTTTAGAGGCGTCGGAGAACCACGATGGCCGCGCCGACGCATCCGATCCTGCCCCTCGTCTTCATCGGTCCCATGGCCGCCGGCAAGACCAAGATCGGCCGGAGAGTGGCGAAGTCCCTCGATGTGCCGTTCATCGACACCGACCACCGCATCGTCGCCCTGCACGGGCCGATCACGGACATCTTCGGGCAGCACGGTGAAGAGCACTTCCGGGTGCTCGAACGCCAGGCCGTGGTGCAGGCCCTCACCGAGCAGGCCGTGGTTTCGCTCGGCGGGGGAGCCGTGCTCGACGAGGAGACCCAGGCCGACCTTGCCGAGTGCTCCGTGGTGTACCTGAGCGTGTCCGCTCGAGCCGTCGGGGCCCGGATCGGCGGGGCGAAACGGCCGCTGCTCACGGGCGGAATCGCCGATTGGAAGCGCATCTACGCCCTCCGGCGCCCGATCTATGAGGCGCTGGCCGGCATCCGTTTCGACACCTCGCACCGTCCCCTGGGCGCCATCGCTGATGACGTCGTGAAATGGACCAAGAAAAGATCATGACCGGAGCACCTGTTCCTGATTCCACCGAGCCCGCCACCACCGTCATCACGGTTACCGGCGCCGACAGCTACGCCGTTCTGATCGGTCGCGGCCTCGTCGACGACGTCGTCGAACAGCTCGGCCCGAAGGTGGCGAAGGTGCTCATCGTGCACACCTCACACCTGGGCGCCCGCGCCGTCGCCCTGCGCGAGAGCCTGCTCGGCAGATTCGAGGTGCTGATCGCCGAGGTGCCCGACGCAGAGGCTGCCAAGCGCGTCGAGGTGGCCGCGTTCTGCTGGCAGGTCATGGGTCAGGCCGACTTCAGTCGTACGGATGCCGTGATCGGCTTCGGCGGCGGCGCCGTCACCGACCTGGCCGGCTTCGTCGCCGCGACCTGGCTCCGTGGCGTGCGCCTGGTGCAGATCCCGACCAGCGTGCTCGGCATGGTCGACGCCGCCGTCGGCGGCAAGAACGGCATCAACACCGCCGAGGGCAAGAACCTTGTCGGCACCTTCTACGCGCCCGCCGCCGTCATCTGCGACCTGGACGTGCTCGACGACCTGCCGCGCAACGAGATCCTGGCCGGCTTCGCCGAGATCGTGAAGGCCGGGTTCATCCAGCTGCCCGAGATCCTGGACATCGTCGAAGCGGATGTCACGGCCGTCACCGACCCGCACACCCCGCAGTTCCGGCGCGTGCTCGAACTCGCGATCGGGATGAAGGCCCGGGTCGTGGGGGAAGACTTCAGGGAGTCCGGCCTGCGTGAGATTCTGAACTACGGGCACACCCTCGGCCACGCCGTCGAGCACGCCGAACGCTACGGCTGGCGGCACGGGGCGGCCGTTGCCGTCGGCATGATGTTCGCGGCGGAGGTCGCCCGGCTGAGCGGCCGGCTCTCGGACGAGGCCGTCGACCGGCACCGTCGCATCCTCGAATCGCTCACCCTGCCCACCACCTATCCGGTCGGCCGCTGGAGCACCCTGCTCGCCACCATGCAGCGCGACAAGAAGACCCGCAGCGGCATGCTGCGATTCATCGTGCTCGACGACATCGGGAAGCCGACCGTGCTCGAAGGACCGGACTCATCGTTGTTGTTCGCCGCCTACCAGGAGATCGGCTCCTAACCATTCGCGCCGCATCGGTGGGCCCAGACTGATTCCCAGACCGGCGCAGCCGGTCGCCGCTGACCGGAGCCTTCGGAGGTTTCAGGACGAGTCCGTGGATCGTCCGTGCGGCCGGTGAGAGCGGAGGCGGAGACTTCGCGGACCTGGCGGCGGCCCATGAGGCGGCAGTCACGGAACGGTTCATCGGTCCGGGCGTGCGCAAGCTGGTGCAGGAGTCCTGGCAACGGTCGCTCGCCCTCAGCCTTGATCCGCTGAGGCTCGTCCCCGAACACGAACTCAGCTCCGACGAGCGACGCGAGCTGCGCGACCGGCATCCGCTGGCCGCCGTGCTCCCGGTCGTGCACAACCTGCTCATCCGGCACGCCTTCCACTCCGGCCTGATCGTGGCCATCGGTGACGAGTTCGGCCGCCTGCTCTGGATCGACCGGGACCGAACCGTGCGGAGTAAGGCGGAGGGGATGCTGTTCGTCCGGGGGTCGGACTGGTCCGAGCGCCGGGTCGGCACGAGCGCGCCGGGCACGGCCCTGGCCCTCGATCACGGAATCCAGATTCAGCGGGCCGAGCATTTCAACCAGTTGGCGCATCCGTGGAGTTGCACGGCCGTGCCCATCCACGACCCGCATTCCGGCTCCATCCTCGGCGTCATCGATATCACGGGCGGCGACGAGGCGGTAGCCCCGCAGACTCTCCCGCTCGTGGAGGCGGCCGTCGCGGCCCTGGAAGCGGAACTGCGCATCCAACGGCTGAGCGTGGCCGCGGACCCACCCACGGTGGCCCGATTCTTCGGATCGGCGCCGCCGGCCGCTCCGGCGCGGCCGTGCCCGGTCCGGTTGGCGGTGCTCGGCCGTGACCACGGCCGGCTCGACAGCGCCGGCGGCCCGGTGCAGATCAGCCCCCGGCACGCCGAGATCCTCACCCTGCTGGCGTGGAACCGGGACGGGCTCTCCGCCGACCGGCTCTCGCTGCTGCTCACCGACCAAACCAACGCGGTCGACAACCTGCGTGCCGAGATGGTGCGGCTGCGCGGGGTGCTCGAGCAGACCAGCCCCCGTATCGGCATCGCCTCCCGGCCCTACCGGCTCGAGACATCCGTCGAACTGGACGCCCAGCGCGTGCTGGCATCCCTGGAGCGCGGCGCGCACCGGGTGGCGTTGGGGGCTTACCGGGGGCCCGTGCTACCGAGCTCGACCGCGCCGGGAATCGTCCAGATCCGCGCCGAGATCTATGCGCGGCTCTGGCAGGCCATGCTCAGCGACGCGTCCGCCGAACTCCTGCTGGAGTACGCCCCGCACCGACGAGGCCACCTACGACGCTGAGGTCTGGCGCGCGTGCCTCGAACTGCTGCCGGCGCGGTCGCCGAAGCGGGCATCCGTGGTCGCCCGGTTGAACCGAGTCGAGGACGAGCTGCGCCCCGACGGCTCCGCGGCCCCCGCCCGCAATATCCCGCAACGCTGAAGCAACGTTCTCCTTCCTAGGATCATGGTCCAGGTCCGCGTCCCGCGGTTCCGCACCGACGACGTCGTCGACGAGGAGACATCATGACCGCCTATTCCAACCCCGGAACACCGGGCGCCCTCGTCACCTTCAAGCCCCGCTACGAGAACTGGATCGGCGGCGAGTGGGTCAAGCCCGTCAGGGGCCAGTACTACGAAGACATCTCGCCCGTCAACGGGAGGCCGTTCGCCGAGGTGGCCCGCGGCATTGCGGAAGATATCGAACTGGCCCTGGACGCCGCGCATAGTGCAGCGCCGGCGTGGGGCAAGACCTCGTCGACCGAGCGCGCGGCCGTGCTCAACAAGATCGCCGACATCATCGATGCGAACCTCGACCTGCTCTCGGTCGCCGAGACCTGGGAGAACGGCAAGCCGGTGCGCGAGACGTTGAACGCGGACATCCCGCTCTGTTCCGACCACTTCCGCTATTTCGCTGCCGCCATCCGCGCCCAGGATGGCGACCACGCCGAGCTGGGCGGCGACATGGTCTCCTACCAGTTCCACGAGCCGCTCGGCGTTGTCGGGCAGATCATCCCGTGGAACTTCCCGCTCCTGATGGCCGTCTGGAAGCTGGCCCCGGCCCTGGCCGCCGGCAACGCGATCGTGCTGAAGCCGGCCGAACAGACCCCGGTGTCGATCCTCGTGCTGATCGAACTGATCGGCGACGTGCTGCCGCCGGGAGTGCTCAACGTCGTGAACGGTTTCGGCATCGAGGCCGGCAAGCCGCTCGCGTCGTCCAATCGTATCCGCGAGATCGCGTTCACGGGAGAGACCTCGACCGGGCGTCGGATCATGCAGTACGCGAGCTCCAACATCATCCCGTCGACCATGGAGCTCGGCGGAAAGAGCCCCAACATCTTCTTCGGCGATGTCGCCCAGGAGAAGGATGCGTTCTACGACAAGGCCCTGGAAGGGTTCGTGCTTTTCGCGTTCAACCAGGGCGAGGTGTGCACCGCGCCCAGCCGGGCGTTGCTGCAGAAGCCGATCTACGATGACTTGCTGAGCGACGCCGTCGAGCGCACCCATGAGGTCATCCAGGGCAACCCACTCGACACCGCGACCCAGGTCGGCGCGCAGTCCAGTAACGACCAGATTGAGAAGATCCTGTCCTACATCGACATCGGCAAGCAGGAGGGTGCGAAGCTGGCGATCGGCGGCGAGCGGGTCGACCTCGGCGGTGAGCAGCGGAGGCTACTACGTGCAGCCCACCATCTTCGAGGGACACAACAAGATGCGCCTGTTCCAGGAGGAGATCTTCGGCCCGGTGCTCGCGGTCACCAGCTTCACCGACGACGACGCCATCTCGATCGCCAACGACACGCTCTACGGTCTCGGGGCCGGGGTCTGGTCCCGCAACGGCAACATCGCCTACCGGGCGGGGCGGGACATCCAGGCTGGCCGCGTCTGGGTGAACAACTACCACGCCTACCCGGCGGGGGGCGTCGTTCGGCGGCTACAAGAGCTCGGGCATCGGCCGGGAGAACAACAGGCTCGCGCTGAGCGCCTACCAGCAGACGAAGAACCTGCTCGTGTCCTACAGCCAGAACGCCCTGGGCTTCTTCTAAACCGCGGTGCCGGTCCGGCTTGCGCTGGAGCACAAGCCGGACCACACGCAACACCTCACCGGGGTCGAGGCTCAG
Organism: Cryobacterium sp. M25; assembly: GCF_002929635.1. Lineage (NCBI taxonomy): Bacteria > Bacillati > Actinomycetota > Actinomycetes > Micrococcales > Microbacteriaceae > Cryobacterium > Cryobacterium sp. M25. Next base: position 77,131 of record NZ_PJJU01000055.1, on the reverse strand, counting down.
GGGACCGTCGAGACACGAGTCCTCGGCGGCCTTCGGACCCGGCCCGCAACCAGAAGTGAACGGCCATGCCGGAGGCAGGCGTCACCGCATCGATCACCATCCCGGGGGAGACGATTCCGCGGGTGGCGCTCACCGCCGTCGCGGTCAAGCTGCTCCGCAGCCTCTGGGACGAACACGGTCCACTGATGTTCCACCAGTCCGGGGGCTGCTGCGACGGCTCCTCACCCACGTGCTATCCGGACGGCGAATTCATCACCTCGGACCGGGACGTACTCCTCGGCCGACTCGACATCGCCCCATCGGGAGAGGCCGCGCAGCCGATCGACTTCTGGATGTCGGCCGAACAGTTCGACTACTGGAGCCACACCTTCCTCACGGTCGACGTCGTTCCCGGCCGCGGATTCTCCGTCGAAGCGCCGCGCGGTGTGCGGTTCCTGCTGCGCTCCCGGCTGATGGACTCGTCCGAGTAGTCCGTGCTCATGGAGTCCTCTCCTCCACCGCTCCCTCCCGGGCCCGGCCTTGTGGACGGAGACCGCGACGGATGTCCGCGCGTCCAGTCTGGGTGGCATGACAACCCCTCTGCGCGTCGAAGACGCTGCCCCAGTGACCACGACCGAGCAGGCGCGAGACCGGGTGGCCGACCTCGTGCGGTCGGTCGGCTCCTGTCCGAGCACGGCCCGTGCGGCAGCGTCATCCTCACCCTCGAGCGGCCGGGCACCGCGGCGCTAACCGCGCCCGACCAGGCCTGGGCCCGGGAACTCGCCGAATCCTTCGGCAAAGTGGTGCGCATCACGGGCATGTTCGTCGCCCACGACGAGGGCGTCTGCGAACTCCCGGCCACCGTCGTGGATGCAGTGGCAGACTGACAGGATGATGATCAGCGGTGAGCGATTCGAAAGTGTCAACGCCTGTGTTGCCGGCCGGGTGGGCGCGGGGCCGGTCGATGCCTGAACGCACCCTGATCCTGTTGCGGCACGCCAAGTCGGACTGGGCGGGCGGCCAGGCCGACGTCGACCGGCCGCTGGCAAAACGTGGGGTGCGGCAGGCGCCGCTCACCGGAGCGTGGCTGTCCCACAGCGGCTACCGCATCGATCTCGCGGTCGTGTCACCGGCGGAGCGCGCGCGGGCCACCTGGGACCTCGTGGCGGCCGAGTTCGAGAGCACTCCGCCGATCCGTGTCGACCATGCCGTGTATGCAACCTCGGCCGGCGAACTGCAGAGCATTGTTCGGGCGCTGCCGGGCACCGCGCACACCGTCGTCCTGGTGGGCCACAATCCCGGCCTCGAGGATCTGGCCACCGCTCTCGCCGGCACGACCGTGTCCCTGCCGACCTCGGCTTTCGCCGTGATCGGCTGGGAGGGTCCCTGGTCGTCCGCCGGAGAGTCCCCGGCGGCCCTCCTGGCCCAGGGCCGGCCGCCCAGGGTGAACGCGCCTCCTCGCTAGCGGCGCAGGGCTGCTTGAACGCGCCGAGAAAGAGGACGACCGCGGCGGCAACCGATCCCGTGGTCAGGCCGCGGGGCACGCCACGACGTTCCAGGGCGTTGCGGAGCGTCGGGAAGCGCGCCAACGGATGCCGGTGCTCTCGCGCCGGGAGGCACTCGAGGGTGCCAGCGCTGGCATCTGCTTCTGACTCGTCGTCTCGTCGTATCCGGCTTGTGCGACGCTGGCCAGACGGCGCTTTTTCGCCGACGTAGTCCCACGCAGCGCGACCGCATGGAACTAACGAATTCGACGGAGATTTTGCGCAATCTGGCACGGTTTGGCCGGTTTGGGACGCGTGGGGCCAAAATCTCCGAAGAATTCGTCCGAGACTGGGGGACTGGTTTTGGGGCGGTGTCGGGGGCGGCGGGTCAGCCGCCGAGCCAGGACCAGTGGCTGAGCGGCCAGTTGATCACGAACGCCCGACCAACCACATGGGAGACGGGCACGAATCCGTTGCCGGGTGTGTCTGTGTGCAGCCGGCTGTCCGCCGAGTTGTAACGGTTGTCGCCCTCGACCCAGAGACCGCCGGCCGGCACGGTCACGGAAAAGTCGTACTCCGACGTTCGGATGGCCCCGGGCGGCAGCTTGAGGTAGGGCTCGGTGATCGGCTCGCCGTTGACGGTGGTGCTGCCCACCGCGTCGCAACAGGCCACATCGTCGCCGGGGAGGCCGATGACGCGTTTGACGAGGTGGTCATCGGAATCCGGAACCCGGAGGCCGGCCTCAGCGGCGAGCCACTGGATGCCGTCGACAACGGTGTTCCCTGCCTCGATCGGGGCTGGCTCGACCGGACCGAGCCATCCGCCGGGATCCCTGAAAACGACGATGTCGCCGCGATCGATGTCGACGACGTCGGGGACGAGCTCGTTCACGATGATGCGGTCGTCGATCTGCAGGGTGTCCTGCATCGATCCGGTCGGGATGTAGAACGTGCGGATCAGGAAGGCCTCGGTCAGAAACGAGACGACCAGGGCGCTGGCCAGGATGACGAGCAGGTCTCGGAGGACGCGACGCCTCCGTGGTGTGCGGGCGTTGGCGCTACCCGACGCAGATCCGCGCCAGGCGGCGCGGGGCCGACGACCCGCGCTCTCGTGGTCTGTCAATTTCTCCCCTGACGTGACGCGTGGTGGGCCAATTCGACCGATGCAGGGCGACTGCAAGGCCAGGGTGAGCAGAACGCGGTTGCACCCCTGTCGCCACGGGGATGACGGCGCGGAGACAGGCGATGGCCTCAGTGCGTGCGGCGGCTGCGTGGGCTGACGTTGGAGCGCAGAGAATCAACTTTTTTCCAGGCCTCGTCCTCCGTGCAATAGGTCTCCGGCGACGGGATGCTCTGCCCGTTGTCCGCGGAGAAACAGAATCGGTAGCGGCCCGACTGGTCCCGATAGATGGTGAATCTTCCGGCCATGTCACACCCTTGTCCTTGGCCTGGCGCCGACCAAACGACCGGCTTCGACACCCTACCGCCCTGGATCAGCGCCGGATAGAGGCACCGCGGCGCACGCCAGTGTGATGTCGGCCGGCACGGGTCGTGCACAGATTCGGCGGCATATGATTGATCACGACCGACGACCCGATGGGAACCCTTTCCGCATGACTGCGCGCGTACCATTCTTCGTTCGCAATCGGGTGGACGGCACCGACGGGGCTCTCGCCGGCCGGGCCGACGGCACGGGCATCCGTGACACGGTCACGCGGTACTACTCCCTGACCAAACCCGGCGTTCTCTACGGCAACGCGTTGACAGCCGCGGCGGGCTTTCTCCTCGCGGCCCGGGGCCAGGTGGATCTTTTCCTGTTCGCGGCTCTCTGCCTGGGTACCACGCTCGTGATTGCTTCGGCCACCGTGCTCAACAACGTGCTCGACCGCGACATCGACACGGTGATGGAACGCACGAAGAAGCGGGCCACGGTCACCGGCCGCATCGGCGTGCGCAACGCGGTCACCTTCTCAAGCCTGCTGTTCGTTTTCGGCATGGCGACGCTCATCGCCTGGACGAACTGGCTCGTCGTCGCCGTCGGCCTGGGCGGCTTCCTCGTCTATGTCGTGCTCTACGGCATGCTGTCCAAGCGCATGTCGATCCACGGCACCCTGGTCGGCAGCGTCTCGGGCGCAGCGCCCATCCTGGCCGGCTACGTCGCCATCACCGGCGCCATCGACATCGCAGCCGTGCTCGCCTTCCTGGCCGTGTTCCTCTGGCAGATGCCCGAGTTCTACTCCATCGCCATCTACCGCCACGACGAATATGCCCGCGCCGGCGTGCCCGTCATCTCCGTGGTGCGGGGCGTCCCGAAGACCACAGTTCAGATCCTCGTCTACACGGTCGGATTCGTTGTCTCCACCCTCCTCTTGTCGGTATTCGGCTACGTGGGCTACGTCTATACGGCGGTCATGGGCGTGCTCGGCGCTTACTGGATCTGGCTGGGTGTCATCGGCCTGCGCGCCGCCGATCCCGCCGCCTGGGCCAGGCGCATGTTCCGCTACTCGCTGGTGATGATCCTGGTGTACTGCGTGATGATCTCGGTCGGGCCGATCCTGCCCTGATCCTGCCCTGGCCTTCGGCGCCCGCGTACTCCTTTAGGCTGTGGGAATGAGTACAGTTCTCGTTCTGAACGGCCCGAACCTGGGGCGGCTCGGCAGTCGCGAACCCGACGTTTACGGGTCGGCCGACCTCGATCAGCTGCGCGCGATGCTGACGCGGGCCGCCCCGGCGGGGATGACGGTCGACGTGCGCCAGACGGATGACGAGGCCGAGCTCATCCACTGGCTGTACGAGGCCGTCGACGAGCGCATCCCCGTCATCCTGAACCCGGCGGCGTTCACGCACTACAGCTACGCGCTGCGGGATGCGGCCGCTCTCGTGACGAAGGCCGGCGTCACCCTGGTCGAGGTGCACCTGTCCAACCCGCACGCCCGGGAAACGTTCCGCCACACGAGCGTCGTCAGCGCCGTGGCCACCGGGGTGATCGCCGGGTTCGGCTTCGATTCCTACCGTCTGGCCCTGGACTTCATCGCGAGGTCGGTGCCGGCGACCGCCTGACCGGCCGGGTCTCGCGCCTTTGGTGCGCGGGCTGCGGGCAACTACACTCGATGATGGCCGAATCGGCCGCGCACCTTTCTAATTGAACCCAGTGAACGGAACACATTTTCATGGCATCAACCGCCGATATCCGGAATGGCGTCGTGCTCAACATCGATGGCCAGCTGTGGGCAGTCACCGATTTCCAGCACGTCAAGCCGGGCAAGGGCGGCGCCTTCGTCCGCACCAAGCTGAAGAACGTCGTGACGGGCAAGACCGTCGACCGCACCTTCAACGCCGGCGCGAAGATCGAGACCGAGAACGTCGACCGCCAGGACTTCCAGTACCTGTACGCGGACGGCGACTCCTACGTCTTCATGGACGTGTCCGATTTCGATCAGCTGCACGTGCCGGCCGTCGTTGTGGGCGACGCCGTCAACTTCATGCTCGAGAACCAGAACGTGACGATCGCCCTGCACAACGGCAACCCCCTCTACGTCGAGCTGCCGGCCTCCGTCGTTCTCGAAATCACCTACACCGAGCCGGGCCTTCAGGGCGACCGCTCAACCGGCGGCACCAAGCCGGCCACCGTCGAAACGGGCTTCCAGATCCAGGTTCCCCTGTTCCTCGAGCAGGGCACCCGAGTCAAGGTCGACACCCGCACCGGGGACTACCTGGGCCGCGTCAACTAGTGAGCGCTCGGACCAAGGCGCGCAAGCGTGCGATCGACATCCTGTATGCCGCAGACGTGCGGCAGAGCACCATCCCGGAGTCGCTTGCCCTCGAGGCGCAGCGCGCCGCGAGCGAGCCGGCCCGGATGGCCTCCTGGCTCTACGCCCGGGACATCATCGACGGCGTCGTGGATCACCGCGAGGAGATCGACGAACTCATCGAGACGTACTCGCAGGGCTGGACGCTGGCTCGCATGCCCGTCCTCGACCGCGCCATCCTGCGCATCGGCATCTGGGAGATCCTCTTCAACGACGCCGTCCCGCACGCTGTCGCCATCGACGAGGCGGTCGAGGCCGCCAAAATCCTGTCGACGGATGACTCGGCCGGATTCGTGAACGGACTCCTCGGGCGCATCGCCCAAACCGCACCATCCGCGTAATCCGTTCTGCCAGGGGGGAACGCATGACCAACACCGAGCCCGCACCGCCCCGCGCCCCGGAGCCGTATCCGCCGGCCTACGGACAGTCGCCCTTCCCGGCTGCGCCGAAGACGAACACACTGGCGATCATCTCCCTGGTGTCGGCGTTCTTCGTGTCCCTGGCGGCCGTGATCACCGGGCACCTCGCCCTGGGGCAGATCAGGCGCACCCATGAAGGCGGCCGGGGTCTGGCGATCACCGGGCTCGTTCTCGGCTACGTGGGCATTGCCGCCACAACCCTGGCGCTCGTGATCGCCCTCGTCGTCACCGCGACCGTGATTCCGCTCATCGCGGCGGCCGTGAACGGAGCCGTGGGCGACCAGCCGTGGAGTTCGTCCACGAGCGAGCCGCAGGCGGATGAGGCGAACGGGGATGCGTCGCAGGAAGCCCTGCCCACCGGCACCGTCGGCGCGGCCCACTTCGACGACGGCTACCTGTCGGTCGGCACCGGCGCCGCGCTCGTCGACGTCTACTTCGACCCGATGTGCCCGTACTGCCGGCAGTTCGAGGAGACGAACGGCGGCGAGCTGGCTGCCCTCGCCTCTGACGGGACCATCACCCTGCGGCTGCACTCGCTCACTTTCCTCGACCGGGTCTCGCAGGGAACGGCCTACTCGACCAGGGCATCCGCCGCGCTTACCTGCCAGGCCACCCTCAACCCGGAGAACCTGCTCGCCTACCAGGCGGCCCTGTTCGCGAACCAGCCCGCCGAGAACACCGCGGGGCTCGGCGACTCGGAGCTCGCGGCCCTCGTCGACAACCCCGTCGACATCGACGACTGCCTCGCGGCCGGCGAGTACCAGGCCTGGTCCCGGGCCAACACCGAGCAAGCCCTGAACGGCGTGATTGCGGATGCCGAGATCACCCGGATCCGGGGCACGCCGACCGTGCTCGTCAACGGCAGGGTCTACGACGGCGGACTGACCGACCCGGCGGAATTCCTGGACTTCCTCAGTAGCAACTCGGTCGGCTGAGCTCAGCCGCGAAGGTCTCAGGTGGAGACCGTGATGCCGGCAACGGTGCCGGCGATGAAGGATGGCCAGACCGAGCGCATAGGGGTGGTGCCCTGCAGCTGCAGGGTGACGTCGAGGTCCGTGAATGCCCACCGCTGGCTGCTGACGGCCAGGGCGCTCACCTCGGACGCGGACGGGGATGGGCCCGGGGACCTCTCGATGTTCTTCTCGCTGCCCTGGGGCGACATGGCGTCGTCCTCCCTCGCCTGGGGCCGGCAACCAATCAAAGTCGGCAGCCACATCGGCGCCCCTGGGGGCGGTTAGGCCCAGCACGAGGGAGCCCGCGTCGGGTGCTAGTGTGAACCCCGGAAATGACATCCTTTAACAGCCGTCCGGTGAGGCGGGGAAGGAGGTCGGGTTTATGGCACGCACCGTGTTGAACCAGGCTGATATCGCTCGAGCGTTGACTCGGATCTCCCACGAGATCCTGGAGTCCAATCGAGGCGCCGAGAACCTTGTGATCCTCGGCATCCCCACTCGCGGGGTCGTTCTGGCCCGGCGCATCGCCGAGACCATCGCGCGCATCGAGCCCACGGCGACGGATGTCCGGGTCGGCTCCCTCGACGTCACCATGTACCGCGATGACCTCGGCCACACCCGCACCCGCACGCCGTCCCGCACCCTGGTGCCCGGCAGCGTCGACGGCGTCACGGTGGTGCTCGTCGACGACGTGCTCTACTCGGGCCGCACCATCCGCGCCGCCCTCGACGCACTCGGCGACCACGGGCGGCCGACCGTCGTGCGCCTGGCCGTGCTCGTGGACCGCGGCCACCGCGAACTGCCGATCCGGGCCGACTTCGTGGGCAAGAACCTGCCCAGCTCCACCGCGGAACGCATCAACCTGCACCTGCTCGAGGTCGACGGCGACGAGTTCGTCAGCATCGACGGCGGACCCCTCGAAGGCGCTGACGAGGGGGTCGCGTGATGAGGCACCTCCTCTCGACCAAGGGCATGAGCCGCGACGAGGCGATCCTGCTGCTCGACATCGCCGAGGACATGGCTGATGTCGCCAACCGCGAGGTGAAGAAGCTGCCCACCCTGCGCGGCAAGACCGTGGTCAACCTGTTCTTCGAGGATTCGACGCGGACCCGGATCTCCTTCGAGGCCGCCGCGAAACGGCTGAGCGCGGACGTGATCAACTTCAGCGCCAAGGGCTCGAGCGTGTCGAAGGGCGAAAGCCTCAAGGACACCGCCCAAACCCTCGCCGCGATGGGTGCCGACGGGGTCGTCATCCGCCACCCGGCCTCCGGGGCACCCCACGTGCTGGCCGAAAGCGGCTGGATCGACGCCGGCATCATCAACGCGGGCGACGGCACCCATGAGCATCCGACCCAGGCGCTGCTGGACGCGTTCACCATCCGTCGCCGGCTGCACCAGGGTGCCGCGCGCGGTCGGGGCCTGGACGGCGTCACGGTCACCATCGTCGGTGACATCCTGCACTCCCGGGTGGCCCGCTCGAACCTCTGGCTGCTCACCACGCTCGGCGCGCACGTGAGCCTGATCGCTCCGCCCACCCTGCTGCCGATGGACATGAGCGGTTGGCCGGCCGAGTCGGGCTTCGACCTGGACGCGGCCATCGACGCCGGGCCCGACGTGGTGATGATGCTGCGCATCCAGCAGGAACGCATGGACGCCGCTTTCTTCCCGAACAGCCGCGAGTACTCGCGCCGCTGGGGCTTGGACGATGAGCGCTTCGGCCGTCTGGCCCCGACTACCATTGTGATGCACCCCGGCCCCATGAATCGCGGCTTGGAAATATCTTCAGCGGCGGCCGATTCGGCCGGCTCAACCGTGCGCGAACAGGTCGCAAACGGGGTTTCAGTGCGGATGGCGGCACTGTACCTGCTGTTGTCCGGCGATCGGGAGGATTCATAGATGTCCAGCGACAGCGCGGCCAGCACGCCGTACCTGATTCGAGGTGCGACACTCGCGGACAGCACCCGCATCGACCTTATCCTCGCCGACGGCAAGATTGTGGAGATCGGTTCCGGGCTTTCTGGTGCCGGCGCAACCGTCGTCGACGCGGCCGGCCTGATCGCTCTGCCCGGCCTGGTCGACCTGCACACGCACCTGCGCGAACCGGGCTTCGAACAGAGTGAAACCATCCTGACCGGCAGTCAGGCCGCGGCCGTGGGCGGCTTCACCAGCGTGTTTGCGATGGCCAACACCTCGCCCGTGCAGGACACCGCCGGCGTCGTCGACCAGGTTCTCGCCCTCGGTGAGCGCGCCGGCTATGTCACCGTGCAGCCGATCGGCGCCGTCACCGTCGGGCTTGCGGGGGAGCGCCTGGCCGAACTGGGCGCCATGGCCACCAGTCGTGCCCGGGTTCGGGTCTTTTCCGACGACGGCTTCTGCGTCTCCGACCCGCTGTTGATGCGCCGGGCCCTCGAGTACGTGAAGGCGTTCGACGGCGTTATCGCCCAGCACTCCCAGGAACCGCGCCTGACCGAGAAGGCGCAGATGAACGAGGGGGCACTCTCAAGCGAACTCGGGATGGTCGGCTGGCCCGCGGTCGCCGAGGAGTCGATCATCGCCCGCGATGTGCTGCTCGCCGAACACGTCGGGTCGCGTCTGCACGTGTGCCACGTGTCGACGGCCGGCTCGGTCGACGTCATCCGCTGGGCCAAGGCCCGCGGCATCCAGGTGACCGCCGAGGCCACCCCGCACCACCTGCTGCTCAGCGAGGACCTGGTCGTCGGCTACGACGCCCGGTTCAAAGTCAACCCGCCGCTCCGCCGCCGCGAAGACGTCGAAGCCCTGCGCGCCGGCCTCGCCGACGGCACCATCGACATCGTCGCCACCGACCACGCCCCGCACCCGGTCGAGGCGAAGGACTGCGAGTGGGACGCCGCGGCGAACGGCATGGTCGGCCTCGAATCCGCCCTCTCCGTGGTGCACGCGGCCGTCGTCAACACCGGGCTGCTCGACTGGACGGACATCGCTCGCGTGCTTTCCAGCAGCCCCGCCCGGATCGGCCGGCTCGCCGGCCAGGGCCAGGGTCTGCTCGTCGGGGCTCCCGCCGAGCTCACCCTCTACGATCCCGCCGCGAGCCGCGTCTTCGAGCGCGGCAACCTGGCCGGCAGGAGCGCCAACTCGCCCTACCTGGCGATGACCCTGCCGGGTCGGGTGCTGGCCACATTCCACCGGGGCTACGCCACGGTTCTGGACGGTGCGCTGCGGCCCGCCGACGAGATCGCGGCACTCGAGGAGCGAACCCATGGCTAGGACCATCGCCACCGTCATCACCGTCGCCGTGCTGCTCGGCCTGCTCGGCCTCATGCTGCGCAGCTGGCGGGGTCGCAGCCGCCGGGATGCCGCCCTGCCGGCCGGCTACCCGCTGCCCGTCGACGCGGCACTCGAGCTGGCCTCCGCCGCCGTGTTCTACGTCGCCACGACCCTCCGCGCCCAGCCGCTCGAACGCCTGAACATCCCTGGCCTGGGTTTCCGGGCCCGGGCCCGCCTGACCGTGACCGACGCGGGTCTGATCCTGGCCCTGGCCGGCGAGGAGGCGGTGTTCATCCCTGCCTCGGCCATCGCCGTGCTGGAAGACGCCACCGTGGCAATCGACCGCGCCGTCGAGACCGACGGCCTGCTGCTGCTCGGCTGGCGGCTGCCCGGCGCCGACAGACAGATCGTCGACAGCTATTTCCGAATCCTTGATCCATCCGACCGCGTCAGCGTGAACGACGCCATTCGAACCATTGCGGCCGACGCCCGGCGCCCGGCCGCGCGCGATGAAAGCGAGGCGTAGCGTGAGCAACGCAACGACCCCCGACCGACCGACTCCTGCCGTGCTCGTACTCGAAGACGGCCGCCGCTACGAAGGCCGTTCCTACGGCAGCGTGGGGCAGACCCTCGGCGAGATCGTCTTCGCCACCGGCATGACCGGCTACCAGGAGACCCTCACCGACCCGTCCTACGCCGGGCAGATCGTGCTGATGACGGCGCCGCACATCGGCAACACGGGTGCCAACGACGAGGACATGGAATCCCGCCGCATCTGGGTCTCCGGCTTCGTCGTGCGCGAGCCTGCCCGCATCGCCTCCAACTTCCGGTCCACCCGCAGCCTCGATGACGACCTGACGGGCGGGGGAGTGGTCGGGATCAGCGGTGTCGACACGCGTGCGATCACCCGTCACATCCGCTCGTCCGGGGCCATGAAGAGCGGGATCTTCTCCGGCGACCGTTTCGGCCTCTCCGATGGCGAGCAGCTCGAGCTGGTGCGTGCCGGCGCCGGCATGCGTGGCCGCAACCTGTCCGATGAGGTCTCCACGGTCGAACCGTTCTCGGTGCCCGCGCAGGGCGAGCGCATCGGCTCGGTCGCCGTGCTCGACCTCGGGGTCAAGACCTCCACCCTGGGCCACCTCGCCGCGCGCGGCTTCGAGGTGCTGGTGCTGCCCCAGTCGGTCACCGCCGAGCACGTGCTGTCCCTCACCCCGTCGGCCCTGTTCTTCTCCAACGGCCCTGGCGACCCGGCAGCCTCCGACCTACACGTGAACCTCCTACAGGAGGTGCTGCGAGCCGGTGTGCCCTACTTCGGGATCTGCTTCGGCAACCAGCTGCTCGGCCGCGCCCTCGGCTTCCGCACCTACAAGCTGCCCTTCGGGCACCGGGGAATCAACCAGCCCGTGCTCGACAAGACCACCGGCCGGGTGGAAATCACCTCGCAGAACCACGGGTTCGCCGTGGACATGCCCATCGAGGGAGTGCATGAGTCCCGCACCGGCTTCGGCCGGGTGGAGGTGAGCCACTACAGCCTCAACGACCAGGTGGTCGAGGGCATCCGCTGCCTCGATATCCCCGCTTTCTCGGTGCAGTACCACCCGGAGTCGGCGGCCGGCCCACACGACGCCGAGTACCTTTTCGATCGGTTCAGGGATGTGGTGGTCGCGCATCGTGCGGCCACCGGAGCAGGAGACGCCAAGTAATGCCCAAGCGCGACGACATCAACAGCGTTCTCGTCATCGGATCGGGTCCGATCGTGATCGGCCAGGCCTGCGAGTTCGACTATTCCGGAACTCAGGCCTGCCGGGTGCTGCGGGCCGAGGGGGTCAGGGTCATCCTGGTCAACTCCAACCCGGCCACGATCATGACCGACCCCGACTTCGCCGACGCCACCTACATCGAGCCGATCACCCCGGAGATCCTCGAGACGATCATCGCCAAGGAACGCCCCGACGCGATTCTGCCGACCCTCGGCGGGCAGACCGCGCTGAACGCCGCCATCCAGCTTCACGAGCGCGGCATTCTGGCCAGGTACGACGTCGAACTCATCGGTGCCTCCTTCGACGCCATCCAGAAGGGTGAGGACCGCCAGATCTTCAAGCAACTGGTGCTGGACGCGGGCGCCGGCGTCGCCCGGTCCTACATCGCCCACACGGTCGAGGAGGCCGTCGGCTTCGCCGAGGACCTCGGCTACCCGCTCGTCGTGCGTCCCTCCTTCACCATGGGCGGCCTCGGCTCCGGCTTCGCCTACACCGAGCCGGAACTGCGCCGCATCGTCGGCGACGGGCTGCACCAGAGCCCCACCAGCGAGGTCCTGCTCGAGGAATCCATCCTCGGCTGGAAGGAATTCGAGCTCGAGATGATGCGCGACACGGCCGACAACACGGTCGCCGTCTGCTCGATCGAGAACGTCGACCCGGTCGGCGTACACACCGGCGACTCGATCACCGTCGCCCCGGCGCTGACCCTGACCGACCGCGAGTACCAGAAGCTGCGCGACATCAGCATCGACATCATCCGCGCCGTGGGAGTGGACACCGGCGGCTGCAACATCCAGTTCGCGATCAACCCGGCCGACGGTCGCATCATCGTGATCGAGATGAACCCGCGCGTGTCCCGCTCCTCCGCCCTGGCGAGCAAGGCGACGGGCTTCCCGATCGCCAAAATCGCCGCGAAGCTCGCGCTCGGCTACCGGCTCGACGAGATCCCGAACGACATCACCGGTGTCACCCCGGCCAGCTTCGAACCCACCCTCGACTACGTCGTGGTCAAGGTGCCCCGGTTCGCGTTCGAGAAGTTTCCCGCCGCCGACCAGCGCCTGACCACCACCATGAAGTCCGTGGGCGAGGCGATGGCCATCGGCCGCAGTTACGCCTCCGCGCTGCAGAAGGCGCTCCGCTCGCTCGAGAAGCGCGGTTCGTCGTTCCACTGGGGAGCCGAGACCCGCACGGTCGACGAGTTGCTCACGGTCGCCGAAGTACCCACCGACGGCCGGATCGTCACCGTGCAGCAGGCGCTCCGCAAGGGCGCCACCACCGAGCAGGTTTTCGACGCCACCAAGATCGACCCGTGGTTCATCGACCAGATCGTGCTGATCAACGAGATCGCGGACGAGATCGCCGCCGCCGAGCGCCTCGACACGGACATCCTCCGCACCGCCAAAGACCACGGCTTCTCCGACGCCCAGATCGGCGAGCTGCGCGGCTTCGGCGAAGCGGATGTGCGCACGGTGCGCCACATCCTCGGCGTGCGCCCGGTCTTCAAGACCGTCGACACCTGTGCGGGGGAGTTCCCCGCACTCACGCCGTACCACTACTCCAGCTACGACCAGGAGACCGAGGTCGTGCCCAGTGACCGCAAGAAAGTCGTCATCATCGGCTCCGGCCCGAACCGCATCGGCCAGGGCGTCGAGTTCGACTACTCCTGCGTGCACGCCTCGTTTGCCCTCTCCGAGGCTGGCTACGAGACCATCATGATCAACTGCAACCCGGAGACGGTCTCGACCGACTACGACACCTCCGACCGGCTCTACTTCGAGCCGCTCACCCTCGAGGACGTGCTCGAGGTCATTCACGCAGAAAGCCAGAGCGGCGAGCTCGTCGGCGTGGTCGTGCAGCTGGGAGGCCAGACCGCGCTCGGCCTCGCCAAGGGCCTCGAGGCCGAGGGCATCCCGATACTCGGCACCACCCCGGAGGCCATCGACCTGGCGGAGGAGCGCGGATTTTTCTCCGGCATCCTCGACCAGGCCGGCCTCCTCGCCCCCCGCAACGGCGTCGCCACCGACTACGCCGGCGCTGTGGTCGTTGCCGAGGAGATCGGCTATCCCGTGCTCGTGCGCCCGAGCTACGTGCTCGGCGGCCGCGGCATGGAGATCGTCTACGACTCCGCAGCGTTGGCCGACTACTTCAACCGGATGGCCGGACAGGGCATCATCGGCCCGTCGCATCCGCTGCTCGTGGACCGGTTTCTCGACGACGCCATCGAGATCGACGTGGACGCCATCTACGACGGCACCGAGCTCTACATCGGCGGCGTGATGGAGCATATCGAGGAGGCCGGGATCCACTCCGGCGACTCGAGCTGCACCCTGCCGCCGGTCACCCTCGGCCGTGCGGAGATCGACCGTGTGCGCGAGGCGACGCTGGGCATCGCCCGCGGCATCGGCGTGCGCGGCCTGCTCAACGTGCAGTTCGCGATCGGCGCCGGCGTGCTCTACGTGCTCGAAGCGAACCCCCGCGCCTCGCGTACGGTGCCGTTCGTGGCCAAGGCCCTCGGCATCACCTTGGCCAAGGCCGCCGCGCTGATCATGGTCGGCAAGACCATCGCCGAACTCAAGGCCGAGGGCAAGCTACCTCTGATCGACGGCTCGCGGGTGCCGATGGATGCTCCGGTCGCCGTGAAGGAAGCCGTGCTGCCGTTCAACCGGTTCCGCACGCCCGAGGGTCTCGTCGTGGACTCCGTGCTCGGCCCGGAGATGCGCTCGACCGGTGAGGTCATGGGCATCGACCGCGACTTCCCGCGGGCCTTCGCCAAGAGCCAGCTCGCCGCCTACGGCGGAATCCCGCTCACCGGCACCGTGTTCGTGTCGGTCTCCGACCGGGACAAGCGCGCGATCATCCTGCCCATGCTGCGCCTCCAGCAGCTCGGCTACTCGATCACCGCCACGGAGGGGACCGCCGAAGTTCTGCAACGCAACGGCATCCGCGCCGCCATCGTCACCAAGTTCAGTGAGAAGGCCGACGAGGCGGACGTGTCGATCGTGGAACTGATCCGCCGCGAAGAGGTGCAGATCGTCATCAACACCCCCGGCGGTCGCACCGCCCGAGCCGACGGCTACGAGATCCGCGCGGCCGCGGTCGCCGCGGACCTGCCGCTGTTCACCACCATCGCCGAGTTGAGCGCCGCAGTGGCCTCGATCGACGCGATTCGCGGCGGCTTCGAGGTGACCTCGCTGCAGGACTACGCCCTCACCCGGACGGCGGCCCTGTGAGCCGCGCGCACGAACAGGACGGGTCGACCGCAGCGGTCGGCCCGGCCGCACCGGCCGCCTTCGGCGACCGGCTGGGTGATGTCTTCTCGGTGCGGGGACAAGTCTGCGTCGGCATCGACCCGCACGCCTGGCTCCTGACCGACTGGGGTCTGCCGGACACGGCCGCCGGGGCGGAGTCTTTCGGCCGCCAGGTCGTGGCCGCCGCTGCCGGCCAGGTCGGCCTGGTGAAGCCCCAGGTGGCCTTCTACGAGCGTTTCGGCTCCGCCGGGTACCTCGCCTTGGAACGGGTGCTGGCGGATGCCCGCGCCGCCGGACTGCTCACGATCGCGGACGTCAAGCGCGGCGACCTCGGTACCAGCGTGGAGGCGTACGGCCAGGCCTGGCTGAGCGAGGAGTCCCCCCTGGAGGTCGACGCCATCACCGTGAACGCGTATATGGGCGTCGGGTCGCTGGAACCGGTGTTCAGCCTTGCAGCCCAGACCGGCAAGGGGATCTTCGTGCTGGCCGCCACCTCGAACCCCGAGGCGGCGGCGCTTCAGCGGGCCGTGATCGCCGAGGGGAATCAGACCGGCCAAAGCGTCGCCCAATCCGTCTTCGGCGCCGTGACCGAGCGGAATGCCCGGTCCGGGGCTTCCTCGCTCGGCTCGGTCGGGGTGGTGCTCGGCGCCACACTGGACCTGGCCACGTTCGGACTGGACCTCTCCGTGGCGCCCGCCCGGGGGCTCACCCCCATCCTCGCTCCCGGCTTCGGCCACCAGGGCGCGCAGGTCGCCGATCTGAAGAACTTGTACGGGGGGTACGCGGAAGGCGTTATCGTGAGTGAATCGCGCAGCGTTCTAGCGGTCGGCCCCGACCGAATCAAACAAGCGATTGCGCGCCGAGTAGTTGAAGCAGGAGCTGCCCGTGGCTGAGAATCGCCCCACCCCACCCGACGTCGATCGGGTTGCCGCCTCGCGCGCCGCCGTGGCGGCTCGCCGCGCACGCGCCGAAGTTAAAGGCCAGATTGCGCGGGGAAAACGTAGCGCGCTCGACGTGTTGTCCGCCGCGACCGAGAGCCCGGACGGCGTCGAAGGGCGCCTGCGGGTGACCGAGTTCCTGATCAGCATTCCGGCGATCGGCGTCACCAAGATGCACCGCATCATGGAGAGGCTCGAGATCTCGCCGTCGAAGCGATTGGGGGGGCTGGGCAAGCACCAACGCGATCGGTTGCGAGATTTTCTCAAAAAGCGCACCGCCGCGAGACGCGGCGATTCCTCCGCGAAGCTTGTCGTGCTGGCCGGTCCCACCGCGGTCGGCAAGGGAACCGTCGCGGCGCACATCCGTCAGCATCACCCGGGCGTGCACCTGTCGGTGTCGGCCACGACCCGGGCACCTCGCCCAGGCGAGACCGCGGGCGTGAGCTACTTCTTCGTCGACGACGCCGAATTCGACCGGATGGTCGCGGCCGGCGACCTGCTCGAGTGGGCGACCGTGCACAACGCGTACCGCTACGGCACCCCGCGGGGTCCGGTCACGGAGGCCTTGAACGAGGGCCACAGCGTGCTCCTCGAGATCGACATCCAAGGAGCCCGGGCCGTTCGCCGGGCCATGCCGGAGGCCAGACTGGTCTTCCTGCTTCCGCCGAGCTGGGACGAACTGGTGCGCCGGCTGATCGGCCGGGACACCGAGGCGCCCGCCGAACAGGCCCGCCGGCTCGAGACGGCCAAACTCGAATTGGCCGCCCAGGGGGAGTTCGATTATCGGGTCGTAAACCACGACGTGGGCGAAGCGGCGCGCGAGGTCGTAGACTTGATGAATCTGCGTATGGCGCCGTTGCTGCCGTAGCGCCCGTTTTCCGTGATTCTGCGCGTCCCGCAGCACAAACCGCTCTGAAGGAGTGACACCAATGGCTACCAAGCTCACTGGCATCATTGACCCGCCCATCGACGACCTGCTCACCAAGGCCGACTCCAAGTACGCCCTCGTGGTCTTCGCGTCCAAGCGCGCGCGTCAGATCAACGACTACTATGCGGACCTGCACGAAGGCAGCCTCTTCGACAATGTCGGCCCGCTCGTCGACTCGACCGTCGACGACAAGCCGCTGTCCGTCGCCCTCCGCGAGATCAACGAAGACAAGCTCACCTCCCGCCCCATCGCCGAGTAACGCACCCACAAGCGCGCAGGATGTCGTCAGGTCGCACGATCGTCGTCGGGATAACCGGCGGCATTGCTGCCTACAAGGCCGTGAACGTCGTGCGCGCTTTCGTGTTGCGGGGGGACTGCGTGCACGTCGTGGCGACAACGGCGGCGCTGCGATTCGTCGGCAAGCCCACCCTGGAGGCCATCTCCCGCAACCCCGTGCACACGGATCTCTATGAGGGCGTCGCCGAGGTGCGGCACGTGGCCATCGGCCAATCCGCCGACCTGATCGTCGTGGCCCCGGCCACCGCGAACACCATCGCGAAGCTCGCCACCGGCCTCGCCGACGACCTGCTCGGCAACACCATCCTGGCCAGCACCGCCCCGCTCGTGATCGCCCCGGCGATGCACACGGAGATGTGGAACAACGCGGCCACGGTCGCCAATGTGGCCACCCTCCGCGCCCGCGGCGTCATCGTCGTCGGGCCGGGGGTCGGCCAGCTCACCGGCGCCGACACCGGAGCCGGCCGGATGGAAGAGCCCGACACCATCGTCGCCGCGGCCCTCGCCGCCCACGCCGCGGCCGACCGCACCGATGGGCCAGGCGCCGACCTGGTCGGCAAGCACGTCGTGATCACCGCTGGCGGCACTCGCGAGCCCCTCGACCCCGTGCGCTTCCTCGGCAACCGTTCCAGCGGCAAGCAGGGGGTCGCCCTGGCGCAGGCCGCTCTGGCTCGGGGTGCGTCCGTGACCCTGATCGCCGCGAACCTCGAGGTTGCCGCACCAACAGCGGCGGAACTGCGGCTCGTGGGCACCGCGCTCGAGCTCGAGGTGGCCGTCACGGATGCCGCCGCCGGGGCCGACGCCGTGATCATGGCGGCCGCGGTCGCCGACTACCGGCCGGTGCAGGTGAGCGCCGGCAAGATCAAGAAAGACGAGACCGGCGACACCCTGCTGCTCGAACTGACCCGCAACCCCGATATCCTCGCCGGGCTCGCCCGGACGAAGCGGACGGGCCAGGTACTGATCGGGTTCGCCGCGGAGACGGAGCCGGATCCGGTTCGCCTGCTTGTACTCGGCCGCGAGAAAATGGCACGCAAGGGCTGCGACTTCCTGGTGGTCAACCGTGTGGGCTGGGCGGAGGGTTTCGCCTCGGACCGTAACGCGATCACGGTGCTCGATCACGACGGAGATATAGTGTGTGAGGTCTCCGGAACCAAAATGTCGGTGGCCGGGCGCATCCTTGACCTGATCGGCTGAGACCGCTCGGGCATCCGGTCACCTGGGTTGCCGTTGCCGTTGCCGTCGCCGTCGCCGGCAAGGGCAGGGTCTCCGCCGCTTCCCGACCGGCACGACCGGGTGCCCGATCGGCTCGGCCCGGTCTCAGCGGGGAATTTTTCCACGTTCATTTCTTTTACACGTTGTTCTGCAACAGAGACGGGCCAGATGCGCGATCTACGCCTTTTCACTTCGGAGTCGGTAACCGAAGGTCACCCCGACAAGATCTGCGACCAGATCTCCGACAGCATTCTGGACGCGCTCCTGACGGAAGACCCGCACAGCCGGGTCGCCGTCGAGACCCTCGTCACCACCGGTCTCGTACACGTCGCCGGCGAGGTCGCCACCGAGGCCTACGTCGAGATCCCCTCAATCGTGCGCAAGTGCATCACCGATATCGGCTACGACTCTTCGGACGTCTGGTTCGACGGCCGCTCCTGCGGCGTTGAGATCTCCATCGGCGGCCAGTCGCCCGACATCGCGCAGGGCGTGGACAACGCCTTCGAGCGTCGGGAAGAGTCCAGCGTGGAGGACTTCGACCGCCAGGGCGCCGGCGACCAGGGCATCATGTTCGGATACGCCACCCGGGAGACCCCCCAGCTGATGCCGATCCCGATCTGGATCGCACACCGCCTCGCCGAACGCCTCGCCGAGGTGCGCAAGTCCGGCGAACTCGACTACCTCCGGCCCGACGGCAAGACCCAGGTCACCATCGGTTACGACGGCATCACGCCGCGCTCGGTCGAGACCGTCGTGCTGTCGACCCAGCACTCGCCGAAGGTGTCCAACGAGCAGCTGCGCGCGGAGGTCGAGGAACTCGTCATCCGCCCGGTGCTCGACCGCGTGGAACTGGACTCGTCTGAACTGAATACGCTGATCAACCCGACCGGGCGGTTCGAGATCGGCGGCCCTCAGGGCGACGCCGGCCTCACCGGGCGCAAGATCATCATCGACACCTACGGCGGTTCCAGCCGGCACGGCGGGGGCGCGTTCAGCGGCAAGGACCCGTCGAAGGTCGACCGCTCCGCAGCATACGCGATGCGCTGGGTGGCCAAGAACGCCGTGGCCGCCGGGCTGGCCGACCGTCTCGAGATTCAGGTGGCCTACGCCATCGGCAAGGCCTCGCCCGTCGGGCTCTACGTGGAGACCTTCGGCACCGGGGTGATGGCCGACCGGGACATCACCGCGGCGATCCGCGCGGTCTTCGACCTGCGCCCGGCTGCGATCATCCATTCCCTTGACCTGCTGCGCCCGATCTATGCGCAGACCGCCGTCTACGGCCACTTCGGCCGCGAGCTTCCCGACTTCACCTGGGAGCGCCTCGACCGGGTCGACGAGCTGAGAAGCGCTGCCGGACTGTGACCGGGCAGGCGCGGCGCCGATGACTCGCTCCGGCCTCGTGGCCCGGGTGCTCATCGACTCGCCGCTGCCGCAGCTCGACCACCTGTTCGATTACAGCATTCCCGATGAGCTCGCCGGCATCGCCCGGCCCGGCGTGCGCGTGCGGGTGCCGCTGCGCTCGGCCGGTCGCGTCGCCGACGGATACCTGATCGAGGTGCTGGGTGCGGCCGAGGGGCGCGGTGCGGTCGGACCGGCCGCAGGCCCGGAGGCGCTGCCGGGTCTCGAGGCTGGCACCGAATTCCGGGGCGCGCTCAGCCCGATCGAGAGCGTGGTCTCCGCCGCCCAGGTGCTCACCCCCGAGGTCTGGGAGCTCGCCCGTCGGGTCGCCGACCGGGCCTCGGGGAACGCGAGCGACATCATCCGTCTCGCCGTGCCCCCGCGCCAGGTGCGGGTGGAGAAGGCCTGGCTGGCGGCGCGAGCAGCGGATGCTTCCGCCCCGGCCGACGGGACGGCCGGTGCTGCAACCGTGGCCGAGCCTGGCGATGTGGCCGACCCCGCCACCCCCGCCGGGCCGGCCTGTGCCGATTACCCGGCCGGCACCCTCGACACGGCCGTCGCCACGGGGGCGCGCCTCTGCGTGGCCGCGGTGCCCGAGCTGCAACGGCTGCCGGACGGGCAGACCATCGGGAAGTGGGCGATCACCCTGGCCGAGCTCGCGGTGGCCGGCCTGGCCGCCGGGCGGAGCGCCATCCTCGTCGTGCCGGACTACCGCGACCAGGACCAGCTTCAGGCCGCCCTCGACCTGCTGGCCCCGGCCGACTCGGTCAGCCGCGTCGATGCACGCCAGCCCAACCCGGAACGCTATCGGGCCTTCCTGGCCGCCCTCGCCCTGGAACCCCGGATCGTGCTCGGCAATCGGTCGGCCGTCTACGCGCCGGCCCACGACCTCGGTCTGATCGCGCTCTTCGACGATGGCGACCCGCTGCATGGCGAACCGCTCAGCCCCTACGCGCACTCCCGCGACGCCGCGCTCGTGCGCCAGGGCCAGTCCGGCTGCGCCCTCGTCTTCCTCGGCCACACCCGCACCGTCGAGGTGCAGCGCCTGGTCGAGCTGGGCTGGCTCACTGCGGTGCACCCCGCGCAGAACCGGCATCCGCGGATCATCCCCACCGACTTCCAGTCCGAGCCCGACCAGCAGGCCCGCGCCGCGCGCATCCCGACGGCCGCGTGGCGGGCCGCCAAGGAGGCGCTGGCCCACGGCCCCGTGCTGGTGCAGGTGGCCAGCCCCGGCTACGCCCCGATGCTCGCCTGCCAGAGTTGCAAGAAGGCCGCCCGCTGCACCACCTGTCAGGGGCCGCTCGCTTTGGCCTCCAAGGACTCCACCCCGTCGTGTCGCTGGTGCGGGGCGCTGGCCGCCAACTGGAGCTGCACGCACTGCGAGGGGCGCGCCCTGCGGGTCGTCACCCTCGGCACCGGGCGAACCGCCGAAGAACTCGGCCGGGCGTTCCCCGGCGCGCGCATTATCGTCGCCGACGGCGACCATCCGCTGCAGCACCTCGGCGACGCCCCGGCCCTGGTGATCGCCACCCGCGGCGCGGAGCCCATCCCGACGGGTGGGTACCGAGCCATCCTGCTGCTCGACGGCGAACGGATGCTCGCCCGGGAATCCCTGCGGGTCGGGGAGGACTGCCTGCGCTGGTGGTCCAACGCCGCATCCCTGGCGGCCCCGGGTGCCGCTGTGGTCCTGGTCGGCGTGGGCGGGCTCGTCGCCCGGGCGCTGAACTCCTGGCAGCCCGAGATGCTCGCCGCGTCGGAACTGGCCGATCGCCGCCAACTGCGATTCCCGCCCGCGGTGCGTGCGGCATCCGTCACCGGCACCGACGCCGACGTCGCCCTGGCCCTGGCAGAGCTGGCCGGGATGGACGGCGTCGATGTACTCGGCCCGGTCACCACGGAGTACCCCCTGGTGCGTGCGATCGTGCGGCTGCCCTACGCCAGCGGTGACGCCGTGGCCCGTGCGCTCAAGGCCGCGGTCGTGCGCAATGCCGCCCGCCGCCGGCGCCCGAAGGGGGCGGCCTTCCGCCCCGCGCCTACACTCAAAGTACGATTCGATGACCCGGAGCTGCTCTAAATGAAACTCGTCTTCGCCGGCACGCCGCAGGCGGCCGTGCCCAGCCTGGGCGCCCTGGCTCAGTCCCACCACGACCTCGCGGCCGTGATCACCCGGGCGGATGCCCCGTTCGGCCGCAAACGCGTGCTCACCCCCTCGCCGCTCGCGCGAGCCGCTGTCGAGAACGGGCTGCACGTGATCAAGGCCAATCGCCTCGACGAGGCCGCGACCGTGGAAATCGCCGCACTGCGACCCGACCTCGGCGTCATCGTCGCCTACGGCGGGCTCGTGCGCGAACCGCTCCTGTCGGTGCCCCGGCTCGGCTGGATCAACCTGCACTTCTCCCTGCTCCCGCGCTGGCGCGGCGCCGCTCCCGTGCAGCGCGCACTCATGGCCGGCGACGAGCAGACTGGCGCCGCCGTATTCCAGCTGGTTCCGGAACTCGACGCGGGCGCCGTGTTCGCGCAACTGACGCGGGCGATCGTCGAGGACGACACCGCGGGCAGCCTGTTGCGGGCGCTCAGCGACAGCGGCGCGCGCCTGCTGCTGCAGGTGATCGACGCCCTCGAAGCCGGCGGCGTCCAGGCGACCCCGCAGTCCGGTCCGGTCACCCTGGCCCCCAAGCTGACTCTCGCGGATGCCCGTATCGACTGGTCCGAACCGGCCGTCTCGGTGCGCAACCGGGTGCGCGGGGTCACCCCGGAGCCGGGCGCGTTCACGGTGCTCGGCGACGCCCGCCTCAAACTCCAGGGCGTTGCCCTGACCCAGGGATCCGAGCCGCAACCGGCCGGCCTGATCCGTGAGATCGACAAGAAAGTGCTGATTGGAACGGGGACCGAGCCGCTCGAGCTGGTCACCGTGCAACCGGCCGGAAAGACACAGATGAAGGCAATCGACTGGTGGCGCGGAGTGAATTGGACGGAGGTGGTCGCCTCATGAGCGACGACCGTCGCCAGGGGCGAAAGAACGACGTCCGTGCTCAGGGCGGCCGCGGCCTGGAGCGCCCGCAGACCGACTTCGTGCAGCCGGCCCGGCGGGTGGCCTACGAGGTCATCGCCGCCGTGCGGGAATCAGACGCCTACGCGAACCTGCTGCTGCCCAGCCGCATCAAGCGGGCGGCGCTCAGCACCGCGGATGCCGCATTGGCCACCGAGCTGACCTACGGCACCCTGCGCATGCAGGGCTTCTACGACCGGGTGATCGCCGACGCGGCCGGTCGGCCCGTCACCGCGATCGACCCAGCCATCCTGGACGTGCTACGTCTCGGTGCGCACCAGTTGCTCGCCACCCGGGTGGCCACCCACGCCGCCGTGAACGAGTCTGTCGAACTCGCCCGTCAGGTGGGCTCCCACGCCGCCACCGGCTTCACCAACGGGGTGCTGCGCACCATCTCCCGCTCCAGCGCCGACGAGTGGCGCGAACGCGTGCTCACCGAAGCCACCAGTGATGATGACCGCCTTGCCGCGGAGCACTCACACCCGATCTGGGTGGTGCGGGCGTTCCGGCAGTCGCTGCGCCTCGAGGGCCGAGAGACCGAGCTCGAGGAGCTGCTGTCGGCCGACAATGCCGCGCCCAAGGTGAACATGGTCATTCTGCCCGGCCTCAGCAACACCGAAGACACCGACGGTCTCGGCGTTGCCAACGACTTCTCGCCCATCGGTTTTGTGCTGGCCGGCGGCGACCCCGTGCACCTGATGCAGGACAGCGGCGGACGCCTCCGAGTGCAGGACGAGGGATCCCAGTTGGCGGCCCTCACGCTCAGTCGGGCCCGCCCGGTTGCGCCGGGGGAGCGTTGGCTCGACCTGTGCGCGGGCCCCGGCGGCAAGGCCTCCCTGCTTGCCGCTGAGGCGCTGGCCGGCGGGGCCAGCCTCGTCGCCAACGAGCTCGTCCCGGCCCGGGCCGCCCTCGTGCGTAAGGCGCTGGCCGCCGTGCCCGGCGAGGTGCCCGTCTGGGAGGAGGACGGCACCCGGTTCGGAGACGATCATCCGAAGGAGTTCGACCGGATCCTGCTGGATGCTCCCTGCACCGGGCTCGGCGCGCTACGTCGGCGCCCGGAGGCCCGCTGGCGTAAGCAGCCCAAGGACGTCGCCGAGCTCTCCGATCTGCAGTCCGGGCTGATCCACGCGGCCCTTGGCGCGCTCAAGCCGGGCGGGGTGCTGGCCTACGTCACCTGCTCACCGCACATCGCGGAGACTCGCGGGATCGTGGCCACCGCGCTCAAGAAATGGGAGGGCCGTGTGCGCACTCTCGACACGGCATCCGTGCTGCAGGGGCTGAGCAGCTCCGAGCTCGATCTGCCCGGCGACGGGGGCAGCGTGCAACTGTGGCCGCATCGGCACGGCACTGACGCTATGTTCATCACCCTGCTCGAGCGCACGGAGTAGCCCGCGCACCCGGACCCGGCGCATTCCTGCCCTGCGCATTCGTGCCCTGCGCATTCGGGCCCCGGCCTCGACCCAATCTGACGGAGATTCTGGCTCCCCTGGTTCTTCCGTGAGCATGGCCCGGCCGTGCCCGCGCGTGTGGCTAAGGCAGGACATCCGTCGCGCGCGTTCACCGGTTCCGCGAATCAGTGCGGCACCGGGGTAGATATCCGACCCGGCCGGCGGGATCTCCTGAGTTGACCACGACACTCGCGAATGCGCAGCGGTTCTTGTGCGGGCGGGGCGAGTGTCCGGCCCGCCCGACGGCAT
The DNA here is from genome assembly GCF_002929635.1 of Cryobacterium sp. M25. NCBI lineage: Bacteria > Bacillati > Actinomycetota > Actinomycetes > Micrococcales > Microbacteriaceae > Cryobacterium > Cryobacterium sp. M25. The sequence continues at coordinate 52,711 of NZ_PJJU01000055.1, read as the reverse complement.
CCGGTGGATGCGTCGTTCCTGCGGCCGCGGCTCTGCCTCGGCCAGCCGGCATGCGGGCGGGCCGGCGTCGCCCCGGCCGCGCCCGCGCGCCGCGTGGCCAACTCAGGACATCCGTCGTCCGGGCTGCCCAGCCGCCGCGGACGAGTACGGGACTACTGCGGATGCCGGTGTAGCCGGACGGATCTCCTGCGTAAGCCACAACGCGCGCCGGATCTGCGGCAGGGCTTGTGAGGTCCAGGCACCCAAATCCTTTTCCGTCGCAGCCCGAACGAATTCGACGGAGATTCTGGTTGAAAACCACTTTTTTGAAAGGTTCTAGGCCCATTTCGGCAAAATCTCCGTCGAATTCGTTCGGGACGGGATCGCTCCAGGGCCTTGGACTCGACCGGCATGGGACTTTCGAGCCACCGGGGCTCGCCGCAGTAGGGTGAAGGCATGGTCACCCGGATTAACCCCAGCATCCTCGCCGCCGACTTCGCCAATCTCGAACGGGACCTGGGGCGCATCCGCACCGCCGACCTGGTGCACGTCGACATCATGGACAACCATTTTGTACCGAATCTGACGTTCGGACCGCCCGTCGTCGACCGCCTCGCCCAAGTCTCCCCGCTGCCCTTCGACCTGCACCTGATGATCGAGAACCCGGAGCGTTGGGCGCTCGGCTACGCCGAAGTCGGCGCGTTCTCGGTCACCTTCCACGCGGAGGCCACGACCAACCCGGTCGGCCTGGCCCGCAAGCTGCGCTCGATCGGCGCCCGGGCCGGCATCGCCCTCAAGCCCGGCACGGCCATCGAGCCCTACCTCGAGCTTCTGCCCGAATTCGACCAGGTGCTCGTGATGACCGTCGAACCCGGCTTCGGGGGGCAGAGCTTCATGCCCTCCACCATGCGCAAGCTCCGCACCCTGTCGGAGGCCGTGAAGAAGTCCGGCCTGGACGTCTGGCTGCAGGTCGACGGCGGCATCACCGAGGACACCATCGTCATCGCCGCCGAGGCCGGGGCGAACACGTTCGTCGCCGGCTCCAGCGTGTTCAACTCCGCGGACCCGGCGAAGCAGATCGCCCTGTTGCGCGCCGCCGCGACCGAACACCAGCACGCGCACTAGTACCCTAGTCAGGTGAAGACTTTTGACGACCTGTTCGCTGAACTGAGCGACAAAGCACGGACCCGCCCCGACGGCTCGGGGACCGTGCGCGAACTCGACGCCGGCGTACATGCCATCGGCAAGAAGATCGTCGAAGAAGCCGCTGAGGTCTGGATGGCCGCCGAGTTCCAGAGCGACGACGAAACCGCCGCCGAGATGAGCCAGCTGCTGTACCACGTGCAGGTGATGATGCTGGCGAAGGGGCTGACCCTCGCCGACCTGTACCGCCATCTGTGACGCGTCATCAGAGAGACTCCACCCGGTTGACCCCGTGAGACCTGTTTGCCAGAACCTGAAGACGCAGAGAGTGCCCAAATGCTGAGAATTGCCGTGCCCAATAAGGGCTCGTTGTCCGAAACCGCCGCGCAGATGCTGTTCGAGGCCGGCTACACCGGCCGCCGCGACCCGCGCGACCTCGTCGTCGCCGACCCCCGCAACGACGTGGAGTTCTTCTACTTGCGTCCCCGCGACATCGCCACCTATGTGGGCTCCGGAGCCCTCGACGTGGGAATCACCGGGCGCGACCTGCTGCTCGACTCGGGCTCCACCGCCCAGGAGATCGCCAGCCTCGACTTCGGCGACTCCACCTTCCGCTTCGCCGGCCCCGCAGGCCGCTTCACCGACCTGGCCGACCTGTCCGGCCATCGCGTCGCCACCAGCTACCCCGGACTGGTCGAGGCCTTCCTCGCCGAGCACGACGTCAGCGTGACACTGGTCACCCTCGACGGCGCGGTCGAGTCCGCCGTTCAGCTCGGCGTGGCGGATGCCGTCGCCGACGTCGTCTCCACCGGCTCTACTCTGCGCAAGGCCGGCCTCGAGATCTTCGGCCCGGTCATCCTGCAGTCCACGGCCGTGCTGATCAGCTCCGAGAACGACAAGCCCGGCATCGCGACCCTCCTGCGCCGCTTGCAGGGCGTGCTCGTGGCCCGCCAGTACGTGCTGATGGACTACGACATCCCGCAGACGCTCCTCGACGACGCCTGCCTGCTGGCGCCCGGCATCGAGTCGCCCACCGTATCGTCCCTGCACGACCCGGAATGGGTTGCCGTGCGTGTGATGATCCCGCGCCTGAACACGAACCATGTCATGGACGCCCTCTACGAGCTCGGGGCGCGCGCCATCCTGATCAGCTCCATTCACAACGCCCGCTTGTAACGGGCTGACCGGCGGTACCCAGATGCGGCGACACACAATGGAGGCACAATCGTGAGTCTTTCGGTGCGGGTCATACCCTGCCTCGACGTGGCCGACGGCCGCGTGGTCAAGGGCGTGAACTTCCAGAATCTGCGAGACGCGGGCGATCCGGTCGAACTCGCCCGCCGGTACTACGAGCAGGGAGCCGACGAACTCACCTTCCTCGATGTGACCGCCACGGTGGACAACCGTGCCACCACCTATGACGTCGTGCGCGCCACCGCAGAGCAGGTCTTCATCCCGCTTACGGTGGGCGGCGGCATCCGCACGGTCGAGGACGTGTCCCGGCTGCAGGCCAGTGGTGCCGACAAGGTCGGAGTCAACAGCGCCGCCATCAAGCGGCCCGCCCTGATCGGCGAGATCGCCGACCGGTTCGGCTCCCAGGTGCTCGTGCTCTCGCTTGACGTGAAGCGCAGCGGGCGCACCGAGTCCGGCTTCGTCGTCACCACCCACGGTGGCCGCACCGAAACCGACCTGGACGCTCTCGCCTGGGCGCAGACGGCCATCGGGCTGGGGGTCGGCGAGCTGCTCGTCAACTCCATCGACGCCGACGGCACGAAGGCGGGCTTCGACGTCGAACTCATCACGCTGATGCGCGCCCTGAGCACCGTTCCGGTGATCGCCTCCGGCGGCGCCGGCCGGGTCGAGGATTTTCCCCCGGCCATCGCGGCGGGGGCGGATGCCGTGCTCGCGGCATCCGTGTTCCACAGCGGCCAGCTGACCGTCGGCGACGTCAAGGCGGAGCTCCGGCACGCCGGAATGCCCGTGCGCTGATGATGTTGTGCCTTACCCGACCCGAAACGGCTCCGTAAATGACCGATGTGCTCTCCACCCTCGACGACGCCCTGGCCAGGGCCGTCTTCAACTCCGACGGCCTGCTGCCGGCGGTGATCCAGCAGTGGGACACCGGTGAGGTGCTCATGCTCGGCTGGATGAACCGGGAAGCGCTGCGCCGCACGCTCACCGAGGGGCGCGTGACGTTTTGGTCGCGCAGTCGCCAGGAATTCTGGCGCAAGGGCGACATCTCCGGCCACGGCCAGTATGTGAAGTCCGCCGCGCTCGACTGTGACGCGGACACCCTCCTGGTGCAGGCGGACCAGGTCGGAGCAGCCTGCCACACCGGCTCTCGCACCTGTTTCGACGGGCGCGGCATCGAGGTCGTGACCGGCGCCCGCCCCGCGGCACCCGACGTGGCAGCAGACCGGGCAACCACCCAAAAACCGAAGGACTGACCATGGCACCGAACAGCTCCGGCACAGCCCCGACGACCACCGCCGGGCAGTTCGCGCGCCAGATCGACGACCACCGGGTGTTCCCCGTGGTGCGCGAACTCTTCGCCGACGGCGAAACCCCGGTGGGCATCTACCGCAAGCTCGCTGCCGGCCAGCCCGGTAGCTTCCTGCTCGAGTCCGCCGAGCAGGGCGGCATTTGGTCGCGGTTCTCGTTCGTGGGCGTGTCCTCGTTCGGCGTGCTCACCCAGCAGGGCGACGAGACCCGTTGGCTCGACTACGGCCTCTCGGCTGAGCGCGCCCTCGGCGACGCCGCCGGCCTCGGCCCGCTGGCGGCTCTCGCGGCCCTCCACGAACGCTGGGAAACCCCGCGGATGCCCGGCCACCCACCCCTGACCGGCGGCCTCGTCGGATTCATCGGCTGGGAGGCGATCCGCCAGATCGAGCGCCTGCCGAATCGCCCGCCGGCGGACTACGACGTGCCGGGCCAGGCCTTCAGCTTCGTGGCCGACCTCGTCGTGATCGACCACAAATACGGCACCGTGCAGCTCATCGCCAACGTTCTCAACGACGGCCACGACGAACCGGATGCCCTCTGGGCGGCCGCCCAGGACCGGCTCGACGCCCTGCAGGCTCGCCTGGCCGAGCCCTCCGAGACCTGGCTCGCCGAGGTCGACCTCGCCACGCCCGCCTCCCCGACGAACCGCACCCGACGTGAGGACTTCCTCGCCGCGGTCGACGTCGCCAAGGAGCACATCGTCGACGGTGACGTGTTCCAGGTGGTCGTCTCCCAGCGGTTCGACCAGGAGTGCACGGCGGACCCCATCGACGTCTACCGGGTGCTGCGCAGCCTCAATCCGTCGCCCTACATGTACCTGCTGAGCCTGGAATCGCCGGAGAAGGAGACCTACTGGATCGTGGGCTCCTCCCCGGAGGCCTTGGTGAAGGTGCAGAACGACCGGGTGTTCACGCATCCGATCGCGGGCTCGAAGCCGCGCGGCACGACCCCGGAGGCCGACGCCGACTTCGAAGCCGAGCTCGCGGGCGACGCCAAGGAACGCGCCGAGCATCTGATGCTCGTGGACCTGGCCCGCAACGACCTGCTCAAGGTGTGTGCACCCGGCTCGGTCGAGGTGACCGAGTTCATGCGCATCGAGCGGTTCAGCCACATCATGCACCTCGTCTCCTCGGTGGAGGGGAACCTGCTGCCGGGCCGGTCCGCGATCGACGTCTTCCGCGCCACGTTCCCGGCCGGCACTCTCTCCGGGGCCCCGAAACCGCGCGCCCTCGAGATCATCGACGCGCTCGAGCCCGCGCAGCGCGGCGTGTACGGGGGGGTGGTCGGCTACTTCGGGTTCGCCGGGGACGCGGACCTGGCCATCGCCATTCGGACCGCCACGATCATGAATGGCGTCGCCCGTGTGCAGGCCGGCGGCGGCCTCGTCGCGGACTCCGACCCGGCGTCGGAATACCAGGAGTCGCAGAACAAGGCCGCGGCGCCCCTCCGCGCGGTCGCGGTCGCGAACGCCATGAAGCGGGTGCGCTAGGTGGCATCCGCACGGCGCCTCAAGCTCGGGCACATCCTCGTGGTGCTGGCGGCCAGCGGTCTGGCCCTGCTGGCCTGGACCCAGGTCTGGGTGAACGTCATCGTGGGGCAGTCCGGCTCGGCTGTGCACAGCCTCGAGGCGTCCGGCTCCACGGCCGCCCCCGGGGTGACAGCCCTCGCCCTCGCCGGACTGGCCCTCGCCGGTGCCCTGAGCATCGCCGGTCCCGTCATCCGGGTGGTCCTCGGCCTGCTTCAGGTTCTGCTCGGCTTCTCCGTGTGCCTTTCGGCTATTTTGGCCGTCACCGATCCGGCGGCGGCCAGTGCCGGCGCGGTCACCGATGCCACCGGGATCTCCGGCGCAGACTCGGTCGTCGACGCCGTCGCCTCGGCGGCCGTGACGCCGTGGCCGTTCATCGCGCTGCTCGCCGGCGTGGTCATGGGCGGCGCCGGGGTCGGGGTGCTCGTCACCTCCAGGCGTTGGCCCGGACCGACGTCCCGCTACCAGGCCGTGCGATTCGAAGCGGCCGAGTCGGCCGAGGCGACGGATGCCGACGGTCCCGACGCCGCGGACGTTTCCGCACCCGAACGTGACGCCGTCGACGACTGGGACGGGCTGAGCCGCGGCGAAGACCCCACCACCCCGCAGTGAATCGAGACCTGATTCCCGGTTTCACCTGGTGCGCTGGGGAGGCCGGCGAACCGTGGGGCCGCTAGACTTGGCTTGCCCGTCAACGCACAAAAGGAGAATCATGAGCTTTGAATCGGTAGACCCAGGTGAAGGCCATTCGATCGCGGCCTGGACCGCCGTCACCATCATGCTTCTCGCCGTCGCGATCGGCACCGTTGCCTTCTTTCTGGTGATCCCTTGGCTCGTCTGGGCATCCGTCGGCCTGCTGGTGGTTGGCCTGCTGGTCGGCTGGATCCTCGCCAAAATCGGCTACGGCGTAGCCGATACGGCTCACCTGGGCCACTAGTCGAGTGCTGTCTGATCTTCTAGCCGGGGCCGTCGCCGACGCTGAACTTCGTCGGGCCGCCCGTCCGTTCGCCATCGTCGAGGCAACCGCTCTCGACCAAACTCCCGCGATCGATGCCCTGGCGGTGCTCGCACCCGCCGACCAGGTCAAGATCATCGCGGAGGTCAAGCGCGCCAGCCCGTCCCGGGGCACCCTGGCCGAGATTTCGGACCCTGCCGCCCTCGCCGTCTCCTACGAGTTCGGCGGCGCCAGCGCGATCAGCGTGCTCACCGAAGGTCGCAAGTTCCTCGGCTCCCTGTCAGACCTCGAGCAGGTGCGATCCGCCGTGCGCATCCCGGTGCTGCGTAAAGACTTCATCGGCTTGCCGTACCAGGTCTTCGAGGCCAGGGCGGCAGGTGCCGACATGGTTCTGCTCATCGTCGCCGCACTCGACCAGACCACCCTGGTCTCCCTGCACGACCTCGTGCGCCAGCTCGGCATGACCGCGCTGGTCGAGACCCATAGCGCCGAGGAGGTCGACCGCGCCCTGGCCATTGGCGCAAGCCTCGTCGGGGTGAACGCCCGCGACCTGTCCACGTTCCAACTCGATCAGGACCTGTTCGGCAGGCTCGCGGACCGGATCCCCTCGGGCGTCGTCCGCGTCGCCGAATCGGCCGTCAAGACCGCCGCCGACGTGGCGCACTACCGCGCCGCCGGCGCCGACATCGTGCTCGTCGGCGAGGCCCTCGTCACAAACGATCCCATCCGAACCCTCTCCGAATTCCTGGCGGTTTAAATGTCAACGTCCCTCAGAACAGAAGCAGGCCCGTACTTCGGCGACTTCGGAGGGAGGTTCGTGCCGGAGTCCCTCGTGGCTGCCCTCGACGAGCTGACCGACGAGTACGCGCTGGCACGGCAGGACCCGGCCTTCGCGGCCGAATTGATGGAATTGCACCGGAGCTACACCGGGCGCCCGTCCATCATCACCGAGGTGCCCCGGTTCGCCGCGCACGCCGGCGGTGCCCGCATCATCCTCAAGCGGGAAGACCTCAACCACACCGGCTCGCACAAAATCAACAATGTGCTCGGCCAGGCACTTCTCACCAAGCGCATCGGCAAGTCCCGCGTCATCGCCGAGACGGGCGCCGGGCAGCATGGCGTGGCGGCCGCGACGGCCGCCGCCCTGTTCGGGCTCGACTGCGTCGTCTACATGGGCGAGGTCGACACGGAGCGCCAGGCCCTGAACGTGGCCCGGATGCGACTGCTCGGCGCCGAGGTCGTGCCGGTCAAGACTGGGTCCCGCACCCTGAAAGACGCCATCAACGACGCCATGCGTGACTGGGTCACCAACGTCGAGACCACCAACTACATCTTCGGTACCGTCGCCGGGCCGCATCCGTTTCCGGCCATGGTGCGCGACTTCCAGAAGATCATCGGCGAGGAGGCCCGCCAGCAGGTGCTGGACCTCACCGGCCGCCTCCCCGACGCGGTCACCGCCTGCGTCGGCGGTGGTTCGAACGCCATGGGTATCTTCCACGCGTTCCTCGACGACCCGGAGGTGGCCCTGGTCGGCTACGAGGCCGGCGGTGACGGCGCGGAGACCCTGCGCCATGCGGCGACGATCACCAAGGGGCGCCCCGGCATCCTGCACGGCGCCCGCAGCTTCCTGCTGCAGGACGAAGACGGTCAGACCGTGGAGTCGCACTCCATTTCTGCGGGTCTGGACTACCCGGGGGTGGGCCCGGAACATGCGTGGCTCGCCAGTATCGGCCGGGCCACCTACCTGCCGGTCACCGATGACGAGGCGATGAGCGCCCTCCGGCTGCTCAGCCGCACGGAGGGCATCATCCCCGCCATCGAGTCGGCGCACGCCCTCGCCGGCACCTTGGACCTCGGCAAGAAGCTCGGACCTGACGCCACCATCCTGGTAAACCTCAGCGGACGCGGCGACAAGGACATGGAAACCGCGGGTCGGTACTTCGACCTGCTCGACAAGGGCGCGGAACGGTCATGAGCACGGAAACAGGTACGGGCCCCACGACCGGAACGACGAGCACGGTCGAGGCGACAATCGCCCGTCGCCGCTCCGAGGGCGGCGGTGCTCTGATCGGCTACCTGCCCGTCGGGTTCCCCACCCTGACCGAGAGCATCGACGCGGCCGTGGCACTCGCGCAGAACGGTGTCGACGTCATCGAGCTGGGCCTGCCGTACACCGATCCCGTCATGGACGGGCCAGTGATCCAGGCGGCCACCCAGCAGGCTCTGGCCAACGGCTTCCGGCTGCGGCACGGGATCGAGGCCGTCGCGGCGATCACTGCCCAGGTGAACGTGCCCGTTCTGGTCATGACCTACTGGAACCCGATCATGCAGTACGGCGTGGACCGGTTCGCCGATGACCTGCTCGCGGCGGGAGGCGCCGGGCTGATCACGCCCGACCTCATCCCCGACGACGCGGCCGCCTGGGTGGGAGCCAGCACGCGAACCGGACTCGACCGTGTCTTCCTCGCCGCCCCGTCGTCGTCCGACGCCCGGCTGCGTCAGGCAGTGGACGCCAGCCGCGGCTTCGTCTACGCGGCCTCCACCATGGGAATCACCGGCGCCCGTGGCGACGTGGACTCCGCCGCGCGGGTGCTCGTCGACCGCCTCCGCGCCGTCGGATCCACCAGCGCGTGCGTCGGACTCGGTATCTCCACCCCGGAGCAGGTGCGGGAGATCCTCGCCTACGCCGATGGCGCCATCGTCGGTTCCGCCCTGGTCAAGGCACTGTCCGACGGGGGAGTGCCGGCCCTGGCCGCCCTCACCCGTGACCTCGCGGCCAGTGCCCGGGATCTGCGCCCCGCCGTCTGATCCCCGCCATCGAAGCACCCCAAAGCTAAGGTAAGTTGACCGAGGCGGTCACGGGGCCTCCCCGGCGCCACGATGAAAGGTAGTCCCCAGGTGTCTTTTCTTCTGAGCATCCCGAGCCCGAGCCCCGAATGGAGCTCGTTCACCCTCGGCCCGTTCACCATCCACGCCTACGCCCTCTGCATTCTGGCAGGGATCATCGCCGCCACCGTCATGACGAGCCGCCGACTGTCTGCGCGCGGCGGCGAGCCGGGCGTGGTGCTGGACATCATCCTGTGGGCCGTTCCGCTCGGCATCGTCGGCGCGCGCTTCTACCATGTGTTCACGCACCCCTCCGACTACTTCTTCGAGGGTGCCAACCCTCTCGAGGTGTTCGCCATTTGGAACGGCGGCAACGCCATCTTCGGAGCGCTCCTGGGCGGGGCCGTCGGCGCTTACATCGGCTGCCGCATCTCGGGCATCCGGTTCTGGGCCTTCGCGGACGCCCTGGCACCGGGGATGCTCGTGGCGCAGGCCATGGGCCGTCTCGGCAACTGGTTCAACGAGGAGCTCTTCGGTCTGCCGACCGACCTGCCCTGGGGCCTCGAGGTTTCCGCGGCGAACCCGGCCCTCCCGATCGGACTTCCCCCCGAAACGCTGTTTCACCCAACCTTCCTCTACGAGATGATCTGGAACGTGGTCGGCGTCGTCCTGATCCTCGCGATCGAACGCAAGGTCGCGCTCCGCTGGGGCAAGGCCTTCGGCGTCTACCTGATCTGGTATGGCCTCGGCCGCAGCTTCTTCGAATCGATCCGGGTCGACCCGAGCGAGATGTTCTTCGGCCTCCGCACCAATGTGTGGGCCGCTTTCGCCGCCATCCTGCTCGGAATCATCCTGATCGTCGTGCAGAGCAAGCGCCACACGGGCCTGCCCGCGAGCGTGTACATTCCCGGCCGCGAGTGGAAGGGGCCCGACGCTGAGGTAGAATCTAATGAGTTTGATTCGGACCCCGAGGATCACGGTGATGAGGCCGTCGGTCCCGCCGGATCAGACGACGTTGCAGCCACAAGCACCAGCAACTCGCGCCTTTAGGCTCAGGTTGACTCCAACCTGTTCCACGGCTTGTGACCCGGTATGACGGGCCGCCGCGCACATGTCTACCTGAGCGGGCCAGCGTCGTCCCCACTCGCCAGTTATTTTTGTGAGGACGGTCCAATGCCGCAAACATCCCTCTTCTCGCGCTTCAGCGCAGTGCCGAAGCCGCAGGGCCTGTACAACCCGGCCGATGAGCGCGATGCCTGCGGCCTCGCCATGGTTGCCACGCTTCGGGGCACCGCCGGGCACGACATCATCACCCTCGCCCTCGACGCGCTGCGCAACCTCGAGCACCGCGGTGCGGTCGGATCGGATGCCGGCACCGGAGACGGCGCGGGCATCATCACTCAGGTTCCCGACGAGTTCCTGCGGTCGGTCACCGATTTCGCCCTGCCCACGGCGGGCTGCTACGCCGTCGGAAATGTGTTCCTGCCGATCGATCCCACCAAGCGCAGCGGCATCAAGCGCCAGATCAACCGGATCGCCCTCGAAGAGGGACTGGTGATCCTCGGCTGGCGCGAAGTTCCCGTGCGCCCCGACGAGGTCGGCACCCTGGCGCGCGCGGCCATGCCGGCCATCCAGCAACTGTTCGTGCAGAGCGCCCGCACGACCGAGGCCGGCGACACGCTCGGCGACATCGCGCTGGACCGCCAGGCCGTCAGGCTGCGGAAGCGTGCCGAACGCGAGCTGGAGATCTACTTCGCCTCACTGTCCTGTCGCACCGTGGTCTACAAGGGTATGGTCACGACGCTTCAGCTGGAGCCGTTCTACCCGGACCTGTCCGATCCGCGCTTCGTCTCCAAGCTCGCCCTTGTGCACTCCCGCTACTCCACCAACACGTTCCCGTCCTGGCCGCTCGCGCAGCCGTTCCGCATGATCGCGCACAACGGCGAGATCAACACGGTTCAGGGCAACCGCAACTGGATGCAGGCGCGCCAGTCGCAGCTCGAATCCGACCTGCTCGGCGACCTGGCGCCGCTGCTTCCGATCGTCACCCCCGGCGGCAGCGATTCGGCCTCGTTCGATGAGGTCGTTGAGCTGCTCAGCCTGTCGGGGCGTTCGCTCCCGCACGCCGTCATGATGATGGTGCCGGAGGCCTGGGAGAACCAGACCGACCTCGACGCCGAACGCCGTGCGTTCTACGAGTACCATTCCATGTTGATGGAGCCGTGGGACGGACCGGCCGCGATCGTGTTCACCGACGGATCCCTCGTCGGCGCCACCCTCGACCGCAACGGGCTGCGCCCCGGCCGCTACCTCATCACCGACGACGGCCTCGTCGTGCTCGCCAGCGAGATCGGGGTACTCGACATCGACCCCAACCGGGTGGTGCGCAAGGGCCGCCTGCGTCCCGGCAAGATGTTTCTGGTCGACACGGTCGCCGGACGCCTGATCGAAGACGACGAGATCAAGGCCGACCTCGCGGCCAGCGAGCCGTGGGGAACCTGGCTGGACGCCGGGCGCATCAACCTCAAGGATCTGCCCGAGCGGGAGCACATCGTTCACCCGCCGGCATCCGTCGTGCGCCGCCAGCGCACCTTCGGCTACACCGAGGAGGAGGTGCGCATCCTGCTCGCGCCGATGGCTCGCCTCGGCGGGGAACCGCTCGGCGCGATGGGCTCCGACACCCCCATCGCCGTGCTCAGCGACCGACCCCGGCTGCTCTTCGACTACTTCACGCAGCAGTTCGCCCAGGTGACCAACCCGCCGCTCGACTCGATCCGCGAGGAAGTTGTCACTTCCCTCAAGCTCGGGCTCGGTCCGGAACGCAACCTCCTCTCGGTGGGCCCCGAGCACGCCCGGCAGGTCGTGCTCGACTTCCCCGTGATCGACAACGACGAGTTGGCGAAGATCCAGCACATCGACACCGCACCGGGCAGCCGCACCACCAGGACCATTCGCGGGCTCTACCGGTTCGAAGACGGGCCGGACGCCCTCGAGGCCCGCATCAAGGAGATGTGCGCCGAGGCCGACGCCGCCATCGACGACGGCGCGATGTTCCTCGTCCTGTCCGACCGGGATTCCAACAAGGACCTGGCCCCGATTCCGTCGCTGCTGATGATTGCCGCGGTTCACCACCACCTGATCCGCACCGAGAACCGCATGAAGGTCGGCATCGTGGTCGAGGCCGGCGATGTGCGCGAGGTGCACCACGTCGCCCTCCTGATCGGCTACGGCGCATCCGCCGTGAACCCGTACCTTGCGATGGAAACGTGCGAGGATTTGGTGCGCAGTGGCTACATCACGACCGTCACGCCCGAACAGGCCGTGCGCAACGTGATCAAGGCCCTCGGCAAGGGCGTGCTCAAGATCATGTCCAAGATGGGGATCTCGACCGTCTCCTCCTACGCCGGCGCGCAGACCTTCGAGGCCGTGGGACTGAGCCAGGAATTCATCGACCAGTACTTCACCGGCACCACGAGCAAGCTCGGCGGCATCGGGATCGAGGTGGTCGCGGCCGAGAATGAGGCCCGGCACCGGGCCGCCTACCCCGAGGATGCCGCGGTCACCGCGCACGAACGCCTCGCGACCGGAGGTGAGTACCAGTGGCGCCGCGACGGGTCTCCGCACCTGTTCAACCCGGACACCATTTTCCGGCTTCAGCACTCCACCCGCACGCGCAGCTACGACATCTTCCGCGAGTACACGAAACTCGTCGACGACCAGGCGACGAGCCTGATGACGCTGCGCGGCATGTTCACCTTCACGACCGGCAAGCGCCACCCCGTGCCGCTGGACGAGGTGGAACCGATCTCCTCGATCGTGAAGCGCTTCGCGACGGGGGCGATGAGCTACGGATCGATCTCCGCCGAGGCGCACGAGACCCTCGCCATCGCAATGAACCGCCTCGGCGGCAAGTCCAACACTGGTGAGGGTGGAGAAGACCTTAACCGTCTGCTCGACCCGGAGCGACGCAGCGCCGTCAAGCAGGTGGCATCCGGCCGGTTCGGTGTGACCAGCATGTACTTGTCCCACGCCGACGACATCCAGATCAAGCTGGCGCAGGGAGCCAAGCCCGGCGAGGGCGGCCAGCTGCCGCCCACGAAGGTCTACCCGTGGATCGCCCGCACCCGGCACGCGACCGCCGGCGTCGGCCTGATCTCGCCGCCCCCGCACCACGATATCTACTCGATCGAAGACCTCAAACAGTTGATCTTCGACCTGAAGCGGGCGAATCCGGCCGCGCGCATCCACACCAAGCTGGTCAGCCAGTCCGGTATCGGCGCGGTCGCCGCCGGAGTGGCCAAGGCCCTGTCCGACGTCATTCTCATCTCCGGTCACGACGGCGGAACCGGCGCGAGCCCGCTCAACTCCCTCAAGCACGCGGGGACCCCCTGGGAACTCGGCCTGGCCGAAACGCAGCAGACCCTGATGCTCAACGGGATGCGCGACCGGGTCGTGCTGCAGGTCGACGGCCAGTTGAAGACCGGCCGTGACGTCATCATCGGAGCGTTGCTCGGCGCCGAGGAGTTCGGCTTCGCGACCGCCCCGCTGATCGTGGAGGGCTGCGTCATGATGCGCGTCTGCCACCTGGACACCTGCCCCGTCGGGGTGGCCACCCAGAATCCCGAGCTGCGCAAACGTTTCACTGGCAAGGCCGAGCACGTGATCAACTTCTTCGAGTTCATCGCTCAGGAGGTGCGCGAGTACCTCGCCGAGCTCGGATTCCGCAGCCTCGACGAGGCCATCGGCCACCGGGAGGTGCTCGACGTCAACGGGGCGCTTACGCACTGGAAGGCCTCGGGACTCGACCTGTCGCCCGTCCTCGTCGGTCCGGACTTCTCCGCGGGGGAGCCCCGGCAGTCCGGTCGCCCTCAGGAGCACGAACTCGAGCTCCACTTCGACAACGAACTGATCCGGCAGAGCGCCAGTGTGCTTGAACACGGTGGGCAGGTCTCGATCTCCCTGCCCATCCGAAACACCGAGCGGGCCGTGGGCACCATGCTCGGCCACGAGGTCACCGTGCGCCACGGCGAGAACGGGCTGCCGTCCGGTTCCATCGACGTCACCCTCACCGGCAGCGCCGGACAGTCCTTCGGCGCGTTCCTGCCGAGCGGCATCATCCTGCGGCTCGAGGGTGACTCCAACGACTACGTCGGCAAGGGTCTCTCCGGTGGCCAGATCACCGTGCGACCCGACCGGGGCAGCCTGTTCCCGGCCGAGCAGAACGTGATCGCCGGTAACGTCATCGGCTACGGCGCGACCCAGGGCAGCATGTTCATCCGCGGCATCGTGGGCGAACGCTTCCTGGTGCGCAACTCCGGGGCCACCGCCGTCGTCGAGGGCGTCGGAGATCACGCCCTCGAATACATGACCGGGGGACTGGCGGTCATCCTGGGCGAAACGGGGCGCAACCTGGGTGCCGGTATGTCTGGCGGAACCGCCTACGTCTACGGTCTTCGTACCGAGGATGTCAACCGGCAGGCCCTCGACTCCGGCGAACTTACACTTCTGCCGCTCGGCGGCGCGGACCGCGAGATCGTGCGCGACTTGCTCGGACAGCATCATGACCAGACCGAGTCCGCCCTGGCGGCCCGGCTGCTGGCCGATTTCGAGACCACCATGTCCACATTCGTCAAGGTGCTACCGCGCGACTACGCGGCCGTCCTGGCAACCAGGCAGACCGCCGTCGACGAGGGCCTCGACCCCGATGGCGTCGTCGTTTGGAACCGCATTCTGGAGGCAACCAATGGCTGATCCGAAAGGATTCCTCAAGACCACGGACCGGGAGCTTCCGGCCCGCCGTCCCGTATCCGTTCGTCTGATGGACTGGAAAGAGGTCTACGAGCAGGGCGACGCGACGCAACTGAAACGCCAGGCCGGCCGCTGTATGGACTGCGGTGTGCCGTTCTGTCAGCAGGGTTGCCCGCTCGGCAACATCATTCCGGAATGGAACGACCTCACCTGGCGGGACGAGGGTCGACAGGCCATCGAACGTCTCCATGTCACCAACAACTTCCCGGAGTTCACCGGGCGCCTCTGCCCGGCACCCTGTGAGTCGGCCTGCGTTCTCGGAATCAGTCAGCCGCCGGTCACGATCAAGCAGGTTGAGGTCTCCATCATCGACCAGGCCTTCGCCAACGGATGGGTGCAGCCCCAGCCGCCCGGACGCCTCACCGGCAAGACGATCGCGGTCGTCGGCTCTGGCCCGGCCGGCCTCGCGGCCGCGCAGCAGCTCACGCGGGCCGGTCACACGGTGGCGGTCTTCGAGCGCGACGACCGGATCGGCGGGCTTTTGCGTTACGGCATCCCGGACTTCAAGATGGAGAAGAAGCACCTCGAGACCCGACTCGGCCAGATGACGGCCGAGGGGACCCGCTTCCGCGCAGGCGTCACCATCGGCGTCGACATCACCTGGGATGACCTCCGGGCCCGCTATGACGCTGTGGTGGTCGCCACGGGGGCCCTGGTACCCCGCGACCTGCCGATCCCCGGGCGCGACCTGCCCGGAGTGCACTTCGCCATGGAATACCTCGTGCAGCAGAACAGGGTCGGCGCCGGCGACACGGTCGACCAGCAGATCACCGCCGAGGGCAAGCACGTGGTCGTACTCGGCGGCGGCGACACCGGTGCCGACTGCATCGGTACCGCGCACCGCCAGGCCGCGGCATCCGTCACGAATCTCGCCATCGGCCGCCAACCGGGCACGGAACGGGCGGAACACCAGCCGTGGCCGCTGTCACCGACGCTGTTCGAGGTGTCGAGCGCCCACGAAGAGGGCGGCAACCGCGAGTACCTGGTGTCGACGGTGGAGTTCCTGGCCAACGAGGCGGGCGAGGTGCGCGCCATCCGCGTGGCCGAGACCGAATTCCGGGGCGGACGCCGGGTGCCCAAGGCCGGAACGGAGCGCGAGATCCCTGCGGATCTGGTTCTCCTGGCCATGGGCTTCACCGGTCCTGAATCACGCGAGCTGACCGACCAGCTGCACGTGCCGGTCGATGGGCGGAGTAATGTCGAGCGTGACGTTAATTACCAGACCAGCCATGAAGGCGTGTTCGTTGCTGGTGATGCCGGCCGTGGCCAGTCGCTCATCGTCTGGGCGATCGCCGAAGGTCGGGCTGCTGCGGCAGCCGTCGACAAATTCCTCGAAGGCGAGACGCAACTGCCTGCACCGGTCAAACCGACCGATCATGCCTTCGCAATCTGATTGGTCACTGATCCAGTGATTCGATTCCAAGAGATCCACCACCCCGTGGTCTCCCAACCATCAACAGAGAATATGCGCCGAAACAGCGCGGAAACCGGAGTTTTTTCAGAATGAGACGCGCCAAAATTGTCGCCACGCTCGGGCCGGCAGCAGCCAGCTACGATCAAATTCGTTCCCTTATCGATGCCGGTGTCGACGTCTGCCGGATGAACCTGAGCCACGGGGACTACCAGGTCCACGAGGGTGTTTATGCGAATGTACGCAAAGCAGCGAACGACTCCGGTCGTGCCGTCGCCGTAATGGTCGACCTGCAGGGACCGAAGATCCGTCTCGGAAAATTCGAAGGCGGCCCTTACGAACTGGCCCTCGGAGACATTTTTAAGATCACCACAGAAGAAATCCTGGGTACCAAGGAACTCTCCGGCACCACGTACAAGGGCCTGCCCCAGGACGTCAAGCCCGGCGACTTCCTGCTGATCGACGACGGCAAGGTCAAGGTTGAGGTGGTGGCCACGAACGACACCGTCGTGACGACCAAGGTGATCGTTGCCGGCCCCGTGTCGAACAACAAGGGCATCAACCTGCCCGGTGTCGCCGTCAACGTGCCGGCCCTGTCCGAAAAGGACGAGGCCGACCTGCGCTGGGGCCTCCGCCTCGGCACGGACCTGATCGCGCTGTCGTTCGTTCGGGACGCCGCCGACATCACCCGCGTGCACGAGATCATGGCCGAAGAAGGACGCCGCGTTCCCGTGATCGCGAAGATCGAGAAGCCGCAGGCCGTGGAGAACCTCGAGGGCATCGTCGACGCGTTCGACGCCATCATGGTGGCCCGTGGCGACCTGGGCGTGGAGCTGCCGCTCGAGGCCGTTCCGATCGTGCAGAAGCAGGCGGTCGAGCTCGCTCGTCGCATGGCCAAGCCGGTCATCGTGGCGACGCAGATGCTCGAGTCCATGATCCACAGCCCGGTGCCGACCCGCGCGGAGACGTCTGACGTCGCCAACGCCGTGCTCGACGGCGCGGATGCGGTCATGCTCAGTGGCGAGACCAGCGTCGGCGAATACCCCGTCGTCACGGTCCAGACGATGGCGCGGATTGTCGCGTCGACCGAGGACCACGGCCTGGAGCGTATCGTTCCGCTGACGAACAAGCCGCGTACCCAGGGCGGTGCGATTACCCTCGCCGCCATCGAGGTCGCCGAGTTCGTCGAAGCGAAGTTCCTGTGCATCTTCACGGAGTCCGGTGACTCGGCCCGACGGATGTCCCGGCTGCGGTCGAAGATCCCCATGCTGGCTTTCACCCCGGAGCCCGGTATCCGTCGTCGACTGGCCCTTACCTGGGGCATCCAGACCTACCTGGTCGACCGGGTCACCCACACGGACGCCATGTTCGGACAGGTGGATGACATCCTGCTGGGCCAGGGTCTGGCGCAGCTCGGTGACAAGGTCGTCGTTATCAGCGGTTCCCCTCCCGGAATCGCGGGTTCCACGAACGACATCCGTGTGCACCGCGTCGGCGATGCCCACAATGAAGTTCACCCGGCGTACGCGAAGAAGTAGCGCCGCGACGGAGAAAGCCCCGCCGCCCGGCTTCGGGTGGCGGGGCTTTCTCGTGCTGTCAAATCTGCGCGGCACATCCAAGCGCCGTGATTCTGTGACCCACCGCCCCCGGGCGACACCCTGTTCCCCTTCAGTGTCGCCCATGAGGCTGTGCGCGTGAACACTCCGAACCGGAGCGCGACTGGACGGTCCGTGGCGTGCGCGGGTCCCCCGACCCGGTAGCGTGGACATGTCCAACCACATGTCAGGCTAGCACCTGTTGGACATGTCTAATGTCACGGTCCGGCGCCACGGGACAGCGGCGCACAAGGGGGGAGCAGGACGTGAACTACGAAGCACGCACCGAGCGGGCGCGCGAACTGGTGGCCACCCTCACCCTCCCGCGTCCGCTGACCGCCGCGACGCTGCACCGGTACATGGAAGGTCTGCGCGGCAAGGCGATCCTGATTCGTGCGGCGAGTCCGCGGCTCGTAGACTCCGGAGTCTGCGGGCTGTGGATCGAGGTCGCCGGGGAGAATTTCGAGCGCATCCACCATGCGCCGACGGACTCCGCCGTGCACCGCCAGCAGTTCATCAACCATGAGTTCGGCCACATGATCCTGCGGCATGAGAAGCAGCTGATGCCGGCCGAGCGGGTCGCGCTGCTCGCACCCCTCATCCCGCTCGACTCGATCGCGTACGCGCTGTCCCGCAGCAACTTCACCGACGAGCAGGAAGCCCTAGCCGAGGCGATCGGCGACCGGCTGGCCCTGATCATGCTCGGAGACAGCGCCGAAACGGCCAACGGCCCCCGAACCGGTTTCGGCCGGGTGCTGTAGTGCAGATCATCCTGCTGTCGGTGTCGGCGTTGATCTGGATCGCCACAATATTGTGCGTGCCGTCAGTCCTTCGCGGTCGTCGTCGCCGTCTCTTTTGGGTCCTCGTTGCTTTCGGGACGACAATGACCCTGCAGCCTTACGTCGTGTACAACGCCGTCGACGGACTGCTGGGTGGGGACAACGTCGCCTACTTCAGCTTTCATGCAACGGCGATCGTTACCATTGGCCTTCTGGACGGCATCGTGCAGGAGGCCGTGTCCGTGGGCGGTCTCACTCGGCGTAGGAATCAGGTGACCGCACTCGTCACCGGCGCCATTGTCACCGCCCAAGCTGTCCTATTCTTCGGCGGAGACTGGCGTTTTCGAGACCAGATCCACGAGGCTTTTCCGAATCGTTGGGATTTCGCCGCCTACTCGTCCACCACGTGGATTGCGATGGCCCTCTTCTCCGTGTCGGTAGGTGCGGCATGCGTGTCCGATCTGCGCCTTCAGCATCGGTTGATCACTCGGGCGTCTCTCGCTCTCGTTGTGCTCGGTTGCCTCGGGGCTCTGGTCTACACGATCGTCAGCTTCGCGAGCGTGACCGCAGCCCTTCTCAGTCCGGACTTCTCCTTTGACGGGTGGCCCTACACCGCGTACCACATCGCCCTCGCCACCGCTCCCGTCTGCCTCGGCCTGGGTCTAGGTCTGACTGCCATGGAAGTGGGTATCCAGGCCCTGTTGAAGACCAGCCGCGACCGGGTGCTGCTGTGGCGGATCACTCCGTTGTGGGAGCGCCTGCTGGCCGGATCTCCGGAGCTCAGCATCGAGCGCGACCTCTCGCACGTCGGGCTGCTCCTCGTGCGGGCTCCCGGCGCTCACCTGTACCGGCGTTATGTCGAGGTGTGGGATAGCCTGCTCCTCAACCCAGACCAGAGCCTGACGGTGTCCGAACGGACACTGATCAACGCCGCCGAGAACCACGTGCGGGCCATCCCCGCCGCGGCTTCGATCGTCACCACCCTTGCCCGCCCCGTGACACCCCGACAGGGCCACACATCGTGATTGACCCGCGAGCAGCCGACGACAGGCCCAGCATCCCCGGCGAACCGATCAGTCCGCAGCGGGAACTGGCACGCAAGCTCAACCTCCTGCTTGACGTGGTCGTCGCCGAGGGCAACACGCCGCACACCTACAAGCAGATCGCCGCGGGACTGCAGGCGCGGGGCCTGTCGCTCTCCCGAGCCCGGTGGGCCTACATGATCACCGGGGACGGGCCTCTCGTGACAGACGTCGACCTGCTCACGGGCATCGGCGAGTTCTTCCGTATCCCGCCGGAGTACCTGCTGGGCTCTGACTGCGACCTCCCCGACCGCGTCGACTCCCAGCTCGCGTTCGTGAAAAGCCTGCGTGCCCAGCGCGTGGTCAACTTCGCGGCACGCACGCTCGGGGATGTGTCCCCGGAGACGCTGCGGTCGATCACCGCGCTCCTGGAAGAGGACATGCAGCGCGGCGATGCCGCGCGACCCGCTGAGGGCTGACGGGCTGACGGGCTGGCCGACGCGCCGACTGGCGCTGACGCCCTGGCAGAGCCGAAACGGCCCGTCTCGGCGGGAATTTCTGCCTGGGGGTGTTGGTACCGGTGGTGGGACTCGAACCCACACGTCCTTGCGAACAAAGCATTTTGAGTGCTCCGCGTCTGCCATTCCGCCACACCGGCTCACAACACCTGCTCCAGAATACCGTAGGCTTTCCCCCGTGACCGACCAAGACTCCACCCCAGTACCTCCTCGCCGCGTTGTCGTTGCCGAGGATGAGTCCCTCATCCGCCTCGACATCGTCGAAATCCTCCGTGACGCCGGATTCGAGGTGGTCGGTGAAGCCGGCGACGGAGAAACCGCTGTCGCCCTGGCCACCGAGCTGCGGCCCGACCTGGTCATCATGGACGTGAAGATGCCGCACCTCGACGGAATTTCCGCGGCCGAGCGCATCACCAAGGCGCACATCGCCCCCGTCGTGCTGCTGACCGCGTTCAGCCAGAAAGAGCTCGTCGAGCGCGCCACGGAAGCTGGCGCGCTGGCCTACGTGGTCAAGCCGTTCACCCCGAACGACCTGCTGCCCGCCATCGAGATCGCGCTGTCGCGCTACAGCCAGATCATCACCCTCGAGGCCGAGGTGGCCGACCTCGTCGAGCGCTTCGAGACCCGCAAGCTCGTCGACCGGGCCAAGGGCCTGCTGAACGAGAAGATGGGGCTCACCGAGCCCGAGGCCTTTCGGTGGATCCAGAAGGCGTCCATGGACCGCCGGCTCACCATGCACGACGTCGCCCAGGCGATTATCGAGCAACTCAGCGCCAAGAAGTAACCTTCGGCGGCCGGGCAGATCACCCTTCGGGGTTGATGCCTGGCCGTTTTTCGCGCCTCGGGTCTTGCGCCTCGGGCCGGTTCGTCAGTTCCTTGATCAGATTGGTGATCCGGATCGTCGAGCAGCGCCGGCCCTGATCATCCGTGACCGCGATCTCGTGCGTCGTGAGCGTACGGCCCAGGTGCACCGGCGTGCAGACACCCGTGACGAAGCCCGACGTCGCCGACCGGGTATGCGTGGCATTGATCTCGATCCCCACCGCCAGGCGGCCGGGACCGGCGTGCAGATTGGCGGCCATCGAGCCCAGCGACTCGCCCAGCACGACATAGGCGCCACCGTGCAGGAGCATCGCCGGCTGCGTGTTGCCCTCGACGGGCATCCGTGCCACCGCGCGCTCGATGGTGAACTCGACGAACTCGATGCCCATCTTTTCGGCCAGGGAGCCGGCTCCCCGCTGCTGGACCCACTCGAGGGCGTCCGTGGTCTGCTGGATCATAGTCACCTTCGGTCGCTGCACCTGCCCGCGCCGGATGACGCTTGTAGGCTGTCTCTGTGTCAGATTCCGAAAAGCCTACCCTGATGATCATCGACGGCCATTCCCTGGCCTACCGGGCGTTCCACGCCCTCCCCGTGGACAGTTTCCAGACCCACGACGGGCAGCACACTAACGCCATCCACGGGTTCCTGTCCATGCTGCTCAGTCTGCTGCGCAACGAGAAGCCCACGCACATCGCCGTGGCGTTCGACATCTCGCGGTTCTCCTTTCGCACGCGCGAATACGCCGACTACAAGGGCACGCGGGCCAGCACGCCAAGCGAGTTCATCGGGCAGGTGCCGCTGCTGCAGGAGGCCCTGGCTGCGATGAACATCACGACGCTGACCAAGGAAGACTTCGAGGCCGACGACATCCTCGCAACACTGTCCGTGCGCGGCAACCAGGAGGGCTTCCATGTCCTGGTGGTCTCGGGGGACCGGGACACGATCCAACTCGTCAACGAAAACGTCACCCTGCTCTACCCGGCCAGCCAGGGCGTCTCGGCGCTCACCCGCTACGACCCGGCCCGGGTGCGCGAGAAGTACGGCATCGAGCCGGCACAATACCCGGATGTCGCGGCCCTGGTCGGCGAGACCAGCGACAACCTGATCGGGATCTCCAAGGTGGGGGAGAAGACCGCCGTGAAGTGGCTCGGCCTCTACGGCAGCCTCGACGGCATCCTGGAACACGCCGAGGAGATCAAGGGCGTCGTCGGCAACAACCTGCGCGAGCAGAAAGAGAACGCGATCCGCAACCGGCGGCTCAACCACCTCGTCACCGACCTCGACCTCCCGGTGGAGCTCCCCGACCTCGTGCGGTGCCCCATCGACGAACCGGCCGTGCGCGCTGCGTTCGGTCGGCTCGAGTTTCGCACCCTGCTTGACCGCGTGATCAAGCTTGAGGGCGCCGGCGCGACCGAAGGCGTCGCCGTGGTCGTGCCGGAGGAAGTGCTGGTCGCCGCGCCTCAGGCCCCCGCCGCCCAGGACCTGCTCGACGAGGAGCTGGCCGCGTGGATCGCCCGGGCCACGGTCGCCTCCCCGCAGGGCCTCGCTCTCTCCGTCGAGGTACACGAGGGCAAGGCCATTGGCTTCGGAGTGTCCGGACCGACCGAGTCGGTAAACCTGCCCTGGCAGCCCGGACGCACGGACTACCTCGCATTCGAGGCCTGGCTGGCCAGCGACTCGCCCAAGATCATGCACGACGCCAAGAGCCAGATCAAGGCGCTCCGCCGCAGCAACCTGGACTTTTCGGGGCTGGTGTTCGACAGCCTGATCGCGGGCTGGCTACTGCGCCCCGGGGTGCCGGACAAAACCCTCGCCACCCTCGTCTTGCGATACCTGGGCGAAACCCTGCCGGTGACCGACCCCAACCAGCTGATCCCGGCCGAGAACGAGGCCGGGGGCGTGCCGGTGGAGTCCTGGTACACGTTCCGGGTGGCCGCGGCCGTCGACGCGCTGCTCGACGACGGGTCCCGCGAGGTGCTCACCACCATCGAGATGCCCACCCTGCTGGCACTCTCCGATATGGAACTGGCCGGCGTGGCCGTCTCCCATGACCAGTTGTCGGCACTGTCCGGCCAGCTGGGCGAGCGCGCCGCCGGGTTGGCCGCCGGCGCCTACGCCGAGATCGGCCGCGAGGTGAACCTCGGTTCACCCAAGCAGTTGCAGGAGGTGCTGTTCGACCAGCTCGGCATGCCCAAGACCCGGGCGAACAAGACCGGGTTCTCCACGGATGCCGGGGCTCTGGCCGACCTGCAGGCCAGCAACCCGCATCCGTTCCTTGACATGCTGTTGCAGCACCGCGACGCCACCAAGCTGCGCCAGATCGTGGAGACCCTGGACAAGGCCATCGACGAGACGGGCCGTATCCACACCACGTACGTGCAGATCGGCACGGCCACCGGTCGGATCTCCTCCACCGACCCCAACCTGCAGAACATCCCGGTGCGCACCGAGGAGGGCCGCCGCATCCGGGCCGCATTCCACGCGGCCAACGGGGCCGAATGCCTGCTCACCGCCGACTACTCGCAGATCGAGATGCGCATCATGGCGCACCTTTCCGGCGACGCGGGACTGATCGAGGCCTTCAACGCCGGCGAAGACCTGCACCGGTTCGTCGGCGCCAGCGTGTTCGGCGTGGCGCCGGAAGACGTCACGAACGAGATGCGCTCTAAGGTCAAGGCCATGTCCTACGGCCTGGCCTACGGACTGAGCGCCTTCGGGCTGTCCCGGCAGCTGCGCATCGAGACGAAGGAGGCCAAGCAGCTCATCACAGACTACTTCGCCCGGTTCGGCGCGGTGCGCGACTACCTGCGCAATGTCGTCGAGCAGGCCAAAATAGATGGTTACACGGCCACCATATTCGGCCGCCGCCGCCCGTTCCCCGAGCTGCACAGCGCCAACCGGGTCGTACGCGAGAACGCGGAGCGCGCGGCCCTCAACGCGCCGATCCAGGGGTCGGCCGCCGACATCATGAAGATCGCGATGAACGGGATCGCCGTGGACCTGGTCGACGGCAATTTGGAGTCGCGCATGCTGCTTCAGGTACACGACGAACTGATCTTTGAGGTTGCCCCGGGGGAGTGGGATGCGCTCCGCCAGGTCGTGACGCACCGGATGGAGACCGCAGCGGACCTGTTGGTGCCGCTCGACGTGCAGGTCGGCCGCGGCGACAACTGGGATGCCGCCGCCCACTAGGCAGCGACTACCAGCCGCCCGAATGCGAGGTCCGGCGCTCCGTCCGCGGTCGAGCGCGTGTTCTAGGCTCGGGTCATGACAACCGACAAGCAGCGCACCCCCACGGCGATCGACCGGATCGCCGAGGACTGGGTGGACACCCTCGTCGACATCGACCCGACCGTGGGCACGTACATCGGCCGCACCGAGGTTGACGGCCGCTTCGGTGACTACTCCCCGGACGGCCTGGACCGCAGGGTCGACGCGGCCCGATCCCTCATCATCCGCCTCGACGCGGCCACGGCCGTCGACGACGTCGACGTCGTCACCCGCACCGACCTGCGCAGCTCGCTCGCCCTCGACGTCGAGAGCGCCGAAGCCGGATTGCCGCTGCGCGACCTGAACGTGATCGCGTCGCCGGCCCAGGGCATCCGGGAGGTCTTCGACCTGATGCCCACCGCCACCGTCGCCGACTGGGACACCGTTTCTGCCCGTCTGCGCGCCCTGCCCGGGGCCATCGACGGCTACATCCAGACCCTGCGTCTCGGCATCGAGCGCGGCAGTATGCCTGCCCGGCGTCAGGTGCAGGAAGTCATCCTGCAGGCCCGGCGCCACGCGGCGAACGACGGCTTCTTCGCCGAGTTCGCCGCCAACGCCGGCCACGACACGGGAGCGCTCCCGGCCTCGCTGGCCAAGGATCTCGACACCCGGGCGCGTGCCGCGGCCGCGGCCTATGGAACGCTGGCGGACTTCCTCGGCACCGAGCTCGAGGGTAGGGCCCCCACCCGCGACGCCATCGGTCGCGACCTCTACCTGCTGCAGTCCCGCCGTTTCCTCGGCGCGACCATCGACCTCGACGAAACCTATGAGTGGGGCGTGGAGGAGCTGGCGCGGATGGTCGCCGAGCAGGAGAGCATCGCCGACCTGATCAAGCCGGGCGCGAGCGTGCCCGAGGCCATTGCGTTCCTCGACACCGAACCCAGCCGCAAGCTGCACGGCACCGACGCCCTGCAGAAATGGATGCAGGAGACCAGCGACCGAGCCGTCGCCGAGCTCTCCGAGACCCAGTTCGACATCCCCGACGAGATCAAACGCCTCGAGTGCCTGATCGCCCCCACCCAGGAAGGCGGCATCTACTACACCGGGCCTACGGACGACTTCTCCCGCCCGGGCCGGATGTGGTGGTCGGTGCCGATCGGGATCACCGAATTCGACACCTGGCGCGAATTGACCACCGTCTACCACGAGGGCGTGCCCGGCCACCATCTGCAGATCGGCCAGGCCGTCTACAACCGGGCCAAGCTGAACACCTGGCGCCGCCAGCTGGCCGGCACCTCGGGTCACGCCGAGGGCTGGGCGCTCTACGCGGAACGTCTGATGGAGCAGCTGGGCTACCTCGACGACCCGGCCGACCGTCTCGGCATGCTGGACGGGCAGCGGATGCGCGCCGCCCGCGTCGTCCTCGACATCGGCGTGCACCTCGAGAAGCAGCTGCCCGACGGTTCGGGCCCCTGGACCGCCGACTACGCCTTGGAGTTCCTGGGCCGGAACGTGAACATGAACGCGAGCTTTGTCAAGTTCGAGGTGAACCGGTACCTCGGCTGGCCGGGGCAGGCCCCGTCCTACAAGGTCGGCCAGCGCATCTGGGAGCAGCTGCGGGACAGGTACAGGGAGCGCGAGGGCGACGCCTTCTCGATCAAGGAGTTCCACCGCAAGGCCCTCGATCTCGGCGGGGTCGGCCTGGACACCCTCCAGGCGGCGATGCTCGGCTAACGTTCGGGGTCGATCGGCGTAGTTTCGGTGGGGACGGGCAAGTTGCCGGCCTCTCCCGCAAACAGCTAAGCTTGACTGTCACGTTTGTGACGAACTGTCCACCGCCATGCATGGTGTACGAGCACGAGTTTTTCCCGTGTGTGGCCCGAACTATGTCCATCCTGGAGCAACTACTACATGACAAACGCAACGACCGAACGGGCACCCAAGCAGGTCGCCATCAACGACATTGGATCTGCTGAAGACTTTCTTGCCGCGGTCGAAAAGACTCTGAAATTCTTCAACGACGGAGACCTCATCGAGGGCACCGTGGTGAAGATCGACCGCGACGAGGTTCTCCTCGACGTGGGCTACAAGACCGAGGGTGTCATTCCCTCCCGCGAACTTTCCATCAAGCACGACGTCGACCCCTCTGAGGTCGTCAAGGTCGGCGACCTGGTTGAGGCCCTCGTTCTTCAGAAGGAAGACAAAGAAGGCCGCCTCATCCTGTCCAAGAAGCGCGCTCAGTACGAGCGTGCATGGGGCGACGTTGAGAAGATCAAGGAGTCGGATGGCGTTGTCACCGGTTCGGTCATCGAGGTTGTCAAGGGTGGCCTCATCGTAGACATCGGACTTCGCGGGTTCCTCCCGGCCTCGCTCATCGAGTTGCGCCGTGTTCGCGACCTGACCCCGTACCTGGGCCAGGAGATCGAGGCCAAGATCCTCGAACTCGACAAGAACCGCAACAACGTCGTGCTGTCCCGTCGTGCGCTGCTCGAGCAGACTCAGTCCGAGAGCCGCACCACGTTCCTCAACAACCTTCAGAAGGGACAGGTCCGCAAGGGCGTTGTCTCGTCGATCGTCAACTTCGGTGCGTTCGTCGACCTGGGTGGCGTTGACGGTCTGGTTCACGTCTCCGAGCTCAGCTGGAAGCACATCGAGCACGCCAGTGAAGTCGTCGAGGTTGGCCAGGAAGTCACCGTCGAGATCCTTGAGGTCGACCTCGAGCGCGAGCGCGTGTCGCTCTCCCTCAAGGCCACGCAGGAAGACCCGTGGCAGGTCTTTGCTCGCACCCACGCCATCGGCCAGGTTGCACCGGGTAAGGTCACCAAGCTCGTTCCGTTCGGCGCGTTCGTTCGCGTTGCCGAGGGCATCGAGGGACTCGTTCACATCTCCGAGCTCTCCGGCAAGCACGTCGAGCTCGCCGAGCAGGTCGTGTCGGTCGGCGACGAGGTCTTCGTCAAGGTCATCGACATCGACCTCGAGCGTCGCCGCATCTCGCTGAGCCTCAAGCAGGCCAACGACGGTGTCGACCCCGAGGGCACCGAGTTCGACCCGGCGCTCTACGGAATGCTCACCGAGTACGACGACCAGGGCAACTACAAGTACCCCGAGGGCTTCGACCCGGAGACCAACGAGTGGCGCGAAGGCTTCGAGACCCAGCGTGAGAAGTGGGAGCAGGACTACGCTGCAGCCCAGGCTCGCTGGGAAGCCCACAAGAAGCAGGTTGCCTCCGCGAACGACGAGATCACCGCCGTCGGCGATGTCCCGTCCGCCGCAGGCAACACCTTCTCGAACGAGACGGCCGGCGCCGGCACGCTCGCGGACGACGAGGCCCTCGCAGCACTGCGCGAGAAGCTCTCCAGCTCCAACTAGCAACGAGCTGACCGAAGGCCGCACCCTCCGGGGTGCGGCCTTTTTTCGCTTCGCCGGCGGATGCCGGTTCGTCCATCGAGGGCCGTTAGCATGGCAAGTGTGTACTTGATTGGACTGACCGGCGGGATCGCATCCGGAAAAAGCACCGTCGCGCGGCGGCTAGTGCAGCACGGGGCCGTGCACATCGACGCCGACCAACTCGCGCGGGTCGTGGTCGGGCCCGCCACCCCGGGGCTTGTCAAGATCGCGGATGCTTTCGGTGACGCGGTGCTGCTGCCCGACGGCAGCCTGAACCGGGTGGCGCTCGGCGCGGTCGTGTTCCGCGACCCGGAGGCGTTGGACCGCCTCAACGCGATCGTGCACCCCGAGGTGCGTGCGCGCTCGAACGCACTGATCCGCGAGGCGGAAGATGCCGACCGCAACGCGATCGTCGTGTACGACGTGCCCCTGCTGGTGGAGGCAGGCGTCGACCATCCTTTCGACCTCGTCGTCGTCACCCAGGCCGACGAGCCGACCCGGGTGCGCCGCATGGTGGAGCTGCGGGCGATGGATGTCGGCGAAGCGGAGCGCCGGATCCGCGCCCAGGCCAGTGACGCCGACCGTCACAGGATCGCCGACGTCGTCATCGACACGGGCGGCACTCTTGAGCAGACCCTGGAGCAGGTCGACGTGCTGTGGGACCAGGTGCGGGGTCAGGGTCAGCAGCGCATTGTCAGAGGCGCTCCGTAGACTGACGAGCATGGAACCCACGCGCTCTGTTAATCCGTTCGAGGTGGTGAGCGAGTACACGCCGAGCGGCGACCAGCCCACAGCGATCGCCGAGCTGGCCGGCCGCATCAACGCCGGAGAGACCGACATCGTGCTGCTCGGCGCCACCGGAACGGGCAAATCGGCGACCACGGCCTGGCTGATCGAACAGGTGCAGCGGCCGACCCTGGTGCTCGCCCATAACAAGACCCTCGCCGCGCAGCTCGTGAACGAATTCCGTGAGCTGATGCCCAACAATGCCGTCGAGTACTTCGTGTCGTATTACGACTACTACCAGCCCGAGGCCTATGTGCCCCAGACCGACACCTTTATCGAGAAGGACTCCTCGATCAACGCGGAGGTCGAGCGCCTACGGCACTCCACCACGAACTCCCTGCTCAGCCGGCGCGACGTCATCGTGGTCTCCACGGTCTCCTGCATTTACGGCCTCGGCACGCCCGAAGGCTACCTCGAGGCCATGGTCGCTCTACAGGTCGGTCAACAGGTCAACCGGGACTGGCTGATCCGCAAGTTCGTTGCCATGCAGTACCAGCGCAACGACATCGACTTCTCCCGCGGCCACTTTCGGGTGCGCGGCGACACCATCGAGATCATCCCGATGTACGAAGAACTCGCCATCCGGATCGAGATGTTCGGCGACGAGATCGAGGCGCTCTACAGCCTGCATCCGCTCACCGGCGACATCGTGAGGAAGCTCGACTCCGTTGCCGTCTTCCCCGGCTCGCACTACGTGGCCAGCACGGACGTGATGGAGCGCGCCATCGGCACCATTCAGGAGGAGCTCGCCGAACGGCTTGAGCAGCTGGAGCGCGAGGGCAAACTGCTCGAGGCCCAGCGCCTGCGCATGCGCACGCAGTTTGACCTGGAGATGATGGAGCAGATCGGTTTCTGCTCCGGCATCGAGAACTATTCCCGGCACATCGACCAGCGGCAACCGGGGGAGGCGCCGCATTGCCTGCTCGACTATTTTCCTGACGACTTCCTGATGGTCATCGACGAGTCCCACGTCACGGTGCCGCAGATCGGCGCCATGTACGAGGGCGACTCCTCGCGCAAGCGCACACTCGTCGATCACGGGTTCCGGCTCCCGAGCGCCCTCGACAACCGACCGCTCAAATTCGGGGAGTTCAAGGGGCGCGTCGGCCAGACCGTCTACCTCTCCGCCACCCCCGGCAAGTACGAGTTGGGCATCGCCGACGGCATCGTTGAACAGATCATCCGTCCCACCGGGCTGATCGACCCGCAGATCATCGTCAAGCCCAGTAAGGGCCAGATCGACGACCTTCTCGAGGAGATCCACAAGCGCGTCGACCGCAACGAACGCGTCCTGGTCACCACGCTCACCAAGAAGATGGCCGAGGAACTCACTGACTTCCTCACCGAGGCCGGCGTGCGGGTGCGGTACCTGCACTCGGATGTCGACACGCTCCGTCGCGTCGAACTCCTCACTGAGTTGCGGGCCGGCGTCTACGACGTCCTCGTGGGCATCAACCTGCTCCGCGAGGGGCTCGACCTGCCCGAGGTTTCGCTTGTCGCCATCCTCGACGCCGACAAGGAGGGCTTCCTCCGTTCGGCGACCTCGCTGATCCAGACCATCGGCCGCGCGGCCCGCAACGTCTCCGGCGAGGTGCATATGTACGCCGACCGGCTCACGGCCTCGATGGAGCGCGCGATCGACGAGACCGACCGCCGCCGCGAAAAGCAGGTGGCCTACAACACCCTTCACGGCATCGATCCCACCCCGCTGCGCAAACGGATCGCTGACATCACCGAGGTTCTCGCTCGGGAAGAGGCGGACACCGCCGAGCTCCTGGCCGGTCGCGACACCCGCCGCAAGGGCGTCGCGGCGACTCCGCGCCGGCAGGGACTGGCCGCGAACGGCGCGAACGACCTTGAGTCGATTATCGCCGACCTGAACGGCCAGATGCTCGAGGCGGCGGGGGAGCTCAAGTTCGAGCTCGCGGCCCGGCTCCGCGACGAGGTGTCCGAGCTGAAGCGCGAGCTGCGCCAGATGGAGAAGGCCGGCCACATCTGATCGGATGTTTGGACGTGGCTGGGTAGACTTCGAACATTTGTTCGCTCAGGGCGTGCTGATTCGCAGGGTTGGACGCGTGACGCTGCATAGAATCAAATGGTGTCAATTTCCAAGGTAGAGACCGGATCAAAACTCAACGTTCGTGGTGCCCGTGTGCACAACCTGCACAACGTGGACCTCGAGATCCCGCGCGATTCGCTCGTCGTCTTCACGGGACTGTCCGGCTCGGGCAAGTCTTCGCTCGCGTTCGACACCATCTTCGCGGAGGGCCAGCGGCGCTACGTCGAATCGCTGTCCGCGTACGCCAGGCAGTTCCTGGGCCAGGTCGACCGACCCGACGTCGACTTCATCGAGGGCCTGAGCCCTGCCGTCTCCATCGACCAGAGGTCGACCAACCGCAACCCTCGGTCGACCGTGGGCACCATCACCGAGGTCTACGACTACATGCGGCTGCTCTGGGCGCGCATCGGTGTGCCGCACTGCGCCGTCTGCGGCGAGGTCATCCAGGCACAGACCGTGCAGCAGATCGCCGACCAGCTGATGGGACTCGATGAGGGCGTCCGTTACCAGGTGCTCAGCCCGGTCGTATCCCAGAAAAAGGGCGAGTTCGTCGACCTGTTCAAGGAACTGGCAGCGGGCGGTTATTCCCGCGCCATCGTCGACGGCACCCCGATCCAGCTCAACGAGCCGCCCGTTCTGAAGAAGCAGCTCAAACACGACATCTTCGTGGTCATCGACCGTCTGGTCGCCGGCCCCGACCTGCTGAGCCGGCTCACAGACTCCCTTGAGACGGCGCTCAAGCTGACCGACGGCATCGTGCAGATCAACTACGTCGACCGGGAGGGCGACGAGGCTTGGCAAAGCTACTCGGAGAAGCTCTCCTGTCCCAACAACCACCCCGTGCAGCTCACCGAGATCGAGCCGCGCACATTCTCCTTCAACGCGCCCTTCGGCTCCTGCCCTGAGTGCTCCGGGCTCGGCACGCGCATGTCGGTCGACGCAGACCTGCTGCTCGGCGACCCCGAGCTCAGCATCGCGGACGGCGTCGTGCTGCCCTGGACCACGCAGGGCAAGGGACTGTTCCAGTACTACGAGAAGCTCCTCGACGGGCTCGCCCGCGACCTGGACTTCTCCCTCGACACCCCGTGGGGCGAACTGCCCGCCGAGGTGCAGGACGCCGTTCTGCGCGGCGACAACTTCGAGGTCAAGGTGAAGTGGAAGAACCGCTACGGCCGGGAGATGAGCTACACCTCCGGCTTCGAGGGCGTCGTGCCCTACATTGAACGTCAGTACCTGCAGGCGGAGTCCGACACCCAGCGCGCCCGCTGGGGAGAATACCTGCGCGAAGTCGACTGCCCCGTCTGCTCCGGAACCCGGCTCAAGCCCGAGGTCCTCGCCGTGCTCGTGCACGGGGCCAGCATCGCGGATGTCTGCAACCTCAGTCTCACCGACGCCCGCGATTTCATGAACAAGCTCGAGCTGACCGACCGGGAGGCTGTCATCGCCGCGCAGGTGCTGCGAGAGATCAAGGCGCGCCTGGACTTCCTGATCCGCGTCGGCCTGAACTACCTCAACCTGGCCCGGGCCGCGGCGACCCTGTCCGGCGGCGAGGCGCAGCGCATCCGTCTGGCCACCCAGATCGGGTCCGGCCTGACCGGGGTGCTGTACGTGCTCGACGAACCGAGCATCGGCCTGCACCAGCGCGACAACCGACGGCTGATCGAGACCCTGGTAACCCTGCGCGACCTCGGGAACACCCTGATCGTGGTTGAGCACGACGAAGACACCATCAAGACGGCCGACTGGGTCGTCGACATCGGCCCGGGCGCCGGCGTCAACGGCGGCCATGTCGTGCACTCCGGTTCCTACGCCGACCTGCTCACCAACACGGAGTCGCTGACCGGGGACTACCTTGCCGGCCGCAGGTCCATCCCGACCCCGGCCACCCGGCGCGAGATCGACCCGGCGCGCGAAATCTCGGTTATCGGCGCGGAGGCCAACAATCTCAAGAAGGTGTCGGTCAGCTTCCCGCTCGGCACGTTCACGGCCGTGACCGGCGTCAGCGGATCGGGCAAGTCGTCTCTCGTCAACGACATCCTGTACCGGGTACTGGCCAACCGGCTCAACGGCGCCCGTAAACTCCCCGGCCGGCACACCCGCGTCACCGGGCTCGAGCAGCTCGACAAGGTCATCCACGTCGACCAGGCCCCGATCGGGCGCACGCCGCGCTCCAACCCTGCCACCTACACCGGCGTCTTCGACAAGATCCGCACCCTCTTCTCCGAGACGATCGAGGCTAAGGCGCGCGGCTACCTGCCCGGCCGGTTCAGCTTCAACGTCAAGGGCGGCCGCTGCGAAGCCTGCTCCGGCGACGGCACGATCAAAATCGAGATGAACTTCTTGCCCGACGTCTACGTTGCCTGCGAGGTCTGCGGGGGAGCGCGCTACAACCGCGACACCCTCACCGTGCACTACAAGGGTAAAAGCATCGCCGAGGTGCTGGACATGCCGATCAGCGAGGCCGCCGATTTCTTCGAGGCGATCTCGTCCATCCACCGGTTCCTGAACACCCTCGTCGAGGTCGGCCTCGGCTACGTGCGCCTCGGCCAGAGCGCCACGACGCTGTCCGGCGGCGAGGCCCAGCGTGTCAAGCTGGCCACCGAGCTGCAGCGCCGGTCCAATGGCCGCAGCGTGTACGTGCTCGACGAGCCCACGACCGGCCTGCACTTCGAAGACGTGCGCAAACTGCTGCTTGTGCTGAACAGCCTGGTCGACAAGGGCAACACCGTGATCGTGATCGAGCACAACCTCGACGTGATAAAATCCGCCGACTGGGTGATCGACCTCGGTCCCGAGGGCGGCTCCGGCGGGGGCCGCGTGCTTGCCACCGGAACCCCGGAGCACGTCGCCACCGTGAAGAAGAGCCACACGGGCATGTTCCTGAAGGAGATCCTGGCGGCACACTGACCGCCTCAGGAACCATCATGTCCGATGCGCTGAGCTACCGCCCCAAGA
Source organism: Cryobacterium sp. M25 (assembly GCF_002929635.1). Taxonomy (NCBI): domain Bacteria; kingdom Bacillati; phylum Actinomycetota; class Actinomycetes; order Micrococcales; family Microbacteriaceae; genus Cryobacterium; species Cryobacterium sp. M25. The sequence continues at coordinate 19,428 of NZ_PJJU01000055.1, read as the reverse complement.
CGGGCGAGATCCCCACGAGTCCCGGGGTGTACCGATTTCGTGACGAAACCGGGCGGGTACTCTATGTCGGCAAGGCCAAGAACCTGCGGGCGCGGCTCGCGAACTACTTCGCCCCGCTGAGCAGCCTGCATGAGCGCACCCGGCGCATGGTCACCACGGCCAGCTCGGTTGAGTGGACGGTCGTCGGCACCGAGGTCGAGGCCCTCCAGCTGGAGTGGACCTGGATCAACGAGTTCGACCCGCCCTTCAACGTGCGGTTCAAGGACGACAAGTCCTACCCGTACCTCGCGGTGACCCTCGCCGACGAGGCGCCGCGGGCTCTCGTCACCCGCACCACCGGCATCCGCGGCGCCCGGTATTTCGGACCGTACCCGAAGGTCTGGGCCGTGCACGAGACAATCGAGCTGATGCTCAAAGCCTTCCCCATCCGCACCTGCAACAACGCCAACTACAAACGAGCCATTCAGTCCGGCAAGCCCTGCTTCGGCGGGCAGATCGGGCGGTGCTTCGGCCCCTGTTCCGGCCTGGTCTCCATCGAGGAGCACCGGGTGATCGTAAATGAGTTCGTCAGCTTCATGGGCAGCCAGGATCGCAAGCTGATCAACCAGCTGACCGCGGAGATGAAGGATGCCGCGGTGGGCCAGAACTACGAGGTCGCCGCCAAACGGCGCGACCAGGTGCGGGCGCTGAACGCCGTTCTGGAGAAGAGCGCCGTCGTGCTCCGCGACAGCGTCGATATCGACCTGTTCGCCATCGACCAGGATGAACTCGCCGCGGCGGTGCAGCTGTTCATCGTGCGGGGCGGCCGCATCCGCGGTGTGCGCGGCTGGATGGTCGACAAGGAACTGGACCTCACGACGAGCGACCTGATCGACTCGATCATGCTGACGGCCTACGGCTCCGGAGCCGTGCCTCCGCGGGAGATCGTTGTGCCGGAGTTGCCCGACGACGCCGCGGCGCTGGAAACCTGGCTGGCCGGCGTCGGCAAACGCAAGGTCCGGCTTGTCGCTGCCCAGCGGGGCGAGAAGGCCGCCCTGCTCGCCACGGCGACCCAGAACGCCAAGCATGCCTTGATGCTCTACAAGACCCGGCGGAGCTCCGACTTCGTCGCCCGGTCCAAGGCCCTCGAAGACATCCAGGAGGCGTTGGAGATGCCGTCTGCGCCGCTCAGGATGGAATGCTACGACGTCTCGCACCTGAGCGGCACCAACATCGTCGCCTCCATGGTGGTGTTCGAAGACGGGTTGCCGCGAACCGACGAGTACCGCCGGTTCAGCATCCCCGAGTCCACGGATGACACGGACTCCATCTACCGCACGCTTACCCGCCGCCTGGCCTACCTGATCCCCGACGAGGAAGCGGCGCCGGAGAGCGAGGCCGATGCCACGGTGAAGCGCAAGAAGTTCCGGTACCAGCCGAACCTGCTCATCGTCGACGGCGGCCAGCCTCAGGTGGCCGCGGCGGCGCGGGCGCTGCGCGAATCCGGCGTCACCGGTATCCAGCTGTGCGGAATCGCGAAGCGGCTCGAGGAAATCTGGTTGCCGGACTCCGACTACCCGGTGATCCTGCCGCGCAACAGTGACGCCCTGTTCCTGATCCAGCGCATCCGCGACGAGGCGCACCGGTTCGCGATCATGCACCAGCGCTCGAGAAGGAAGCGGGACATCACGTCGGTGCTGGGCGAGGTCCCCGGTCTCGGCCCGGCCAGAGTCAAGTTGCTCCTGCAGCATTTCGGCTCCGTCACCCGGCTCAAGGAGGCGCCGGCGGAGGCGATTGCCGACGTTCGCGGCATCGGTCCGGTGCTGGCCGAGGCGATTCATCGCCACTTGCGCGCCTGAACGGTCCGGCTGATCGGTAGGCTGGACACTTAGGTTCCACCCGATCGAAGGCGCAGTCCAGAATGACAACGGAGAACGACAGGCAGGAAATGCTTATCGTGACGGGGATGTCCGGCGCAGGCCGCTCCACCGTGGCCAACGCGCTGGAAGACCTGGGCTGGTACGTCGTCGACAACCTTCCGCCGCAGATGCTGCGCCCGCTGGCCGAACTCGTCGGCCGGGCCGGCACCAGCCTGCCGAAGATCGCCGCCGTGGTCGATATCCGCGGCCGAGACTTCTTCACCGATTTCCAGGAGATCCTGCACTCGCTGCGGAAGACGTCCCAGGTGCGGGTCATTTTCCTCGAAGCCCGCGACGACGTGCTCGTGCGACGGTTCGAATCCGTGCGACGACCGCATCCGCTGCAGGGCGACGGCACGATCCTTGACGGCATCGCGGCCGAGCGCGTCAAGCTCAGCGCCGTGCGCGAGTCCTGCGACCTCGTCATTGACACCTCCGATCTCAACATCCACCAGCTGGCCACGTCGATCTCGGACCGCTTCGCCGCCGAGGACGCCGCCGGGGTGCACGTCACGCTGATGAGTTTCGGCTTCAAGTACGGCCTTCCCACCGACGTCGACATGGTCGCCGATGTGCGTTTCCTTCCCAACCCGTTCTGGGTTCCCGAACTGCGCAGCCACAACGGCCAAGACTCCGAGGTGCGGGATTTTGTTCTCGCCCAGACCGGGGCGCGGGAGTTCATCTCGCACTACGCGGCGGCCCTGGAACCGGTCCTCGCGGGGTACCAGCGGGAGAACAAACGCCACGCGACCATCGCGGTCGGGTGCACGGGCGGCAAGCACCGCTCGGTCGCCATGGCCGCGGAAATCGCGGCCCTGGTCAAGGACTTCCCCGGTGTCGCGGTCAGCGTCAAGAATCGCGACCTCGGACGGGAATAACCCGGTCATGGGCGACTGCATCCCGCAGACGCCCACTCCGGCCAGAACGACTACAACTCGGCCCCACATCAGGCCAGGACGACAGAATGGACAAGCGATTGGCACTCACCGCCGACGTCAAAGACGAGCTTGCTCGCGTCGAAATTTCAAAGACCACGGTGCGTGCAGCGGAACTTGCCACCATTCTCCGCTTCTCCGGCGGACTGCACATGATTTCCGGCCGGATCGCCATCGAGTCAGAGCTCGACACCCCTCTCCTCGCCAGGAGGGTGCGCAAAGACCTCGCTGAGCTCTACGGCGTGCGCAGCGACGTGACCGTGATCCCCGCCGCCGGCCTGAGGCGCGCCAGCCACTACCTGGTGCGAGTGCTTGACGGCGGCGAAACCCTCGCGCGCCAGACCGGGCTGCTCGACGCGAGACGGCGCCCGATTCGCGGTCTGCCGAACCGGCTCACCACGGGCTCGAAGGAAGAGATCGCCGCTGTCTGGCGTGGAGCCTTCCTCGCCCACGGCTCGTTGACCGACCCGGGTCGTTCGGCGGCGCTGGAGGTCACCTGCCCCGGGAACGAATCTGCCATGGCCCTCGTGGGAGCCGCCGGCCGCCTCGGAGTCGTCGCCAAGGCGCGTGAGGTTCGGGGCGTGCACCGGGTCGTCATCCGCGACGGCGACGCCATCGGCGCCATGCTCGTGCAGATGGGGGCGCAGGAGACCGTGCTCAACTGGGAGGCCCTCCGCCAGCGTCGCGAGGTGCGCGCGACTGCGAACCGACTGGTCAACTTCGACGACGCGAACCTGCGCCGCTCCGCTCAGGCCGCGGTGGCCGCGTGCGCGCGCGTGCAGCGCGCCATGGAAATCCTTGACGAGGAGATCCCGGAGCACCTCCGCTATGCGGGCGAGCTGCGCCTCTCCTTCCGCGACTCCAGCCTCGACGAGCTCGGTCACCACGCGGACCCGCCCATGACGAAGGATGCCGTCGCCGGCCGCATCCGTCGCCTGCTGGCCATGGCCGACAAGAAGGCCGCCGACCTGGGCATCCCGGGCACGGACGCGAACCTCCCGGCCGACCTCGATGACGTCTGACCTGCCCGGCGTTCAGCGTTCATCCACGTTCGTCACAGCCACAGCGCATCCTGAGTAGACTGGAATTGTTGCTCACGAACGGGTGGCGGAGCGTTACGCGCCGACAACTACAGAGGAGATGCATCTTGACTGAATACACACTTCCGGCTCTGGCCTACGACTACTCGGCCCTTGCGCCGAGCATCAGCGGCACCATCATGGAACTCCATCACGGCAAGCACCACCAGGCCTACGTCACCGGGGCCAACACAGCCCTGGCCCAGCTGGCCGAGGCTCGCGACAGCGGCAACCTCACCTTTGTGAACAAGCTCGAGAAGGACCTCGCGTTCAACCTCGGCGGCCACGTCAACCACTCGATTTTCTGGACCAACCTGTCGCCCGATGGCGGAGATAAGCCCACCGGTGACCTGGCTAGCGCGATCGAGGACAACTTCGGTTCCTTCGACAAGTTCCAGGCCCACTTCGCGGCCGTGGCCCTTGGCGTACAGGGCTCCGGCTGGGCGGTTCTCGCCTGGGACTCGATCGGCCAGCGCCTGATCATTCAGCAGTTCTTCGACCAGCAGGCCAACTTTGCGGCCGGCACGATTCCGGTGCTGATGCTCGACGTCTGGGAGCACGCGTACTACCTCGACTACCGCAACGTTCGTGCGGACTATGTGAAGGCGTTCTGGAACATCGTCAACTGGGCCAACGTCCAGGAACGCTTCACCATCGCACGAGAAAAGACCGCCGGACTGCTGCTCCTTTCCTGAGAGGAGTCGGCCCCCACGGGGGCCCGCAGCCCGTCCGATTCACCCACCACAACGCGCCTCGGCGCACAAGAATAGGAGACATTCGTGTCTGTAAAGATTGGTATTAACGGATTTGGCCGCATTGGCCGTAATTATTTTCGCGCCGTCCTGGCCCAGGGCAGCGACATCGAGATCGTCGCCGTGAACGACCTCACCGTGGCGAAGACGCTGGCTCACCTTCTTAAATATGACTCCATCACCGGTCGCCTTCCCGCCACCGTCGAGGTCGATGGAGACACCATCCTCGTCAACGGCAAGCCGATTAAGGTTCTTGCCGAGCGCGACCCCGCCAACCTGCCCTGGGCAGCCCTGGGCGTCGACATCGTGATCGAATCCACCGGACGCTTCACCAAGGCCGAGGATGCGCGCAAGCACATCACCGCCGGTGCCAAGAAGGTCATCGTTTCCGCTCCGGCCTCCGGCGATGCGGCAACCATCGTCATGGGCGTCAATGAGGCGGACTACGACCCGGCCAAGTTCGACATCATCTCCAACGCGTCGTGCACCACGAACTGCCTCGCGCCCCTCGCGAAGGTGTTCAACGACAACTTCGGCATCAAGCACGGCCTGATGACCACGATCCACGCGTACACGGCCGACCAGAACCTGCAGGACGGCCCGCACTCTGACCTGCGTCGTGCCCGCGCGGCCGCTCTGAACATCATTCCGACCTCGACCGGTGCCGCCAAGGCCCTCGGCCTGGTTCTGCCTGAGCTCAAGGGCAAGCTTGACGGCTTCGCGCTGCGCGTTCCGGTTCCCACCGGCTCCATCACCGACCTCACCGTCGTTGCTGAGCGTCCCGTCACCGTCGAGGCCATCAAGGCCGCGTACAAGGCTGCCGCCGAGGGTCCCCTCAAGGGCATCCTCATGTACACGGAAGACGAGATCGTCTCCAGTGACATCGTCACCGACCCGCACTCCTCGATCTTCGACGCCGGCCTGCTTCGCGTCATCGGCGACCAGGTCAAACTGTCCGCATGGTACGACAACGAATGGGGCTTCTCCAACCGCATGGTTGACCTCACCGCGCTCGTCGCCAAGAGCCTCTAACGGAGTCCGCAGTGACGCTGCGTACTATTGATTCACTGGGGCAGCTCGGCGGAAAGCGCGTCATCGTCCGTTGTGACCTGAATGTGCCGTTGCAAGACGGTCAGATCACCGACGACGGGCGCGTCCGGGCATCCTTGCCCACCATCAAGGCCCTCATCGAGCAGGGCGCGCGAGTTGTGATCGTGTCGCACCTCGGTCGCCCGAAGGGCGCACCGGAAGCCAAGTACAGCCTGGCTCCCGTTGCCGACCGTCTCGGCGAGCTCCTGGGCGCGGACGTGGCATTCGCCACGGACACGGTCGGGGCGTCGGCTCAGGCTGCCGTTGCCGCCCTCACCGACGGTGACGTGGTTGTTCTCGAGAACCTCCGCTTCAACGCGGGGGAGACCGCCAAGGACGACGCCGAGCGCGGCGCCTTCGCCACGGAGCTTTCCGCTCTGGGCGATGTGCTCGTCTCGGATGGCTTTGGCGTCGTGCACCGCAAGCAGGCCAGTGTGTACGACCTCGCCGGGATCCTTCCCAGCGCGGCCGGCCTCCTGATCGCCGCTGAGCTCGAAGTCCTGAACCGCCTCACCGAGAAGCCCGAAGTGCCGTACGCGGTCGTTCTGGGCGGCTCGAAGGTGTCCGACAAGCTCGGCGTCATCGGGCACCTGCTGCCCCGCGTCAACTCGCTGCTCATCGGCGGCGGCATGGCGTACACGTTCCTCGCCGCTCAGGGCCACAAGGTGGGCGCAAGCCTGCTGGAGGCCGACCAGATCGAAACCGTTCGCGGATACCTTCAGGAAGCGGAGCGCCTGGGCGTGCGGATCGTGCTGCCGACGGATATCGTCGTCGCCTCCAAGTTCGGGGCAGACGCCGAGGTGGCGGTCAGCCCGGCCGACGCGATCGAGAGCACCACGTTCGGTGCCTCCGGTCTCGGCCTGGACATCGGACCGGAGACCGCTGCGGCGTTCGCCGACATCATCCGGTCGTCGAAGACGGTCTTCTGGAACGGCCCGATGGGCGTGTTCGAGTTGGCGCCGTTCGCGGAGGGCACCCGTGCGGTGGCCGGCGCGCTGACCGAGGTCGACGGCCTGAGTGTCGTCGGTGGTGGAGATTCGGCCGCGGCCGTGCGCATCCTCGGTTTCACCGATGACCAGTTCGGTCACATTTCTACCGGCGGCGGCGCGAGCCTCGAGTTCCTCGAGGGTAAGCGCCTGCCAGGACTGGAGGTCCTCGGATGGCAGTAAACGAACACCCACGGCGCACTCCGCTGATTGCCGGAAACTGGAAGATGAACCTGGACCACCTCCAGGCCATCGCGTTCGTCCAGAAGCTCGCCTGGAATCTCAAGGATGCGAAGCACGATGTCGCAGCGGTCGAGGTCGCGGTGTTCCCACCGTTTACCGACCTCCGCTCCGTGCAGACGCTCGTCTCCGCTGACAAGCTCCCGATCGCCTTCGGCGGCCAGGACCTGTCGGCCCAGGATTCGGGTGCGTACACCGGTGAGATCTCCGGCGCGTTCCTCGCGCAGCTTGAGTGCAAGTATGTGTTGATCGGTCACTCCGAGCGCCGCACACTGCACGCCGAGACTGACGAAATCGTCGCGGCGAAGGTCACGGCAGCGCTCAAGCACAACCTGGTTCCGATCATCTGCGTCGGCGAGTCTGCCGCGGACCTGGAACTGCACGGCCCGAGCGCCGTACCGGTCGCCCAGCTGCGCGCGGCCCTGGCCGGCGTGACCAACGCGGCCGACTTCGTCGTCGCCTACGAGCCCGTCTGGGCGATCGGTTCCGGCAAGGCGGCAACGCCGGAGCAGGCCGAGCAGGTGGCGGCGCAACTGCGTCTCGTGCTCACGGAGACGCTGGGCCAGGATGTGGCCGACAAGACCCGCATCCTGTACGGCGGTTCCGTGAAGGGTTCTAATATCGCGGGCTTCATGCGCGAGCCGAACGTGGACGGCGCCCTGGTGGGCGGCGCCAGCCTGGATATCGACGAATTCTCGAGCATCGTCCGGTTCCAGCAGCACGTCGGTCTGTAACAAGACAACTGCACCACATCTGCTGTCTCAACTCGGCAGCAGGCCTCGAAGCAGCCCATCGTTCCCCAACAGGGGGTCGGTGGGCTGGTTCGTGAGTCAGGCTATGATTATCACTGATCTTGATGGGTTTTTTGGGCCCATCGCACTGTGAAAGGTTTCGCGTGGAGATTCTCCAGGTTGTGCTGCAGGTGTTGCTCGGAATTACGAGTCTCCTGTTGACCATGCTCATTTTGCTTCACAAGGGGCGTGGTGGCGGTCTGTCCGACATGTTCGGCGGAGGTGTCACTTCCAACCTCGGTGCGTCCGGTGTGGCGGAACGCAACCTCAACCGCATCACCGTCATCCTGGGGTTGCTCTGGATTACCTGCATCGTAATCCTGGGACTCATCACCAAGTTCGACACGGGGCTTTAGCCTCCCGTTTCACAGTTTCGACGAGCTCTAGCTCAACCGGTCAATCGGCTACAACGCCCTTTTCAAGCGGAGGAACATAATGGCATCTGGTGGCAGCGCAATCAGAGGATCCCGGGTCGGTGCCGGCCCCATGGGCGAGCAGGACCGCGGTTTTCACGCGGACCGCATCAAGGTGTCCTACTGGGACGCCCTCGGCAACGAGACCGTGCGTTACTTCGCGGCAAACCTCCCCGATGAAGAGATCCCGGTGACCATCGACTGCCCGTCGTCGGGGCTCCCGGCCGGGCGCGACAAAGAGAACCCGCCGTCGGTGGTCAAGCTTGAACCGTACAAGACGCACCTTGCCTACGTGAAGGAACGCCGGACCGAGGAAGAGGCAGAATCGCTCCTCGAAGAAGCGTTGCAGCAGTTGCGCGTGCGCCGGGGCAAGCTGTCCGCGACGAACTGACGTTTGGACACGCACGCCTGTCGTTCACCGAGAAAGGCCCCGACTCCGGTCGGGGCCGTTCTCGGTGTGCGGGTCTGCCCGAGCAGGGGACTGTTCTAGAACGTCGACGCGGTGAGGTTCTCGGGGACCTCCGCAGCGGCCTCCCGGTCGACGAAGAAGTTCGTGTACCGGCGGCCCTTGATGCCCGCCACGGGCACCTCGTCGCGGCTGGCGCCGGCTAGGGCGAGACCGAGCGCCGATGCCTTGTCCGGCCCGGCCAGCACCATCCACACGCACCGTGAGGAGTTCAGGGCCGGTCGGCTGAGGCTGAGCCGCTCCGCCGGGGGCTTGGGAGAGTTGCGCACGGCGAGCACGCTCTTGCTGTGTTCGCGGATGCCGGCCTGGTGCGGGAATAGGGAGGCGACGTGGCCGTCCGGCCCCACGCCGAGGAAGGTGATGTCGAAGCGCGGCAGGTCGGTTCCCTCGATCGAGGCGGACTCGAGCAACGCGGCGTAGCTCTCGACTGCGGTGTCGAGGTCGACTCCCTCGTCCGAGGCGGCGAAGGGGTGGATGTTCGCCTCCGGGATCTGGATGTGGTCGAGTAGGGCGGTGCGAGCCTGGCGCTCGTTGCGGTCGGGGTGCTCCTTGGGCACCCAGCGCTCGTCACTCCACCAGAACGTGACCAGGCCCCAGTCGATGGTGTCGCGGGCCGCGGAGGCGTTGACAGCTTCCAAGACCTCGATCGCGACGCTGCCGCCGGCCAGGACCACGTTGACTTCTCCCTGTTCGTGCAGGAGGTCCACGGTCGTTGTGATGAATCGGGCCGCCACCGAGGCGGCCAGGGCCGCGCGATCGGTGTGCACGAGTACGCGTCGTTCGTTGGTCACGGTCGTCCTTCGTTGTGTTCTGCGACCACATCGTCAAGGTGCGGTAGGCCGCGCGTGATGACCTCACCATACAGCTCATCGGGGTCGAGGCGGCGCAGCTCGTCGCTGAGGCAGTCCCGCAGGCTCCGGCGCTTGAGGGTGAGGTCCTGAACGGGCTGGCCGGGCTGGGTGAGTCTGGCGATGTCGGGCACGTCTCGTTCGAGCGAGATGAGCCCGGCGGAGCGCGTCAGGTGCACACTCCGGATGCCGTGGGACAGCGGCCCCGTAGTGAACTCGTAGTCCACCGAGACCTGCAGCTGCAGATCGAGCCAGGCGGCGAGCAGGGTCGTGGACGGCGAGTCCGCGGCACCGGTCACCTGCACGGCGGTCACAGGCAGGTAGGGCGGCTGGTCGAGGACCGCCGCCAGCTGGGCGCGCCAGAGGGTGAGGCGGGTCCAGGCGAAGTCCGTGTCGCCGGGACGGTATGAACTGCAGAGGTGATGAAGCGCGGCCTGCGGGTCGGGCTGCGCGGAAGCATCCGTGATGCGCCGGTGGGCGATGCGCCCGAGGGGCGAATCCGCTGGCACAGTGGGCGCCACACCGGGCCACCAGGCCACGACGGGGGCGTCGGGCAGGAGCAGGCCGGTGACCAGGCTTTCCGGGTCGCTGGCGGCCTCACCGTAGGCGCGCAGCACGATGACCTCGCTGGCGCCCGCGTCCCCGCCGACACGGATTTCCGCGTCGACGCGGGGGGCGAGTGGGGAGGCCGTGTCATCCTGGTCCATCGTTGACAGCACGATCACGCGCATGGGGTGTTCCCTGGACGCGTCGTTCGCGGCCTCGATGGCCTCCTCCTCGCGGCCCATGGTGGACGCGATGATGAGCGTAAGCACGCGGCCGAGGGCCACCGCGCCGCCTTCTTCGCGGATGCGCACCAGGGCCTTGGAGATCTTGGAGGTGGTCGTGTTGGGCAGATCGACGATCATGGGCGTCTCCAATGTCGGCCGTCGCGGGACAGCAGTTCGTCGGCCGAGACCGGACCCCAGGTTCCCGGCCGGTATTGCTCGGGCTGGCCCTGCTTCGCCCAGAACTCCTCGATCGGGTCGAGGATCTTCCACGACAGCTCGACCTCCTCGTGCCGGGGAAAGAGCGGCGGGTCGCCCAGGAGCACGTCGAGGATGAGCCGCTCATAGGCCTCGGGGCTGGCCTCGGTGAAGGCGTGGCCGTAGCCGAAGTCCATCGTCACGTCGCGCACCTGCATGCCGGCACCGGGCACCTTGGAGCCGAAACGGATGGTGACGCCTTCGTCGGGCTGCACCCGGATGACCAGGGCGTTCTCGCCCAACGGTGCGGAGTTTCCCTTGCCGAAGAGGTGCTGGGGGGCTCGTTTGAACACCACGGCGATCTCGGTGACCCGGCGGCCCAGACGCTTGCCCGCACGCAGGTAGAAGGGCACCCCTGACCACCGGCGGTTCTCAATGGTCAGCCGCAGCGCGGCATACGTTTCGGTGAGGGATTCGGGGTCCATCCCGTCCTCGTCCAGAAACCCCACGACCTTCTCGCCGCCCTGCCAACCGCCGGCATACTGGCCGCGGGCCGTGCCACGGGCGAGGTCGTCGGGAAGCCGGACGGAGGCGAGAACCTTCTCTTTTTCCGTGCGCAGGTCGGCAGCGTCGAAGGAGATTGGTTCCTCCATGGCGGTTAGCGCCAGAAGCTGCAGCAGGTGGTTCTGGATGACGTCCCGGGCTGCGCCGATGCCGTCGTAGTAGCCGGCCCGACCGCCCACGCCGATGTCCTCGGCCATGGTGATCTGCACGTGGTCGACGTAGTTGGTGTTCCAGATCGGTTCGTACAACTGGTTCGCGAAGCGGAGGGCCAGAATGTTCTGCACCGTCTCCTTGCCCAGGTAATGGTCGATGCGGAAGACCGAGTCGGGCGGGAAGACCGACTCGACCACGGCGTTGAGTTCGCGCGCGGTCTGCAGGTCACTGCCGAACGGCTTCTCGATCACGACCCGCCGCCACTGCCCGTCCGTCTGATCGGCCAGGCCGGAGCGGCGCAGCTGCTCCGTGACCTGCGGGAATGCCTTCGGCGGGATCGACAGGTAGAACGCATGGTTGCCCATCGTCCCGCGCTCCCGATCGAGTTGCGCAATGGTGTCCTTGAGCAGTTGGAACGACGCGGCGTCGTCGAACGACCCCGGCACGAAACGGATGCCCTCGGCGAGCTGAGTCCAGACGTCCTCGTTGAACTCGGTGCGCGCGTACTCCTTGACCGAGTCGTGCACGACTTTCATAAAGTCCTCGTTGGTCCAGTCGCGGCGTGCGAATCCGACGAGCGCGAAACCCGGCGGGAGCAGGCCGCGGTTGGCGAGGTCATAGACGGCCGGCATGAGTTTCTTCCGCGACAGGTCACCGGTGACGCCGAAGATCACCAAGCTGCTGGGCCCGGCGATGCGATTCAGACGGTAGTCGTGTGGTGAACGCAGTGGATTGAACTCCGGGGTGATTTCCACCGGGGACATGCAGCTCCTTCGAGGTGTGGCGTTCGAGCACGTTGTTCGGCGCCGGCCCGCGGGCCGGCGCCGAACGGGTTAGCGCAGTGCGTCGAACAGGGTGGCGATGTTCATGGCCGGGTCGGTCAGCGTCAGCGTCAGTACGGGGCGACCATGGTCCGCCAGCACGCTGGCGTCACCGCTGGCTTGGGCCAGGATTAGTTCCCCGAACGTGAAGGGGCGCTCCGGGATGTCGAGGTCGACGTCCGGGGTGGTGAGGATCTGCAGGAACACTCCGGTGGCCGGTCCGCCCTTGTGCAGCTGGCCGGTGGAGTGCAGGAACCGCGGTCCCCAGCCGAACGTGACCGGGCGCTTGGCCAGTGCGGCCAGCAGATCACGGATTTCGGCGAGCTGGGACAGTTCCAGCCGGTTGACGTAGGCCTGCACGGAGATGTAGCCGTCCGTGCCCAGCTCCTCGATCAGGGCATCGATAGCGGAGGGCAGGTCGCTGGCGGCGCCGATCACGTGCGCGGTGCCGCGGATCTCGATTCCGTCCGTGATGAACGCGGCGGGGACCGGTTCGGGACGGGCGTCGAGGAGACCGCGGGTCGCGTTTTTGGCGGCCTCGACATCCGGCTGGTCGAACGGGTTGATGCCCAGCAAGCGGCCGGCGACGGCGGTGGCATACTCCCAGACGAGGAACTGCGCGCCGAGGGTGCCGCTGATCCGGATCTCGTCGTGTCCGCCGTTGTCGGAGAACACGTCGAGGCCGGCGTCGGAGACCAGGCGAACAACCTGCAGGTCAGGCAGGTCCAGGGTCAGCTCGGGGGCGTCCAGGTCGAGCACGACAGGAAGGATGCCGATGCCCTGTTTGCCGGTGGATTCGGCGATCAGCTGTTCGGCCCAGTCGGCGAAACCGACGATGTGGGTGCCATCCTCGACGATTGCGAGCTTGTCGCGGCGCGGGGTGGTCGCGGCGATGGCCGCACCCAGGATGAGCCCCGGGTTCTCGGCGGTGTCCACGGCAAGGGAAAGCGAAACGGCCTCGGCCTCGTCGAGCAGCTCGGCGATGTCCACGCCGGCAAGGCCGGACGGAACGAGTCCGAACGCAGTCAACACGGAGAAACGTCCACCGACTGTGGGGTCCGCGTTGAAGACGCGGTAGCCCACGGAACGGGCATCCGCGTCGAGGGGGGAGCCAGGGTCGGTCACGATGATGATGCGCTCGACCGGGTCGATGCCGGCCGCGCGGAAGGCGCGCTCGAAGACACGGCGCTGGCTGTCGGTCTCGACCGTGGAGCCGGACTTCGACGACACCACGAGCGCGGTGGCGGCCAGGTTCTCGCCGAGGGCCGCGAGGACCTGACCGGGGTCGGTGGAGTCGAGCACGGTGAGGTTCACGCCCGCGGTGCGGGTGATGACCTCGGGCGCCAGCGACGAGCCACCCATGCCGGTGAGGGCGATACGGGTGACTCCGCCGGCCCGCAGGGAGTCGCGCAGGGCAAGGATCTCCGCGACCAGCGGACGGGAATCCGTAACGGACTCGGTCCAGCCGAGTCGCTTCGCGGCTTCGGCTTCGGCTTCGGGGCCCCAGAGGGCCGGGTCAAGGGCGGTGATCCCGGATGCGACGAGGTCGGCCACCAGGGTCGGGACGGTGGTGCGAACGGCCTCGGCCGCCGCGCCGCTCACGGAGATGTGCAAGCTCACAGTGCGGCCCCGGTCTTGGTCGTCGTGGCGGTCTCGAGGGCAGCGGTCACGGTCTCGAGGAGTTCATTCCACGAGACGATGAACTTGGCCACGCCTTCGGCCTCTAGAACCTGGGTGACGTCGTTGTACGAGACACCCTCGTTCGCGAGTGCGTCGAGAACCAGGTTGGCTTCGTCGTACGCGCCGGTGATGGAGTTCGCGGGGATGACGCCGTGGTCGAGTGTGGCCTCGAGGGTCTTCTCCGGCATGGTGTTGACGACCTCGGGCGCGACCAGGTTGGTCACATACAGGGTGTCGGGGAGGCTGGGGTCCTTGACGCCGGTGGAGGCCCAGAGGGGGCGTTGCTTGTTGGCTCCGGCGCTGATCAGGCCGAGGGCGCGCTCGGTGGAGAAGGCTTCCTCGTAGACCTGATAGGCGAGCTGGGCGTTCGCGACGCCGGCCTTGCTCTTGAGCGCAAGCGCGGCTGTCGTCCCGATGACCTCGAGGCGGGCGTTGATCTCGGTGTCGACCCGCGAGACGAAGAACGACGCAACGGAGTGGATCACGCTGAGGTCGAGGCCGGCCGCCTTGGCCTTCTCCAGGCCGGAAAGGTACGCGTTGATGACCTGGCGGTGACGTTCGAGGCTGAAGATCAGGGTGACGTTGACGCTGATGCCGAGGGCGATCGTCGCGGTGATCGCCTCGAGACCTTCCACCGTTGCGGGGATCTTAATCATGGCGTTGGGTCGATTGACCTTCGCCCACAGTTCCTGGGCCTGCGTGACCGTGCCGGCCGCGTCGTGGGCCAGCCCGGGCTCGACCTCGATCGACACGCGCCCGTCGACGCCGCGGGTGCGATCGTAAACCGGGCGGAAGATATCGCTGGCCGCGGTCACATCGTCGGTGGTGATCTCGAACACGGCGTCGTGCACGCTGGTGCCGGCGGCGGCAAGAGCGGCCACCTGCTCCGCGTACGCCTCGCCCTTGCTGAGGGCGCCGGCGAAGATCGTCGGGTTGGTGGTCACGCCGACGATGTTCTTCGTGTCGATCAGGTTCGCCAGGCCGCCGGAAGCGATGCGTTCCCGGGACAGGTCGTCCAGCCAAATGCTGACGCCGGCCAATGACAGCTCGGCTAGGGGAGTGTTCTCAGTCATATTTCGTATCTCCTTGGAATGCAGGGTATTCAGGTGTGTGGTGTCCCGGCGCAGTGGGTTCAGTGCGCGGCGAGAGTTTCCTTGGCGGCGGCGACGACGGCATCCGTCGTGATGCCGAATTCACGGAACAGGGTCTTGTAATCGGCCGACGCACCGAAGTGCTCGATCGAGACGCTGCGGCCACGGTCGCCGACGTACTTGTCCCAGGTCAACGCGATTCCCGCCTCGACGGATACCCGGGCGGTGATCGATGCGGGCAGGACAGCCTCGCGGTATTCGGCGCTCTGCTCCCGGAACCATTCGAGGCTGGGGGCCGACACGACGCGCGCGTTGATGCCTTCGGCCCGGAGCTGCTCGCGGGCCGCCAGGGCCAGCTGCACCTCGGAGCCGGTGCCGATCAGGATCACATCAGGGGTGCCGCCCGCAGCCTCAGCGAGCACGTAGGCGCCCCGGGCCACGTTTCGGGCGGATGCGAGCACGTCGCCGGTGGCGTCGCCCTCGCCGCGCTCGAACACGGGAATGTTCTGGCGGGTCAGCACGATGCCGGCCGGTCCCTGGCGGCGCTCGAGGATCGTCTTCCACGCCCAGGACACCTCGTTGGCGTCGCCGGGGCGCACCACGTCGAGTCCGGGGATGGCGCGCAGGGTCGCGAGCTGCTCGATCGGCTGGTGGGTGGGGCCGTCCTCGCCGAGGGCGACGGAGTCGTGGGTCCAGACGAAGATCGAGGGGGCCTGCATCAGCGCGGCCAGGCGGATGGCCGGTCGCATGTAGTCGCTGAAGATCAGGAAGGTGCCGCCGAAGGGGCGGGTGTTCCCATGCAGCACGATGCCGTTCAGGATGGCGGCCATGGCGTGTTCGCGGATGCCGAAGTGCAGCACGCGGCCGTAGGGGTTGCCGGTCCATTCGCCGGTGGAGTGCTCGCTCGGAATGAAGGAGGCAGCACCGCCGATGGTGGTGTTGTTCGATTCTGCGAGGTCGGCGGAGCCACCCCACAGCTCGGGGATGACCGTGCCGAGCGCGGTGAGGACCTTGCCGGACGCGGCACGGGTCGATACCTCCGTGCCGGCGGGGAAGACGGGCAGGGCCGCCTCGACGCCGTCGGGTAGGTCGCCGGAGAGCACCCGATCGAGCAGGATCTTGCGCTCAGGGTTGGCGGTCGCCCAGGCTTCGAACTCGACGTTCCAGGCGGAGTGGGCGGCGGCCCCGCGGTCCACGGCCTGTCGGGTGTGCGCGATGACCTCGTCGGCGACCTCGAAGGCCTGCGCGGGGTCGAAACCGAGGACCGTTTTGACGGCGGTCAGCTCCTCGGCGCCGAGCGCCGAACCGTGGATCTTGCCCGTGTTCTGCTTCTTCGGGCTGGGCCAGCCGATGATGGTCTTCAGGATGATCAGCGACGGCTTGTCGGTGACTGCCTGGGCCGCCTCGATCGCGTCGTGGAGTGCGGCGACGTCCTCGACGTAGGCGCCGGTCTGCTTCCAGTCGACTGTCTGCACGTGCCAGTCGTAGGCCGAATAGCGGGCCGCGACATTCTCGGTGAAGGCGATGTTGGTGTCGTCCTCGATGGAGATCTGGTTGCTGTCGTAGATCGCGATCAGGTTGCCGAGCTGCTGGTGGCCGGCGAGGGAGGAGGCCTCGCTCGTGATGCCTTCCTGCAGGTCGCCGTCGCCGGCGATCACGTACACGAAGTGATCGAACGGGCTCGTGCCGACCGACGCCTCCGGGTCGAACAGTCCGCGCTCGAAGCGGGAGGCGTAGGCGAAGCCGACGGCGGAGGCCAGACCCTGGCCCAGAGGACCGGTCGTGATCTCGACCCCGTCGGTGTGGCCGTACTCCGGGTGCCCGGGCGTCTTGGAACCCCAGGTGCGCAGAGCCTTTAGATCTTCGAGCTCGAGTCCGTAGCCACCGAGGTACAACTGCACGTACTGGGTGAGCGAGCTGTGGCCGACCGAGAGAATGAAACGGTCCCGACCGATCCACTCGTTGTCGGACGGGTCACGCCGCATCACCTTCTGGAACAGGAGGTAGGCCGCGGGAGCGAGGCTCATGGCGGTACCGGGATGCCCGTTCCCGACCTTCTCCACGGCATCGGCCGCGAGGAGGCGTGCGGTGTCGACCGCCTTGCTGTCAATTGAATCCCACTGCAGTGCTGCCACTTGGTATTGACCCTTCTGAAGACAAGGGAGAAGGTTGCTGAGAACCCGCTTCCGCTATTGTGCGCGCCCGAGGATATCAGCGTCATCACGGTGTCGCAGCAGATGCCCGGTTCCGGTGGATCAGCATGCATGCACCGAGATTGGCGAGCACCCCCAGTATAGGCAACGCCGGTTCGGACCCGTGATGTGTCGTCTCGTGACGCACCCCCGGCGGCCCGTCGACGGTTTCGGTTCCGACAGTTCGCCTAGAATCACAGTCACTGTCACCAGCGTTGGAGGAGCCTTGCCCGGAGCAGCCGAAACCCACACCCTGAGCACCCCACGCACGCTCCGGCGCACGGCAAGGGCCTACCTCTCGCTGACCAAGCCGCGGGTCGTGGAACTGCTCCTGGTGGTCACCGCTCCCACGATGATCCTGGCCGAACAGGGCATCCCGAGCCTGTGGCTGGTCGTGGCAACCCTGATCGGCGGTTCGCTTAGCGCCGGCTCTGCCGGGGCGTTCAACTGCTACATCGACCGGGACATCGACCGGCTGATGAAGCGTACCCAGAATCGCCCGCTCGTCACGGGGGAACTCACCGACCGGCAGGCCCTGGTGTTCGCCTGGCTGGTCGGTCTGGCATCGATTCTCTGGCTGCTGGCCTTCACGAACTGGCTCGCCGCGGCCCTGTCGCTGGGCGCCATCCTGCTCTATGTCGTCTTCTACACGATGGTTCTGAAACGCCGCACGGCCCAGAACATCGTCTGGGGCGGCATCGCGGGCTGCATGCCCGTGCTCATCGGCTGGGCCGCCGTGACCGGCGACCTATCATGGCCGCCCTTCGTCCTGTTCCTGATCATCTTCCTGTGGACGCCGCCGCACTACTGGCCGCTTTCCATGAAATACCGTGACGACTATCAGGCCGCCGGGGTGCCGATGCTCGCCGTCGTGCGCGGCCGCAGCCAGGTGGGCCTTCAGGTCATCCTGTACGCTTGGGCGACCGTCGCCTGCTCGCTCCTGCTCGTACCGATCGCGGACATGGGTCTGCTGTACCTCTTCGTAGCCCTGGTGACCGGCGCCTGGTTCATCTACGAGACGCACCGGCTGTACGGCCTGGCGATCCGTCACGTGGAGGTGTCGCCGATGCGCGTCTTCCACGGTTCGATCGCCTATCTCACCCTGTTGTTCCTGGCCGTCGGAGTTGATCCGCTGCTCCCGTTCTAGCCCGCAGCTCCCGTTCGACACCGGGCACGGCGTTCGGGCTGTGATGACCACAACTAAGCGACGAGGACTTACGTCGCTACCGGCGACCGACCAGGTCGGGGGTGGTCGCTCTGGGGGACACCCGCACGTCCACCGGTGTGCTGAGGTTCAGGACGAGCGCGGTCAGGATGGCCACGAGCACGCAGGAGAGCACCATGTGGATGCCGACCAACCCGGCAGGGAGCCCCGTGTTGGACTGGATCAGGCCGACGCCGACCTGCATGGCCTCGGCGAGCAGAAGGAGAAGGGCCCAGCCCTGCGTCGGCAGAGCGCGCGAGAAGGCCACGACCAGGAGAACCACGGTGAGGGCAACGGTGACGTAGGCCGGCCAGCTGTGCACGCGCTGCAGGATTTCGGGGTCAAGGCCCGTGCGGGGAGCATCCGCGTCCCCGGCGTGCGGGCCCGAGCCGGTGGTGAGGATGCCGACGAGGATCGTGACGAACACGACCGCGCTCGTGACATACGCCAGCGTCCGATACCAGACCGGAACCGCGAGGGTGCGCGGCACCCGGCCGGTGTAGACCCGGTGCACGAAGACGGTGCACAGCACGACCAGGATCACGGAGATCACGAAGTGGATGCCGACCACATAGGGGTTTAGCTGGGCAAGAACGCTGATGCCGCCGATAACGGCCTGCGCGGGGATGCCCAACCCCGCGAGCAGGGAGACCCAGAACAGGTCGGGGCGCTCCTTACGGAGGCGCACCACGGCGAGGAAGGCCGCGATCGCGACCAGACCGAGGGCAACTCCGAGCAGGCGATTGCCGAATTCGATGTAGCCGTGGATGCCCATCTCGGGCGTGTTGACCACTGAGTCCGCGGTGCACTTGGGCCAGGTGGGGCAACCGAGGCCCGAGCTGGTCAGGCGCACCAGGCCACCCGTCCCGACCAGCAGAATCTGGGCGGCGAGGTAGATCCACGCGATCACACGCACACGCCTGTCAATCCTGGTCGGCAACCACGCCGTAATTCGATTCACCGGTTCTGCTCCCTCTTCGATGACCACAT
This sequence comes from Cryobacterium sp. M25, assembly GCF_002929635.1. Taxonomy (NCBI): domain Bacteria; kingdom Bacillati; phylum Actinomycetota; class Actinomycetes; order Micrococcales; family Microbacteriaceae; genus Cryobacterium; species Cryobacterium sp. M25. The sequence goes on along the minus strand of NZ_PJJU01000055.1, from coordinate 271 downwards.
GTGAAAACGCTGGATCGCACTGCTGAACCCGTCGCCAGCCTGTAGAATTAGGTGTTTCATGGGCGGGAGCGTTGCGTTTGCCACAACCGCGGCGCTTTATCCCGTCGTCCTTAAACATCTTAGGTACGCAACGTAGCCGCCCACACAACCGATCCCTGACCGGGTCTCCGCTGGAGGCCATTCTGGGAACGACCGGACTAATATCCGGGTTGCCGGGGTGGCAGAAGAGGTAAATATGTCTGACGTCCTTCTTGACCGTCCCGAACTTGCG